>JACIXH010000033.1 GCA_014360565.1 Nocardia sp.
GTCAGCTACGACTGAGAGTTCATCACTGGTGTCGACGTTGTTAGGCAATGAGCCCGAACTATGCCGAGTTTCAGTGATCGGGGGTGATACGCAGCTCGACATAGGTTTGCCCGCCACGGTTCCCATCGCCGGCTTCATCGGTGATCTGGTGGCGCTGATCCGCTCGCGGGATCCACGCTTGCCCGACGGCGACGAGGACTCTGCCCCGGTTCGCGCCCAGCACTGGACCCTGGCGCGACTCGGCCAGGACCCGCTCGCGCCGAGCCGCACGCTCACCGAGGCCGAGGTCTACGACGGTGAGCTGCTGGTGCTCAGCCCGGTGACCCGCAAAGAGTCGCCCGCGCTGTTCGACGACGTCATCGATGCCGTATCCCGGCTCACCGCAGGGGAGTTCCGCGGCTGGTCCGGTTCCGCGGCCCGCTGGACCGGGCTGGTGCTGGCTACCGTCTCGATCGTCGCCGCGCTCGCGTTGCTGATCGTCTCGCGCGCCGACACCGATCCGCTCGCCCCCGCGTTCGCGCTGCTCGGCACCGGGATCGCCGCGTCGGCGGCAGCCGGGATCGCCGCGCGAAAATTCACGGATTCGATTACCGCGAACTGGCTTTCGCTCGACGCGCTGCTGCTGCTGTTCGGCGGTGGTGCGCTGGTGGTGCCAGGGCAACTCGGCGCGGGCCATGTGTTGCTCGGCAGCGTGGTGCTGCTGGTCGGCGCGGTGGTCGGGTATCGGGTCACCGGGATCGGAGCAGGCTTGTTCGCCGCCGCGATCACGGTCAGCGTGTTCGGTGCGGTGGCCGGTGCGGTCTACCTGATCTGGCATCCGGGGCTGGCCAAGCTGTTCGCCGGGGTGCTCGTCGCGGCGGTGATACTGCTGTCGTCGGTGCCGCGTCTGGCCGCGGTGACGGCCCGGCTGCCGATTCCGCCGGTACCGACCGCGGGCGGGGCGATCGACCCCGCCGATCACGAACAGCGCCCGACCATCGAGGGCGTCGGTGCGGTCGGCGCGATCGCGCTGCCCTCGGCCGCCGGACTCGGTGAACGTGCCAGGGTCGCCAATCAGATCCAGACCGGTCTCGTCGTCGCCTGTGCGCTGGCCGCGATGATCGGCGCCATCGGCGCGGCCGACCCGTTCGGCTCGTACCATTCCGGCGGCGTCGCCCTCGCGGCGGTGGCGGCGATCGTGTTGTGTCTGCGCGGTCGGTCCTACGCCGACCTGGTGCAGGCCGCCACGCTGATCACCGCGGGCGCGCTCACCATGCTCCTGCTGCTGACCGGCCTCGGTCTCGGCCACGATTCACTCGAATTCCTCGCGGTGGGGCTGTTGCTGGCGACGGCGGGCGGTGTCGTCGGGTTCGGCGTCATCGGACCCCATGTCGAAGTGACCCCGGTGACGAGACGGATGATCGAGATCTTCGAGTACTTGTTGATCATCACGATGATCCCGCTCGCCCTCTGGGTCATGGATGTGTACTCGACCGCTCGCAACATATGACCGTCGCAGCCATGCGGCGGGCGGTGCTGCGGCTCACCTGTGCGGCGACCGTGCTCGGCACGGTCGCCGGCTTCCCGATGCCCGCGAGCGCGATCGCCCCACCGCGGATCGATCCCGGTGCGCTCGGCGCCGCGGTGGCGCTGAGCGGTAGACCGGCGCCGCTGGAACCGACCGAGCAGCGCGAACTGTGTGCCGAACCGGTGCTGCGCGGTAGCGTGCCGGTCGAACCGCCGATGTCGCAGCAGGTCCTGGACCTGCCATCGGCATGGCAGTTCAGCCGGGGTGCGGGGCAGAAGGTGGCCGTGATCGACACCGGCGTCAACCGGCATCCGCGCCTGCCCGCGCTGCAAGCGGGCGGTGACTACGTCAGCGATTCCGACGGCACCGTCGACTGCGACGGCCACGGCACCTTGGTGGCGGGCATCATCGCCGCCCGTCCCTCACCCGACGACGCGTTCGTCGGTGTCGCCCCGGACGCGGAGATCCTGGCCATCCGCCAGCTCAGCCTCGCCTACGACCGCAAGGACCGGCAGGGCGCGGTCAAGGAGGACGGTGCGCTGCGCAGCGACGGCTACGGCAGTGTGCTCACCCTCGCCGCGGCCGTCGTCCGCGCGGTCGACCTGGGCGCCACCGTGATCAATATCTCCGAAGTAGCCTGCACCGCAGCCGGTACCAACACCGCCGACGGCGCGCTCGGCGCCGCTGTGCAGTACGCCTACGACCGCAATGTGGTGGTCGTAGCGGCCGCGGGCAATGTGGAGCAGGGCGGGCCGTGTGAAAACCAGAACGAGGGCTCGGGCTGGAATTCGGTGACCACAGTCGCGTCCCCGGCTTGGTTCGCGCCCTACGTGCTGTCGGTCGGCTCGGTCGACACCACCGGCCAGCCCTCGGCGTTGTCGCTGCGTGGGCCGTGGGTCGGGGCGGCCGCGATCGGGCGCAACATCGTGTCGCTGGACAGCAAGCCCGGCGGCACCGGGCTCGTCGACGGCGTACAGACGATGGAGGGCGTGCAGCCGATCGACGGAACCAGTTTCGCCGCACCGTATGTCGCCGGATTGGCCGCGCTGATCCGGTCCCGCTATCCGGAGCTGACCGCGCAGCAGGTGATCGACCGGATAACCCGTACCGCACACGCCCCGGGTCGCGGGCGCGACGACGCCATCGGGGCGGGCCTGATAGACCCGCTCGCCGCGCTCACCGCGCCGTTGTCGGCCGAGCCGCCGAGCGCGGGCGCCGACCTCGGCCATCCGATCGCCGAACCGTACGCGGCGCCGGAGCCGGATCCCCGACCGCGACAGGTCGCGATCGCCGGTTCGCTGACGTTGTTGGCCGCCTTGGGAATCGGCGCCGCGTTCGGCTTTCCGTTCCGCCGCCGCAGCGCCGACCTGAACCAGGAATTCGAGTAGTAGAGGCATCGATGGCAACCGAAGGTTTCGTCCGTCGCCCCCGGATCGCGCCGCCGCGCGCACCGGGCGGTGAAGTCGCGCTCACCCCGCCGCCGGAGATCCAGCGCGCCATCCCGTCGCCGCTGATGATGAAGCTGATGCCCATCATCATGGTGGTCGCGGTAGTCGGCATGATCGCGATGATGGTCACGATGGGCCGCAATCTGCTGGCCAATCCGATGATGATGATGTTCCCGATGATGATGCTGATGTCGATGGTCGGCATGATGGCGGGCATGCGCGGCGGCGGCCCCAAGCGCGCCGTCGAGCTCAACGAGGAACGCAAGGACTACTTCCGGTATCTCGACCAGGTACGCAAGGATGTGCGCACCACCGGCATCAAACAGTTGGAGACGCTCGGCTGGAGTCATCCCGAACCCGCCGACCTGCCCTCGCTGATCGGCAGCAGGCGGATGTGGGAGCGCCGCCCCAACGACCCCGACTTCGGGCATGTGCGAGTCGGCGTCGGCAGCCACCGCCTCGCCACCAAACTGGCCAGGCCCGAAACCGGACCGCTGGAAGACCTGGAGCCGGTGTCGACGGTGGCGCTGCGCCGTTTCGTTCGCACCCATTCGGTGGTGCACGAACTGCCGACCGCGGTCTCGCTGCGTGCTTTCCCCGCGATCAACATCGGCGGCGACGTCGTCGAGGGCCGCGAACTGGTGCGGGCCATGCTGATGGAGCTGACCACCTTCCACGGGCCGGACAATCTCGTCGTCGCCATCGTCTGCGCCGATCCGGACACGCACTGGGCCTGGGCCAAATGGCTTCCACACGTGCAACATCCGTCGGTGCGAGACGGGCTGGGCTCGGCGCGGATGATGTACACCTCGCTGGGCGAGCTCGAGTCCGCGTTGCAGACAGAGCTGATGGAACGCGGCCGGTTCATGCGCAATCCGCAGCCGACCCAGGGCAGGCTGCACCTGGTTGTCGTGATCGACGACGGCTATATCAGCGGCAACGAACGCACCATCAGCGAATCCGGCCTCGATTCGGTGACCGTGCTCGACCTGACCGCGCCCGAGAACGGGCTCGCGGCGCGTCGCGGTCTGCAACTGGTCGTCGCCGACGGCGTGGTGTCGGCGCGCAGCGCCGCCGGGGTGGAACGGTTCGCCACCGCCGACGAGGTCAGCCCGGCCGAGGCGGCGGCCTTCGCGCGCTCGCTGGCCCGCTACCGGCTCGCCACGGCCGCGCAGATCGTCAGCCTGGGGGAGGGCACCACCAGCGATCCCGGCCTGATGGCCCTGTTGCGCATACCCGACGCCGCCCAGATCGACCCGGCCAGGGTGTGGCGACCGCGCACCGCGCGCGAACGCCTGCGGGTGCCGATCGGTATCACACCCGACGGCACGCCGGTCGAGATCGACATCAAGGAATCGGCCGAGAACGGCATGGGCCCGCACGGCCTGTGCATCGGCGCCACCGGTTCCGGCAAGTCCGAATTCCTTCGCACCCTGGTTCTTTCGCTGGTCACCACGCATTCGCCGGACGCGCTCAACCTGGTGCTGGTCGACTTCAAGGGTGGCGCGACCTTCCTCGGTCTCGACTCGCTGCCGCACGTCGCAGCCGTGATCACCAACCTCGAGGACGAGCTCTCGCTGGTCGACCGTATGAAGGACGCGCTCGCCGGTGAGATGAACCGCCGCCAGGAGTTGCTGCGCTCGGCGGGCAACTACGCCAACGTCACCGACTACGAGAAAGCCAGGGCGGCAGGCGTTCCGCTCGATCCGTTGCCCGCGCTGTTCGTGGTGGTCGACGAGTTCTCCGAACTGCTCTCGCAGAAACCGGATTTCGCGGAGTTGTTCGTGATGATCGGCCGACTCGGCCGCTCACTGCACGTGCATCTGCTGCTGGCCTCGCAGCGCCTCGAAGAGAACAAGCTGCGCGGTCTGGAATCGCACCTGTCCTACCGGATCGGCCTTCGCACCTTCTCGGCCAACGAATCGCGCGCGGTCCTCGGCATCACCGATGCCTACCACCTGCCCAGCGTGCCCGGCGCGGGCTACCTGAAAAGCGATGCGTCCGAGCCACTTCGGTTCAACGCCAGCTACGTCTCGGGTTCCTATGTCGCACCGGTCGGCACCGTCATCGACGACGACGGCGCCCCCATGGGCGGGCAACGGCCCGTCGTGTTCACCGCGGCCCCCGTCGAGGCGGTCGAGGTCGAGCCGGAGTTGGAGGAGACCGACCCGATCCTGCGCGGCAGGCCGGAACTTCCCCCGCCGCCGCCCAGCGGCCCCGCCGCGGAGGAGGGCATCCCGGACTCGTTGCTCGACGTGGTGGTCAAGCGACTCACCGGACACGGCAGGCCCGCCCACGAGGTGTGGCTACCGCCGCTGGAGGAATCGCCGACCGCCGACATGCTGCTGCCCGATCCGGACTGGCGTTCGCCGGTGAACCGGCACGGCCAGCTCTGGATGCCGATCGGCGTCATCGACAAGCCCTACGAACAGCGTCGTGACGTGCTCACCATCAATCTCGCGGGCGCACAAGGCAATGTCGCGGTGGTCGGTGGCCCGCAGTCGGGCAAGTCCACCACGCTGCGCACGATCATTCTGGCCGCGGCCGCCACGCACACCCCCGAGCAGGTGCAGTTCTACTGCCTCGATTTCGGTGGCGGCAGTATGGCCGGTCTGGTCGGGATTCCGCACGTCGGTTCGGTCGCCGGTCGACTCGACGGTGATCGGGTGCGCCGCACCATCGCCGAGCTCACCAGCCTGATGCGCCAGCGCGAGGAGCGGTTCGCCGAGCTGGGCATCGAGTCGATGGCCGAGTTCCGCCGCCGCAAGTTCTCCGCGCTCGAGGCCAGGCAGATCAACGGGACCACCGCCCCGCCCGGTGACCTGCTGGCTGCCGACCAGTTCGGTGACGTGTTCCTGGTGATCGACGGCTGGAGCGCGATCCGCGAGGAATTCGATGTCCTCGAACCGCACATCAACGCCATTGCCACCCAGGGTCTTTCCTTCGGCGTCCACCTGGTGATCGGCGCCTCCCGCTGGGCTGAGATCCGGCCGGTGGTCAAAGACCAGGTCGGCACCCGGCTCGAGCTTCGCCTCGGCGATCCCGGCGACTCGGAAATGAATCGCCGCACCGCGCACCAGGTACCGGTCGGCAAACCCGGTCGCGGTCTCACGCGCGAGCAGCTGCACATGCTGATCGCGCTGCCCCGCTTGGACTCCGACTCCGACCCGTCCACGGTCGCCGACGGCGTCACCAAGGCGCGCGAGGAACTCGTGGCCTTGTATCCGGGCCGCCACGCCCCGCAGGTGCGCATGCTGCCGCTGAGCTTCCCGCGCGATGAGGTCGTCGCGGCCGCCAAGGAGCAGGGGGTCACGCTCGACCGCACCAAGGTCGTCGTCGGTCTCGGCGAATCCGAATTGCAGCCGCTGATCCTGGATTTCGGCCTCGAACCGCACTTCATGGCCTTCGCCGATGTGGAGTGCGGCAAGACCACGCTGCTGCGCAACATCGTGATGAGTATCGCCGAACAGTCCGACGCGTCCGAGGCGCGGATCATCATGATCGACTATCGGCGCACCATGCTCGGGGTGCTCGAGGGCGACCAACTGGCCGGCTACTCGACCTCGTCGCAGACCTGTGGGCCGATGATCGCCGAGGTCGCGGGCTATCTGTCCAAGCGAATCCCCGGTTCCGACATCACCCAGCAGCAACTGCGCGAACGCAGCTGGTGGTCGGGCCCGGAGATCTATGTCGTCGTCGACGACTACGACATGGTGGTCACCGGTTCGGTCAACCCGTTCGCACCGCTGCTCGAGTACTTGCCGCAGGCTCGCGATATCGGCCTGCACTTGGTCGTCACCCGCCGCATCGGCGGTGCGTCGCGCGCGCTCTACGACCCGGTACTCGGGGCGATGAAGAACCTGTCGGTCCAGTCGTTGATCATGAGCGGATCGCGCGATGAAGGAAAGCTGATCGGCGACGTTCGCCCGAGCAAGATGCCGCCCGGCCGCGGCACCTTGATCTCGCGCAGCCAGGGCATCGAACTCGTCCACATCGCCGACCTGCCACCGGTGTAGCAGATCCGTTAGCCGGGGAAGCGGTCCATCAGTGGCAGGCCCGGCCCGCCGGAACGACGATGGGCAGGCCGGTGGACCGTCGGCCCACACCAGCTGTCGGTGCGGCGTTCGAACAGGGCGCAGGAAGGCCCGGTGGTCAGTGGGTCGGCGATCCGGGCCAGGCTGAAGCCGGCGCGGCGGTAATAGTCGTGGAGTTGACGATTGGCGGTCCACGCATCGAGGCGGACCCAATCCCGGTGCTTCTGGACGGCCAGCCGCGCGGCGTGGGCGAGCATTCCGTGCCCGACCTCGCGCCCGGCGAACCGCAGGTCGACGATCATGAAGTGCACGATCACCGACTCGGCCAGCTCCCAGGCCGACCACAACCCCGGATCCGCCCGGTGATTCACCGTGATCGTCCCCGCGGGCTCGCCGTCGACCTCCGCGATCCACGTCTCACCCCGATCCAGCGCCCGCCCCACCGCGCCGGCGAAGATCTCGATCGGTCGCCCGCGCCCCGCCACCGTCCATTGGTCCGACCCGCGTGCCGTCAGCCACGACGTGCGCTGGACGCGCAGGCGGCAGATCAGCGGCAGGTCGCCCAGGGTGGCCGGGCGCAGGCGCACCGTCATGACAACGCGACGGCCGGCCTGGGTGCGATGCCCAGCGTGCGGGCGATGACGGCGGTGCCCGTGGAGTCGCCGAGCTGATAGGCCAGCTGGTTGCGACCGGCGAGGGAGCGGTGTCGGGTGGCGCGGGTGACGCGTTCGTGGTTGGCGCCGATGCGCAGGTGATCGAGCAGGACGGTGCCGGTGGCCACGCCGAGCACCGCCGCTTCTTCGGCGGTGGCGGCGCGGGCCAGCACGGTGTCGCGGTGGGCGGTCTCGCCGTAGCCGCGGTCGGCCAGGCGGCGGGTGGTGCCCTCGGGGATGTCGCGGGGGGAGTCGATGCCCGCGGCTTCGGCCAGGTCGCGGGGGTAGAAACTGACCTCCCACGACCACGGTTCGTTGTCCAGGTACTGCACCACCGTGCGGGCCAGCACCCAGGAATCGGCGGCGACACCGAGCCAGCGCGCGACTTCGGCGTTCGCCGGTTCCATTCTGGTACTGAACTGCTTGGCCGGTTCGCGATTGGCCGCGCGCGCGGTCTCTTCGAAGATGTCGTGCGAGGACCGCGGCCGATCCCGCCGGATGTGGTCGGTGACCACCGACTCCAGCACTTCCTGGTTTCGCACGATGGTGCCGCGGGAAGTCGCTGTGTAGACCAGATTTTCCGCGACCAGCACCTGAATCGCGTTGCGGGAGGTGGTGATCGAGACCTGCATCTGATCGGCGAGCTCGGAGTGGCTCGGTAACCGGTCGCCCGGTTTCCATGTGCCCGCGTGGATCTCCTCACGGAGAAGGTTCGCGATCCGGAGATAGGTCGGACCGTCCGCCATCATGCTCCTCGGTAGGTCGTGCAGGTAACGAAGTGTACTCGTATCGGTTACCTACGGCCGAGTAATGCTTGACAGAGAGCTTGCGAGGTTTATTGTAATGAACGTCCTGATCCGGTGCTCTGCGGCGATGACGGCGAGGCAACGTGGCTGGTTCGGAGAGTTCTACAGTTGTAATGGCTTTCCCCGACACAGTGCGAAGTGTCGATACCGCCGGGCTTCCGCCCGCTACCGGTCTCTTACCTATGTCCGACATTCTCGTTCGGGCGTGTCGCGGGCATCGGGTGGTCGGTGGACCGCTGCTGTGGTTCGCGCGCGATCTGGCTGTGCTGCACGAGAAGCGTGTGGTCGGGCGCGGCGGGCGGGTCGATACCGACCCGGAGGTCCTACGCGAGATCGATTGTCGCCGTGCCGAACTGGTGCTGGCGATCGACGACTGGGTGCTGCGCGGAATACCGCAGCACCGACTCGGCGCGTCGCTGCACACCGAGACCGTCGGCGCGGTCATCGACCGCATGGCCGAGGCGTCGGTGCGAGCCCACCACGCGCTGATGACGATGGCTGCCAACGACGAGATGTTGCACTGCGCGTGGCACCACCTGGCCGAGTTGGCCGACGCCTACGACGATCTGGTGCGCGATGTGCTCGCCGGGCGACGCAGACTGCCGGAGTGGTGACCCGGTCCCTTCGATCGTCGAAGCCACGCCCGCGGTAAGGCTCGCGGGCGTGGCTTCGTCGTGCGAATCAGCCGAGGCGGTGGTGATGGACGCCGAACTCGTCGGCCACCGTCGCCGCCAGTTCGACATAGGCGCGCTTGGTGGACTTGTGCAGTCGGTGCAGGTCGATCTCGGCGCCTTCGGACAGATGTTCGTCGAAGGGGATGATGTGAACGGCACGGCAGCGAGACAGGAAGTACTCGCGCAGCTGCTGGACGCCGACGTTGGGTGAGCCCTCGCGGGGGAGATTGATGACGACCACCGCGTTGCGGACCAGGTGGTCGTGCCCGTGCAGCGACAGCCAGTCCAGGGTCGCGGCGGCGCTGCGCGCGCCGTCGATGGCGGCCGAGGAGATCAGCACCAGCGAATGGGCGAGATCGAGGACCCCGCTCATCGCCGAGTGCATCAGGCCGGTGCCGCAGTCGGTGAGGATGATGTTGTAGAAGCGCTGCAGAATGCGGGCGACAGCCCGGTATTCCTCGTCGTTGAAGGCTTCCGACGCGGCCGGATCGCGTTCGCTGGCAAGGACTTCCAGGCGACTCGAGCCCTGGGAGGTGTGCCTGCGGACGTCGGAGTAGCGCTGGATCGACGGGTCGAGCAGCAGGTCGCGCACCGTCGAGCGGGTCTGGATGGCGACCCGTTGCGACAGCGTGCCGAAGTCGGGGTTGGCGTCGACGGCGATGACCCGGTCGCCACGAATCGAGGCGAAGATCGAGCCGAGACCGGTGGTGGTGGTCGTCTTGCCGACGCCGCCCTTCAGTGAGAGCACCGCGATGCGATAGTCGCCGCGCACGGGTTGACGGATGCGGGCCACGAGTTCTTGCAGGCGCAGTTCCTCGGCGGACATGCCGGGGTTGATGGCGCCGCCGGACACGTGGTGCACGGCCTTGCGCCAACCGCTGCCGGGCGCCTTCTTGGCCCGCTTGACCGGGACGTCGTCGAGTGAAGGCTGGTAGCCCTGTGGCTGTGCGCCCCAACCGGGTTGGCCGTAGGGCTGTTGCCCGCCCTGCTGGTAGTTGCCCGGTTGCTGGTACTGCGGGGCAGCATTGGGCTGCTGGTACTGCTGCGCGGGGGTGCCGTCCGGATAGAACTGCGGGCCGGGGGCGTTGGGTTGGCGGTACTGCGGTGCCGGGGTGCCGTCCGGCTGGAAGTGCGGGCCGTTGGGCTGCTGGTACTGCGGTGCCGGGGTGCCGTCGGGCAGGTACTGGGGTGCCGGGGTGCCGTCGGGCAGGTACTGCGGGCCGGGGCCGTTGACAGGCGGTTGCGGCGGAACAGTGCCGTCGGGCTGATAGGGCTGCGACGGACCGTTCGGTAGGAACTGTTGCTGCGCGGCCGGATTCGACTGCTGGTACTGCGGAGCGGGGCCGCCATCGGGCTGCTGTTGCTGCGCGGGCGCGACGTCGGTCCCACGCTGCTGCGCGGCACCGTCGGGCCGCTGAGCGACGCCATCGGGCCCGTAGGTGGGCAAGCCGTCGGACTGCTGATGCTGTGCTGGGGTGCCGTCGGGGCGCGGATACGGCGACACCGGATCGGCCGCGTGCACGAATTCGCCCGCGCGGTAACCGGGTTGCCCACTGTGCGCCTGCTCCGCCGGGCTCGTTCCCCCGTGGCGACTCGCCTGACCGTGCTCAGCGCCGGTCGCGCGACTCTGCAGCCGAGGATCATCGGACCGCGATACCTCGGTCCGTCCGTCCGGTGCATGGGTGGGCACGATCGGAGTGGGATCGCCGGGCACCGAATCATATTGCGAGGCAGGATAAGTAGCAGCCTGCCCGCTCTCACCGGAAGCGTACGGCGAGCGCTGGCCCGCGGACTGCTGCGGAGCGGCGGAACCGCCGGAGCTGTAGGGGGATCCGTGCTGTGCCGCGGATTCGCCGGTGTTGTGCGCGGATCGGGCGTCCGAGGCGGCCGAGGATGCGTCGGGAGACGAGTGGTCCGCCGACGCCTGCGCCGCGTGTGGCCGCCGTTCGGGTTCACTGGTGGCGTCCGTCGGGACCAGGCCCGATTGCGCAGGCACTTCGGGACTCACGTGATTCGACGGGACCCGCGCGTCCTGCACCATGGATTCGCCGGTGGGACTTGGCGTACGGGTGGCATTGAGCTGTGGGTCGGGAGCCGCGAAGTCCGGTGCCGAGGGCGACTCAGAGGTGTCCGCGGCGGCCGATGAGAGCGCGCCCTCCGCGAACGGGTCCAAGGATTGCTGCGTTTGCGCCGGGCTTTCGGCGGTGTGCGTCGTCGCCGCGGCGGGGTCCTCGTCGGGCATCGACCATCCGCCCGCCGAGCGCTGCGCGTCGGACGTCGGCGCTGCGCCTTCCGTCGTCGTGCCCGATTCGGGCACACCGGTAGCGGCCGTCCCGTCTGCGTCGCGAGGCAGCACCGGTGGGGGAGTCGCTTGGCCTGCTTGCCCGGCTTCCTGGGCTGGAACGATCGGCTGCGGCTCGGCTGTGCGCGCCTGCGGCGGGACGGTCAGGCGCGGTGGGGCCTGGGTCGGCCGGGCAGGGGGATCAGGCAGGGGCGGAGGCGGCGGGAGGTCGGGGCGTTGCTGGGTCGGGCCCAACGGAGTGAAGCCGGTCGACGGTGCCGCGGGGGTACGCGTCGGAAGGGCGCCCGCACCGTGATCCACAGATTCGGCGGTCGGTGCGGGCATCGCCTGCGCGGACGGTCCGCCCTGAGCCGGTGAAGCGCTCGCCGGCGGTTGCGCGGTCGCTTCGGGGGCAGGACGTCGATCGGTGGGCAGCGCGGGCGGCGTACCGGTCGCGGGCGTTCCACCACTGGAGAGCGGCGCGTGCTCGACGGGTGGCTGACCTGTAGGCCACGGCGCAGGGCTGGTCGGCGCGGCCTGACCGGTGTTCCACGGCGCCGATTCCATCATCGGGGGACCGGCGGACTGTCCTTGGGCGTTCGTCCACGGCGTCGAGTCGGTCGTCTGCGGCGCGAGCGGATTCGGCGCAGCTTGCCGGCCCACGCTCGGCTGTTCCGGTGGCGACGGCGGGCGCGATTGCTGCTGGAACGGCGCCCCGTCGGCGCCCACTCGCGGCTCGAGGTGCGGTGACTGCTGGTCGTGGGCGGGATGCTGACGCGGCGGTTCTTCGCGGCGTGGCTGCTGGTGGGACGGGCCGGGGATCAGGTTCGCGGGAGGCTGGGTGGACCAGTCGGACTGTGGGGTCGGCTCGGCGGGGCGTCGCTGGTCGACAGGATCGGCCGGACGCGCGGGCTGCTGCTGTGCGGCCTCGTCCTCGGCTTCACGATCCTTGCGGCGGCGCCTGCCCTTCTCCTTGCGCGGTGCGGCGTCGTCGCCACGGCTCATGAAGCGCCGACGTTTGGGCGCGTCGTCGATCTCGTCGTCCTGGGGCAGGTTCTCGACCGGAGCCTCGTAACCGACCTGTGTGACGTCGCTCTCCGACAGCCACGGCGGCAACATGGGGAGGCTGTCGTTGTTGCGGCTCACCGGCACGCCTCGCTCACCAGGGTCCCCCGATCTGATCGACCCACTTCTCCGACGCCGTGGAGTTTACGCGACAACCCAGGCGACGTGGTGGGCGCCTCATCTCTGGGTGCACGCCCCCGGATCGCCCGCGCCCGCCCCGGATCGCCCACCGTCGGCCCCCGGATCTGTGGACGACAAGCCAGCCCGATAGCGCGGCACGGGGCCCGATCGGGGTGTACCGTGCGGGGCCACTTTTGCCTCAGACCGCCCGGCCCGGTAAGCTTGAGCGGCGGTGCACCTATGCGCCGACTGTTCGCATGCATGCTGGCCGTGGCCGGCCGTCGCGAGTGAGCAGCACGAGTAATCAAAACTCAGGTTGAGCGTAACCGGGATCGCGGAGGATATGGCGAAGAAAGACGGGGCCATCGAGGTCGAGGGTCGAGTTGTCGAGCCGCTGCCCAATGCGATGTTCCGGATCGAGCTCGAGAACGGTCACAAGGTTCTCGCGCACATCAGCGGAAAGATGCGGCAGCACTACATTCGTATCCTTCCGGAAGACCGCGTGGTCGTCGAGCTGTCGCCGTACGACCTGTCTCGCGGCCGGATTGTCTACCGCTACAAGTGATGCCTGACGGCGTCGCGAGCCCTACCGGCGCGCGGCGTCGCACAGTGTCCCGGCAACGGGACGCTCCCCAGACTTCCCCAGTCCTCTGGCTGGGGAAAAACTGTGTTCACACCACCTGTGTGGGCCAATACAAGATTGGACTGACGTGAAGGTTAATCCGAGCGTCAAGAAGATCTGCGAGAAGTGCAAGGTGATCCGCCGTCATGGTCGGGTCATGGTGATCTGCGACAACCTGCGCCACAAGCAGCGCCAGGGCTGAGACAGCGTTCCCGAGGCTTGCCGAGGGACCGTTCTATGCAGCACCACCGGGCACCGATCGTCTGATCGGACTGACCGAAAGAAGAACTCCCAGCTCCAGCGCGTACGCACGTGTGCGCGCCATCCACCGGCACGGAGGCCGGTGCCCCCATTTTTCACACGGGGGGACGGACGGGGAGCAGACCTCCGCAACCATTAAGGAACCTGCCACATGGCACGTCTGATGGGCGTTGATCTCCCGCGCGAAAAGCGCATGGAGATCGCGCTGACCTACATTTTCGGAATCGGGCGCACCCGCGCCACCCAGATCCTGGCCGAGACGGGCGTCAGCCCGGACCTGCGCTCCAAGGATCTCAGCGACGACGACCTGTCGAAGCTCCGCGACTTCATCGAAGCCTCGGACTACAAGGTCGAAGGTGACCTGCGCCGCGAGGTACAGGCCGATATTCGCCGCAAGATCGAGATCGGCTGCTACCAGGGCATCCGCCACCGTCGTGGCCTGCCTGTGCGTGGTCAGCGCACCAAGACCAACGCGCGTACGCGCAAGGGTCCGAAGAAGACCGTCGCCGGCAAGAAGAAGTAGGGATAGCGTATGCCTCCGAAGAGCCGGGCCGCTGGCCCGAAGAAGACTCAGAAGTCGCGTCGCCGGGATAAGAAGAACATCCCGCACGGCCACGCGCACATCAAGAGCACGTTCAACAACACGATCGTCTCGATCACCGACCCCGAGGGCAACGTCATCTCGTGGGCGTCGTCGGGTCACGTCGGTTTCAAGGGTTCGCGTAAGAGCACCCCGTTCGCCGCGCAGCTCGCTGCCGAGAACGCTGCCCGCAAGGCGCAGGAGAACGGCGTCAAGAAGGTCGACGTGTTCGTGAAGGGCCCGGGTTCGGGCCGCGAGACCGCGATCCGTTCGCTGCAGGCCGCAGGCCTGGAGGTCGGTTCGATCTCCGATGTCACGCCCCAGCCGCACAACGGCTGCCGGCCGCCCAAGCGTCGTCGCGTCTAGCGGGAAAGGAACAGATAACAAATGGCACGTTATACAGGCCCCATCACCCGCAAGTCGCGTCGTCTGCGCGTCGACCTCGTCGGAGGCGACCAGGCGTTCGAGCGTCGTCCTTACCCGCCCGGCCAGCACGGCCGCGCGCGGATCAAGGAATCCGAGTACCTCATGCAGCTGCAGGAGAAGCAGAAGGCTCGCTTCTCGTACGGCGTCATGGAGAAGCAGTTCCGTCGTTACTACGAAGAGGCCAACCGCCTCAAGGGTAAGACCGGCGACAACCTGCTCCGTCTGCTCGAGTCGCGTCTGGACAACGTCGTGTACCGCGCCGGTCTGGCCCGTACCCGTCGTCAGGCCCGTCAGCTGGTCAGCCACGGTCACTTCAGCGTCAACGGCGTCAACGTGAACGTCCCCAGCTTCCAGGTCTCCCAGTACGACATCATCGATGTCAAGGAGAAGTCGCTCGCGACGCTGCCGTTCCAGGTGGCTCGTGAGACCGTCGGCGACCGTCCGGTTCCCGGTTGGCTGCAGGTCGTCCCCGGCCGCCTGCGCATCCTGGTGCACCAGCTGCCCGAGCGCGCGCAGATCGATGTGCCGCTGACCGAGCAGCTCATCGTCGAGTACTACTCGAAGTAAGCGCTCAACGGTGGGGGTCGCTATGCGGCGGCCCCCGCAATCACTGATCAGGCATCAAATAGTGGATGCCCAGACAGGAAGTAGATCTCCATGCTGATTTCCCAGCGTCCGACCCTGACCGAAGAGGTTGTGGCGGAGAACCGCTCGAAGTTCACCATCGAACCCCTCGAGCCGGGCTTCGGTTACACCCTCGGCAACTCGCTGCGTCGTACCCTGCTGTCCTCCATCCCGGGGGCCGCGGTCACGAGCATCCGCATCGACGGCGTCCTGCACGAGTTCACCACCGTCCCCGGCGTGAAGGAAGATGTCACCGACATCATCCTGAACCTCAAGGGCCTGGTCGTGTCCTCCGAAGAGGACGAGCCGGTCACCATGTACGTGCGCAAGCAGGGCCCGGGCACCGTCACCGCTGGTGACATCGTGCCGCCTGCCGGCGTCATCGTGCACAACCCGGACATGCACATCGCCACCCTGAACGACAAGGGCAAGCTCGAGATCGAGCTCGTCGTCGAGCGGGGCCGCGGTTACGTGCCCGCCGTGCAGAACAAGGCGACCGGCGCGGAAATCGGCCGGATCCCGGTGGATTCGATCTACTCCCCGGTGCTCAAGGTGACCTACAAGGTCGAGGCCACCCGTGTCGAGCAGCGCACCGACTTCGACCGTCTCATCCTCGACGTGGAGACCAAGAACTCCATCACGGCCCGGGACGCGCTGGCTTCGGCCGGTAAGACCCTGGTCGAGCTCTTCGGCCTGGCCCGTGAGCTCAACGTCGAAGCCGAGGGCATCGAGATCGGCCCCAGCCCGGCCGAGGCAGATCACATCGCCTCGTTCGGTCTGCCGATCGAGGACCTGGACCTCACCGTCCGGTCCTACAACTGCCTCAAGCGCGAGGGTGTGCACACGGTGGGCGAGCTCGTTGCCCGCACCGAGTCGGACCTGCTCGACATCCGCAACTTCGGCCAGAAGTCCATCGACGAGGTGAAGGTCAAGCTGCACGCGCTCGGCCTCTCGCTCAAGGACAGCCCGGCGTCGTTCGACCCGTCCTCCGTGGTGGGTTACGACGCGAGCACCGGAACGTGGAGCGACAGCGGCACGTTCAGTGATACCGACGGCGGCGAGCAGGACTACGCCGAAACCGAACAGCTTTAATACGCCCAGGAGAAACCCACAATGCCCAAGCCCAAGAAGGGTCGCCGGTTCGGCGGCTCGGCGTCGCACCAGAAGGCGATCTTCGCCAACCTGGCCACGGCGCTTTTCGAGCACGGTCGGATCACGACCACCGAGGCCAAGGCCAAGGCGGTGCGTCCCTACGCCGAGAAGATCATCACCAAGGCGAAGGCCGGCAGCCTTGCCGACCGTCGTGAGGTCATGAAGGACATCCGCAACAAGGACGTCGTCCACGTCCTGTTCGCCGACATCGGTCCCTCGTTCGAGGGTCGCGAGGGTGGCTACACGCGTATCACCAAGACGCTGCCGCGTAAGGGTGACAACGCGCCGATGGCCGTCATCGAACTCGTCCGCGAGAAGACCGTGACCAACGAGGCCGATCGGGCCCGTCGTGTCGCCGCTTCGCAGAAGACCGAAGAGGCTCCGGCCGCTGAGGTCGTCGAGGAGACCGTCGCCGACGAGACCGTGGCTGACGCCCCGGCCGCCGACGAGGCCACCGAGGACAAGAAGGACGCCTGATTCTCAGGTGTTCTGCCGAGCCCGTCACCCCTCGTGGGTGGCGGGCTCGGTTCTTTCTGTGCGTGAATTCAGGAGGATGACGTGACGACTCGGGTGCGGCTCGGGATCAGTTATGACGGCACCGACTTCACCGGCTGGGCTCGTCAGCCGGGGTTGCGCACGGTGCAGGGTGTGCTGGAGGAGTCACTGTCGAAGGTGTTGCGCGAGCCCCTTCAGTTGACGGTCGCCGGGCGTACCGACGCGGGCGTGCACGCGCAGGGCCAGGTCGCGCACTTCGACACCACGGCCGAGTTCGACGCCGACAAATTGATGTACCGGATGGCGAAATTCCTGCCGAAGGATGTGCGGATCACCGAAATCCGCACCGCCCCTCCCGAATTCGACGCGCGCTTCTCCGCGATCCGCCGCCATTACGTCTATCGGCTCACCACCGCCCTCTACGGAGCGCAGCCGTTGCAGGCGCGCGGTGTGGTGCCGTGCAAGCCCGGCGTCGATCTCGAGGCCATGCGCGCCGCCTCGCGGAATCTGCTGGGTCTGCACGACTTCGCCGCCTTCTGCCGACGTCGCGAAGGCGCCACCACCATCCGCGAACTCCAGCGCTTCGACTGGGAACGTGACGGCGACCTGCTCACCGCCTACGTGAGCGCCGACGCCTTCTGCTGGTCGATGGTCCGCAGTCTGGTCGGGGCCGTCCTCGCGGTCGGTGAAGGCCGGCGCACGCCCGAATGGACCAAGACCCTCCTCGCCGCCACCGAACGATCCAGTTCGGTCACCGTCGCCCCCGCCCACGGCCTGAGCCTGGTCGCCGTCGATTACCCCGCCGACGCCGATCTCGCCGCTCGCAATGCTCAAACCCGTGAGACACGAACCGTTCCAGCCCCCGATGGCGGTTGCTGCGGACAATGATGGAACCGAGGTTCGGATCGGGAGTGAGGTAGTGGCCGTGGTGGTGTTGTCCGCAGACAGCGGCGAGTCCTTCGCCGAGTGGGAATCGTGGCTGTCGGAAAGCTATGTGCCGTTGACGGTGGACCCGCAACGCGACCAGCCCTTTCACGGGGGGATTCGCCGACACCGAATGCGCGGCTTCGATCTGTCCTCGGTCAGCGCGAGCGGACAGCGCATCCGGCGCACCAAAAGCGGGATCGCCAGGACCGACGGTGAATTCCTGCTCGTGTCCATCGTGACCGAGGGGTTCGGCCGATTGCACCAGGACGGCAGGATCGCCGCCGTACGTCCGGGTGAGATGGTCTTCTACGACACGTCGCGCCCTTATCACTGGGACATCGAGGGATCGTGGGCTCAAGTCGTGGTCCAGGCGCCGATGGCCGAGTTGCTCACCCACCTGGGGACCGAGAGCGCGCGCCTGCCGACCGCGGTCACCGTGACCGCCGACAGTGCGGGCGGCGTGGTATCCGGGTTCTTCCGGCAGCTGGCCGCGGTCGTGCAGACCGAGCCGGGGCAGGCCGCCGTCCTCGCCGACAACGGTGTCGCGCTGCTGGCCTCGGCGGTTCGGCTGGCCGCGGGCGGACTGCCCGCCGGTGAGCCCGCGCGAGCACTCTCACGCGAACAGGTACTGGCGTTCATGCGCGCGCGGTGCACCGATCCCGGTCTGACCATCGATGCCATCGCGCGGGCCTGCCTGGTATCGCGCCGCGGCCTCTATCGCCTGTTCGACGAGGTCGGTGACGGTCTGAGCACCGTGCTGCGGCGGATGCGGGTGGAGTGCGCGAAGGCCATGCTGGTGGCAGACTCGATGAAGTCGATGACCTCGATCGCGGCGTCCGCCGGGTTTTCCTCCGAACGGCATTTCTTCCGCGCTTTTCGGGAGGAGACGGGGATGACGCCGCGCGAGTATCGGCTGGCCGCGACGGGTGGGTGGTCGAACAAGCCGGTCGGTTGGCACGGATAGTCAGTCGACTGGCACGTATTG
Organism: Nocardia sp.; assembly: GCA_014360565.1. Taxonomy (GTDB): domain Bacteria; phylum Actinomycetota; class Actinomycetes; order Mycobacteriales; family Mycobacteriaceae; genus Nocardia. Next base: position 18,661 of record JACIXH010000033.1, read on the forward strand.
ACAGTTTGGGCGGCGCGATTCTGAGAGAGAGTGAAACGAAGACACTTACTCCGATGAGCGACAGGGGGCACGATGAGCCGAGTACGCGTGGCAGCGGTGCAAGCCGAGCCGAAGTGGTTGAACTTGTCGGCGGGGGTAGAGCAGGTTATCGGGTGTATCGACGCGGCCGCTGACGGTGGTGCTCAGCTGGTCGCCTTCCCCGAGACCTTCCTGCCCGGTTTTCCGTGGTGGATGTGGCTGAATTCGGTCGACTGGGGTGGAGAGTTTCTCGCTCGGTATCTCGCGAACGCGCTGACTGCCGACGGGCCGGAACTGCGAGCCGTCGCCTATGCCGCGCGCCGCAAGGGGGTGCACGTCTGCCTCGGGTTCGCCGAGCGTGCCGGGCACGAGGTGTTCATGTCGCAGGCCTTGATCGACACCGACGGCAAGACCGCGGTCGTGCGCAAGGCTGAACCGACGGGGCTGGAGCGCACCGTGTTCAGCACCTCCGACGGTGGCCTGCTGGTCCGCGATACCGGGCTCGGCCGCATCGGCGTCCTCGGCGGAACCGACCATATGCGGGCCGACCTGCGCGCCCGCATGCACGAGCAACGCGAACAGATCCACGTCGCCGCGTGGCCCGGCTTCACCGTGTACTACGGCGAAGACAAGGAATGGGGTCAGGAACTCGACACCGCCGCCAGCGTGCGCTACGCGATGGACGGGTCCACTCACGTGATCGCCCCGGTCGCGGTCGTGCCGGTGGCCGGGTGGGAGGTGGTCGACGCGCGAATGCCCGACCGGCGTCTGCTGCGCGGTGGCGGAGGTGTTTCGCGGATCTTCGGGCCGGGTGGTCTGGAACTCGCCGCGCCGCTGGCCGAGGGGCAAGAGGGTCTGCTCTTCGCTGACCTCGACATCAACCGGTCCTCGCGCCCCGGCCTCGGCGACCGCACGGCCCTGCGGGTCGCCAGTGGCCGGATCGCACGTCGTGAGCCGGGTCGTGCGGTGTTCGCCGAACCGGCGTGACCAGCCCGCGTCGCCTCTTCGCCGGAGACCGATGGCGATCAGCTCGCTCTGTGATCAGCGGGCACGGACTATCGCAGCGGCACCGAGACGTCGGCGCCACCCTCACGGGTCACACGCGCGTTCACCTTGGCCAGCGTGGGCGTCGGGACGAAACCGCCTGCGAGTAGCGCCTCGCCCTGCCGGAACCAGGGAGCCTGGGCGAGTAGGCCGCTGGGGGCGTAGCCGAAGTAGGTGCCCAGTTCCGCGAGGTCGGCGGGTGAGGTCATTTTCATCAGAGCGAGGTTGTCGCACTGGGAGATGATGCCCGGATGCACCTTCGACGGGCGTTGGGTCGAAAGGAGTAGCCACAGCCCGAATTTGCGGCCCTCGGCGGCGATCTGGATCAATCGTTCGCGCACCGCGACGGCCACCGGCGACTCCAGTCGGGGTGAGGCGAGGTTGTGGGCCTCGTCGATCACCAACAGGACCGGACGGCGTTCTTCCCGCTTGGCCCACAGGTCGTCGAGCAGCGACAGTGCGACGACGAGTTGCTGTGCGGGCGTGGAGAATCCGCCGAGGTCGAGGACCGTCACGTCGGGGCGCTCGGCGACGATGTCGGTGACCGCGCGATCGGCGCCCGCCCAGACCTCCCAGTCGAGCAGCCCCAGATTCTCCACGCGCATCGCGAGACGCCGGCGAGCCGGGGTGTCGACGGCGCGCAATCCGGTCAGCACGTCGTCGAGCTCACCGGTCATCACCGCTGACAGATGGACCAGTTCGTTGAACTCCTCCCGATCGGCTACCGGATCCAGTTGGAGTACCGCGGCTTTGGACTTGAGCGGCATGTCGATGAACTTCGCGCGCAGTCGACCGGGCGGTTGCGCCTTCGGGCGCAGCACGCGGATATCTCGCTCGCGGAGGGCTTGCGCGGTCGGGCCGGTGGCGCCGGGAACGACCTCCCCGATGCGGACGAAGTCGGAATTCGGGTCGAGGACGACGATCGGTAGCGCGGTATGCGCGATCAGCTGTTCGAGGACGACGCCGAGGGCGTAGGTCTTGCCCGAACCGCTCTGTCCGCACCAGAACGTATGCCGGTTGAACCGGGTGGGCAGCAGCCGGGCCGGGCCGCCGGGCGTCGACAGGCTCACGCCGACCTCGAGTTCGGCGCCGGTGGTGTGGTGGAGCGCGGCGACGGTGTCACGATCGGCGGGACGCACCTCGCCGCCGTCGAAAGCATGACTGGCCTTCGTGTCGATCCCGTCATCGGTGAGTTCGCCGATCAACCTGCCACGCAAACCGGCCGGCACCGTGACAGTGCGTTCCTCGACCAGCGCGAGCTGCCTGCGTCCTGTGCAACTGACGACAATCAATGATCCGGCGGAAAACGGACTGGCCGCGGCATTGTCGACGACGAACGAACGACCGTCCTCGGACCGAGCGGACAGGACGGCGGATTCGGCAGACATGGGCGTGTCCTCCCGGTGACGCATCGACAGGCATCCTGCTGGGTCAACCAGTAGAGCACGCCGCCGCTCGCCGGCGACGGACCGTCGTCAGGCAAGTCGGACGACGGTCCGAGGTCAGGACCTGACCAGTCGCGCGATCGCGTCGGTGGCCTCTTTGATCTTGGCTTCGGCCTCGGGGCCGCCGGCGACCGCGGCATCGACGACGCAGTGCGCGATGTGGTCCTCGAGCAGGCCCATCGCGACGGCCTGTAGCGCCTTGGTCATGGCGGAGACCTGCGTGAGGATGTCGATGCAGTACTTTTCCTCTTCGACCATCCGCTGCAGTCCGCGCGACTGTCCCTCGATGCGACGCAAGCGCTTGAGGTAGTCCTCCTTGGCCGTGATGTAGCCATGGGCCGCATGGCCGGTGTGACCTGCGTGCTCGTCGCCGGTCGCGGTGTCGGGGGTGGGTGTAGTCACCGAAGGTCTCCTCGCCTGGCTGGTAGCTCGCGTGGCGAACTAATACCCCCCTAGGGTACAGTTCCGCGACGGAATTGTCAGATGGGAGTCCCCGGTGCCGCGTGCGGTCGGTCCGGGCGGAACAATCGTCGGCATGAGTTCGCTACCCCGGCCCGCACTCGCCGTCATCGGCGGCAGCGGTTTCTATGACTTCTTCGACAACGACGCGGACCACGTCGAGGTCGACACACCGTATGGCGCGCCGAGCGCGCCGGTCGCGATCGGCGAGGTGGAAGGCCGTGCCGTCGCCTTCCTGCCGCGGCACGGCAAGCAGCACGAGTTCGCGCCGCACACCCTGCCCTACCAGGCGAATATGTGGGCGCTGCGCTCGCTCGGGGTGCGCCGGGTGTTCGCGCCGTGTGCTGTCGGCAGCCTGCGCGCCGATTGGGGGCCGGGCACTGTCGCGGTGCCGGATCAACTCGTCGACCGGACATCGGGCCGTCCGCAGACCTACTTCGACGGCGGCGGCATCCATGTCTCCTTCGCCGACCCCTACTGCGACGACCTGCGCGCTGCCGCGGTGAAGTCCGCGGGCGATCTTCGCGTCGAGGAATCCGGCACGATGGTCGTGGTCCAGGGGCCCCGCTTCTCGACCCGCGCCGAGAGCCGCTGGTTCGCCGGGCAGGGCTGGGACCTGGTCAATATGACCGGCCACCCCGAAGCCGTTCTTGCCCGCGAGCTCGAAATGTGTTATGCGGCAGTCGCTCTCGTCACCGACCTCGATGCAGGCCTCGAAGAGGGCGACGGCGTGCACGCGGTCGACGTGTTCGCCGAGTTCAAGAAAAACCTCGGACCGTTCAAGGAGCTCATGCGTCGCGCGGTCACCGCGGTCGACGGCGACGGCACCTGCGAGCGCTGCCGGGTGCACGCCGGGGTGGCGCTGCCGTTCGAACTGCCCTGATCAGCCCGGCGGCCCGGTGACCTGCAACTGAGCGAGCATGAAAGCAGGCGCCGCGCCGCCGCCGGGCAGCGGTGAGACCTCGACGTCGACGGTGAGCCAGCCGCCCTTGTCCGCGGCCAGCCGCAATCCGGTCAGCCCGGCTCGGGTGGCGCCGGCCAGTACCTCGGCGCGCAGCGCGGCGATCCTGGGGCGGTCGTCGGGATGCGGGACGGTCCGCTCGTCGACCCCGCGCCAGCGCAGCCCTGGCACCGGTTCGGTGACCCATCGCACCGCCCGCACCTGCGCGATGTCGAGTATGACCAGATAGAGCCCGGGCTGGGACTCACGCAGCAGCTCCAGCGACGCTGCTTCGAACGACTTCTGTTGCGGGGCAATGCTCTCGGTGACGTCGACCGCCACTCCTCGCCAGGCGAGGCGCTGCTCGTTTGCGCCGTTGCGCGCGGCGACCAGCAGTGAACGCGGGCCGATTCTCGAGTGCACCGTCGCGACTCCCGACCACCGGCTCCGTGGCTCCGAACAATTCAGCGCGCCGACGAATTCCAGGGCACGATCGAAGCGCTCGATGCGCTGAAACGGTTCGGCGCCGCTGTATTCGGCAGGCGCCGAACCGAAGTGGGGGCCCAGGCCGGCCGGCTGGATGCGCACCACACGGCGGTGGGCGTCGATCTGAAACGGCGCGACGCTCAGCTCGGTATCCGGGGTATCCGGCCCGACCCACACCTGCACCGCATGGGGGGCCGAGCCCGGCCACAGCACCGGCACAGCTCGAAGCCTCTGCTCGGACCACGAATTCCGTGACTTCGGCAGCATCTGCTCGACCGGCGCTCCGGTTTCGCGCGCCTGTGCGATCAACGGCTGCAGCCGGGCCGGAATGGCCCGTTGATACGACGCCCACTCGCGCGGCGTCGTGCCTGTGGTCAGCATCGACCAAGTCTGCGGCGTCCCCAGCGTCTCCACTAATTGCCAACGTCCGATTATCACGTGCGACAACCCCCTGCGCCCCATGAACGAAACCGACAGCTCTATCGTGCACGAGCCGACCAGCGGCTTCGGGACCGGGGCATCGCGGTGTAGCTAAGCTCGGCGCCATGAACGCACCGCTGCGGTTGGAGATCGTCGTCGCCAGCACTCGTCCCCAGCGATTCGCCCCCGTGGTGGCGAGCTGGCTGGTCACCGCGCTGGGGGAGCGTCCGGAGTTCGAGGTGGGTGTGCTCGATCTGCGCGACGTGGCGCTGCCCGCCGACCTCACCGAAACCCCGGAGGTCGAGCTATTTCGCGCTCGGCTGGCCGCGGCGGACGCGTTCGTCGCTGTCACCTCCGAGTACAACCACGGCTACCCGGCTTCGCTCAAAACCGCGCTCGACAGTGCCAAGCACGAGTGGCGGGCCAAGCCGATCGGGTTCGTCTCCTATGGCGGGCTGTCGGGTGGGTTGCGCGCGGTCGAGCAGTTGCGCCAGGTGGTCGCGGAACTGCACATGGTCTCGGTGCGCGAATCGGTGAGCTTCGCCCAGGCCAAACGCCGCTTCGACGAGACCGGCATGACCGACGACGCCGCCGCGATCGACGCGTGCGACCGCATGTTGAACCAATTGGCCTGGTGGGGAACGACTTTGCGGGCCGCGCGCACGGTCGAGCCCTATCCGGGCTGAGCCGTCACGTCGAATCCGGTCAGGCGGAGGCCATGGCGCGCTGTCCGCGCGGCTGACCGATGTAGGTCGACTCGCGGGGAATCGACACCAGCGTGAGGTTCACCCTGGTCGTCCCCGTGCGCAGCACGACCCGGTTGCCGATCGCACCGGGCTGGAAGATCTCCAGGTCGGGACGGGAGGCGGGCCAGCCGTTCGGATCGCCGGTGAGGTAGATCGTGGTGACACCGGCGTGCGGTGCGGGCGCGAGCACGCCGTCGACCACCGCGGCGGTGAAACCCGCGTCGGACTGGTGTGTTTCGACCGCGATGGTCAGCCGCTCGGGATTGCCGACGGTGGTCACCAACTGCTCCCAGGCCTGCGCCCGGTCGGTGCGCACCAAGACCCGCTCGCCGACGGCCAGCGCCCGGAACACCAACTGCTGGGCAAGATAGAGCTCACCGGCCACATACACGGTGGAGATACCGGCGCCGACGATCCTGGTGGCGACGCCGTTGCCCTCGTCGTCGGAGCCGAGCAGCTGCCCGCAACCCGAAGACGGAAGATGCAGTGCGCCGATGACCTCGATCGGGTACTCGCTGGTCGGGATCGTGTCGTCGACACCGGGTACCGCGATCGGCAGGTGCGCCAGCAGCGCGTCGCGATGGCGACCGCTCATCGACACCATGCCCTTGGCCTTGGTCTTCTCCGGCAGCTCACGCGCGGTCAAACGCCATGCGGCACCGACGTTCACCGATTCGGCGTCGCTGCCCGGACGTAGCCGCACGGCCACCGTGGTGCCCCGCGACGGCGCGACCCACAGCTGCGCGAGCAGATCCGAACCCAGCTGCTTGGGATCGACCGCACTGCCGATGTTCACCGCGTTGCCGATCTCGGCGTACTTCCACCGCTGGCTCAGCGTGCGCGGATCCAGACCGGCGGTGATCTGCTGCACGGCCTTGCGGATCTCCGGCGCGGTGAGGATGCGGGCGTTGCAATCGGCGTCTTCGAGCGTGCGCATGATCCGCTGGGTGGCGATGGTGACCGAACGGGACGCGCCATCGGTGCCCCCACCGCGGCGAGCCGTGGCGTCAGGGCAGGCCACCGCGTCGAAACTGATCGCGAGCCACACCGTGCGGTGCGCGGTCGCAGGCAGCGGGCCGAGCAGCGATTCGTAGATCGCGCCCGCGGGCGTGCCGGACCGGCTGCGGTGGCCGTGGCTGATGATGTCGATTCCGCTGAGCAGAATGTCGTGCTGGTTGAGGCAGGCGGCGAGTTCGGGCAGCGGCAACAGGTGCGAGGCGTGCACAGCGTTGCGGGCGATCCTGGTGAGCCCACCGCGCGGCGGCAGCACCTCGACGACGGTGACCACGCGCGAGCCGTCCCAGTACAGACCGAGCGAGCGGCCGTCGGTGTCACGGAAGTCGACGGTGTCGCCGAGTGCGTAGTCGCGCTTGCCGGAATACCGGCGAATGGTCGAGATCCAATCGAGGACGGTGCGCTTGCCGATCGGGATCAACGGCACCAGCGCCACCGCGACGGCGATGCCGAGCGAGGGCAGCGGATCGAGCCCGCAGATCAGCGCGACGACCCCAGCGATCAGGCCGAGGACCTGCGCAATGAGTAGGTGCGGCAACGTAATCCGACCGAACAGCGGGCGCGGTCCCGCGCCGGTGAACTCAGCCATTCGTTCCTCCCCCAGGTACCCGATTGTCGATCGGCCGATGGCCGAATGCGAACAACTGCTGCCGGGAACTGTACTGTGTTGCCCGGACGAGAGCACTGTTCGGGGGAGGAACCATGCCTTCAAAACCCACAACGCGCTGGCAGGTCAGCGGATACCGCTTCCTGGTGCGGCGAATGGAGCACGCCCTGGTGCGCCGGGATGTGCGGATGCTGCACGACCCGATGCGCGCGCAGACCCGCGCCTATGTGGTCGGACTGGTGCTCGGCCTGGTAGTTCTCGCAGGTTGCGGCATTCTCGCGCTGATTCGCCCCCAGGACAAGATCGGCGACAGCAAGATCCTGATCGCCAAGGAATCCGGCGGCGTCTATGTGGTCGTCGAGAATGTCGTGCACCCGGCGCTGAACCTGGCCTCGGCCCGCTTGGCCGCCGGTGAGGCGTCCAAGGCTTCGATCGTCAAGGAATCCGAGCTGGGCAAGAAGCCGCGCGGTCAGCTGATCGGCATCCCGGGCGCCCCGTCATCGATTCTGTACGACAAGAACGGCACCGGTCGGGCGTGGACGGTGTGCGATCGGCTCAAATCCGACGGCAGTGCCGATCTGACGACGTCTGTGCTGGCCGGTGACCTGAACCTGGGCACCAAGGCGACGAAGGTCGAGGACGGCAAGGCCATGCTCGTCAAGGGCAAGGACGCTGTCTACCTGGTTTACGACGGCAAGCGTGCCCGCGTGAAGATGGACGATCCGGCCGTGACCCACGCGCTCGGAATCACCGACTTGACGCCGCGCCCGATCAGCGAGGGTCTGCTCAACGCGATCCCCGAAGTGCTGCCGATCATCACCCCGGTGATCGACAACCCCGGCGCCACACCGACTTACAAGGCCAGCGGTCACAAGATCGGCGACGTCGTCCAGGTCTTCAACGAGTCCAATCAGAACTATGTGGTGCTCCAGGACGGACTACAGGAGATATCGGCGGTCACCGCCCAGATCATCCGCAATTTCTATCCGACGATCATGAACGGCACCACGATTCAGACCACCGACCGCACTTTCGCGCCGACGGTGCAGAATCCGCTGAAGGTGCACGACTACCCGCGCGACCGGCCCACCTTGGTCACGGCCAAAGACCAGCCCGTCAGCTGCCTGTCGTGGAAGCCGATCGCAGGCGCCACCGACAACGCCGATGCCACGGCCCGTGCCGAACTGACTTTGCTCACCGGCATCGATCTGCCGATGCCGGACTCAGCGAAGATGGTCGATCTCGCGCAGGCCGACGGCGCGGGCCCCAACGCGGACACGGTCTTCATCCCGCCTGCGTCCGGCGCGTACGTGCAGTCCACCGGTATCGAACCGAACAGCCGTCGCAAGGACAGCCTGTTCTACATCGCCGACACCGGCGTGCGGTTCGGCATCAAGAACGCTGACGCGGTCAAGGCGCTCGGGCTCGAGGAAGTCACCGCCGAACCGGCGCCGTGGCCCATCGTCGGCCTGCTCGCGGGTGGTCCGACAATGGGTAGAGAAGAGGCGATGGTCGCCCACGATGGTGTCGCCCCGGATCCCTCGCCCGCCAAAGAGCCGGTCGCCGAAGTGAATTAGTCCGGCGGGGCCGGCGGCCTGCCGGCGTCGGAGCGGAGTTCGGCGACCTCGGTCCGTAGGGCTTTGACCTCGTCGACCAGCTCGCGGAGCATGATCTCGGCTCGATCGGCGGCGTCGTCGACGGTCTTGAGTTGTTCGACGACCCAGCTGGTCATGGTGCCGATGGCGAAGGAGATCAGGCCGATGCCCAGGGTCATCAGGATCAGCGAGACCAGGCGTCCCTCGGTCGTCACCGGGTAGACATCGCCGAAGCCGACGGTGGTCACAGTGACCATCGACCACCACAGGGCGTCGCCGAAGGACTCGATCTTGCTCTCGGGTGCGCCGTATTCGGCGTCGAAGAAGGCCAGACTGGTCAGGAGCAGAATCAGCACGGAACTGGTGGCGACGAAGGTCACCAGGCGGGTCCGCGGATGGGTCGCACGGTTGAGCGCGTCGAGCAGCAGCAGCGAGGCACGCAACAGGCGCAGCGGGCGAAACGGCGGCACGAGCACGACCAGCAGATCGAGCGGATGCTTGCGCAGGAAGCGCATCCGGTCGCCCGACAGCCACAACCTGACGGCGAAATCGATGAAGAACGCCGCCCAGATCGCGACATCGGCCAGCACCAGACTGGTGTCGAGCCGCGGTGACGCGTCGGTGTCGAGCACCCGCCACGCGTACATGATGACGAACAACACCGCGAGCACCATCAACGGCAGATTGGTCGCCCGCTCCCACTGTTGTCGGCGGGTGAGCGGTCGTTCGCTTGTGTTCATACGGCTACCTGGGTCGATGGGTATTCGGCCATCGGACCGTACCCTGCTCTGTGGTCGAGCAGGTCAGAGATCGTCGGTGATCATACCGAACTTGCGGCGGATCGGGAACGACGCCAGTACGCCGAGGACCAGGATGAGGCCGATGGCGCCGGAACCGATCAGTGCCACATTGCGCGCGGTGTTGTCCGGGGGTGACGGCGGTGCGGGCACCGCGAGCTGCAGACTGCGGGCCGCATTGGCCTGCTTCGGTGGAAGTTCCTTGGGCACTTCGTTTGTCAGCGCAGCGACGGGATCGACTGCGCCGTAACCGATGTACGGATTCCAGCCTTCGGCCGGAGCGTGGGCGGTGGCCTGTAACCGTTCGATGACCTGTTGGGCGGTCAGATCGGGAAACCTGTCACGCACCAGCGCGGCGACGCCGGCTACATAAGGCGAGGCGAAACTTGTTCCGCTGTAGGCCATGTACTCGCCCTGATTGTCGTACTTGCCGTCGGAGATACCGGTGGTTCTGGCGTCGAGCGAGATAATGCCTTCGCCGGGTGCGGCAATACCGACCCAAGGGCCGGGCACCGAGAACGATGACGGTGCGCCGTTCGCGTCGATCGCGCCGACCGACAGCACGTAGTCGTCGTACCAGGCAGGATTTACGTAGGTCCGGATCGTGCTCCAGAGATCCTGTGTCGGCTTGAGCGGGTTGGTGCCGGGATTGCCTGACTTGCAGGCATCGTCGGTGTTGCCCGCCGCGCTGATGATCACCGCGTCACGTTCGACCGCCGCATATCGCACCGCCGCACCAAGGGCGCGGAACGCGGATACGTCCGCTGGGGAAGTAGGCAAACACGAGACCAGAGAGATGTTTATCACGCGGGCGCCGAAATCGGCCGCACGGACGATGGCACTCGCGAGCGAGGATACCTTTCCGTAGCCATCGGGACGGTCTTCTGGCGTCTTGTCTCGTCCGGCGCCCTCGGTTTGGTACAGCGAGCTGGTCTGGCGAATGCTGAGGATTCGAGCCTCGGGCGCGACGCCCGAAAAGCCTTCGTTCTCGACCTGAGTCGCGCCGATTATCCCGGCCACGACCGTGCCGTGCACATCGCAGTCCTCGGTGCCGTTGCCCCCTGCGGCCACGTAGTCGCCACCCGCCCACAGGTCAGGCAGTCGGGGGTGCGGTTCCACGCCAGTGTCGATCACCGCGACGAGTTGTCCTGCGCCACGGGAGAATTGCCATGCCCGCTCCAGATCGAGCGAACGCTGGCTGGCGGGAATCACCGCCGTCGCCGTGCTCGGCTGGGTGCGGAAGCACAGTCCGTTGGTACCGCTACCCTTTTCGGTCTTGTCCGGCGGCGCGGCCGGATCGCCCGCGGGCAACATCCCTGGATCGATAGCCGGCGGCCGGTCGGCATGGGCCGTGCCGTACAGACCGAACCCGGCGTTCAGACCGACGGCAAGAGCAACGGCCGTCAGTCGAAAGCCGAGCCTCACAGCCCGCGGACCAGCGAGTAGAGATCGGCGACCCAGAACACCAACGGCAGCACCGCGGCGACGAACGCGTACTCGAGCAATTCGGCGGCCCGGCGCATCGGCGGCGTCGCGGACTGGTTCGGCACGATCAGGCCCATCACCAGCGCCGAGATCAGAATTGCCAGCGCCGCACCGAAAACGACCAGGGGCTGGCGCATTTCGACCGCGACGCCGATCAGCATGATCAGCACGATCGCCGAGCCACCGGCGATCAACACGATGGCCTGCTCGGCGCCCGCGTAGGTGCGGCTGCGGAACATCAGCACCACCGCACACACCAGCGCCAGCGAGATGCCGGGCCAGTAGGGATCTTCGGCGCCGGCGTTGGTCGCCAGCAGCGCACCCGCGACGGTGACCAGCGTGGTCGCGCTGACCAGGCCGGCGAGATAGTTGCGGGCCCGCTCCGACCGTGCGCGCAGGGCGTCGAGGGTCGGCAGGGCGCGGTGGTCGTCCGGGTCGTCCTCGGTCGGATCGATCGGGGTGCCGGGGGAGGGGACCGGCGGCAGCGGCAGCTTGGCCAGCAGCATCGAAACACGCGGCGACAGAGACAATCCCGCCAGGCCGATCGCCGCGACTACCGAGCCGATCGCCTTGAACGACTGATCGGTGAGCAGCCCGACGAGCGCGGCGGGTACGCCGAACACCGAGACGGTGGCCGCTCCGATGAACAGCGCGAGGCCGATGCCGGTGACCCGCCATGCGAGCACCGAGATGGAGCCGAGCAGCGCGAATCCGAGCAGCAGGTGCGCCGCGCCGTAATGATCGGGGACCAGCAGCATGCCCGCGGTGAACGCGGTCGGCAGCGCGCAGCCACCGAGCACCAGCGCGGCCGAGGTGTCGTGGTACATGCGGCTCAGTACCGTGGCCGCCACCACGCAGAGGATTGCGACGAACAGCGCCAGCGACCCGGAAACCCAGAACGGCAAGGCATCCGGGGCCGCCAGCAGACCGAAGCAGCCGACCAGCATGGTGAGCGCGGCGAGCACCGAACCGGTGATGCGCGCGGTCTTCGGCGTCCAGCTGCGGTAGTGCTCGGCATCGGCGACGGCGACGTTGTACATGATGTCGTCGAACAGCGGCGTCGGCGCCGCGTGCGAGGCGCTTTCCAGCATGAGCAATTCGCCGTCGCGTACGCCTTGTTCGCCGAGGCTCAGCGAATTCGAGAACGGTGGGTGGCCGATGCGCGCGAGCACCCATTCGGCGGGCTCGTAGCGTTCGCCGTCATTGTCGAAATCATTCGAGCGGCTGTGCTGCGCGACCATGTCGACCACGCTGGGAATGACGAGGGCGACCGGCACATCGACCGGAATAGCCATGTCTACCTGCGTGTGCTTGGCCAGGATGGTTACTCGGGCAAGGTCCGGCGCGCGTACGATGCCGCGTGCGGAGTCCTCTTCCACATGATCGAGTCGCGCGTGCGTCAAAACTCCCCCAGTTCCGTCTCTACCTCGTGTTTCCGCTCGACCGGTCTAACGGTCGACAGTTTGCGGAACCCACCGTTCGGACAGCAGAATGCCTGACGAACCATACGACATGTCGGCCGCGACCTCTACACTGAGCCCGTCGCGACGACAGATGAGCGAGTAGTCAAGCAGGGGGAGTCTTCGACCATGAGCACCGTCAGGTTCCAGCGCCGTGCCCGGCGCGAGATGCCGCGTACGCCGGGTGGCGAAGTCACATTGCAGCCGCCGCCGGAGATCCCGCGGATCACCCCGGGCAGCCTGCTGATGAAGCTCATGCCCGTCGTGATGGTGGTCGGCATGGTCGGCATGATGGCGCTGATGTTCACTACGGGCGGCAAGAACATGATGTCGAACCCGATGTCGATGATGTTCCCGATGATGATGATCATGTCGATGGTCACCATGTTCGGACAGGGTGGCGGCAAGGGAGCCAAGGCCGCGGAGGCCAACGAAGACCGCAAAGACTACCTGCGTTACCTCGATCAGGTCCGTAAAGATGTCGACGAGACCGCCACGCAGCAGCGCGCCGCCGTCGAATGGAGCCACCCCGAGCCCGGCCTGATCTGGATGCTCGCAGGTACCAGCCGGATGTGGGAACGCCGCTCCGGCGACAAGGACTTCTGCCACGCGCGCATCGGCCTCGGCGGCCAGCGCTTGGCGACCCGGCTGGTGGCCCCCGAAACCGGCCCCGTCGAAGAACTCGAGCCCATCGCGGCGGTGTCGCTGCGCCGTTTCGTGCGCGCGCATTCCACCGTTCCCGATCTGCCCACCGCTATCGCGGTGAAGGGTTTCGGCACGGTCGCCCTCGACGGCGACCGGGCCCAGGCGCGCGACATGACGCGCGCGATGTTGTTGCAGCTGTGCATGTTCCAGGCGCCCGACCAGGTGCTTGTCGCCGTGGTCTGTGGCCCCGACACCGCCCGCGAGTGGGAGTGGACCAAGTGGCTCCCGCACACCCAGCACCCCGAGGTGCAGGACGGCGTCGGCACCCAGCGCATGTTCTACGGCTCCATCCGCGAGGCGATGACCGGCTTGGCACCGCTGCTCGGCAACCGGGTGCGCTACTCACGTAACCAGCCCAACAATCCCAACATGGTGCACGTGGTGATCGTCGTCGACGGCGGTCTGCTCGAGGCCGAGGACGACCAGCTCCGCGAGTCCGGGTACGAGGGCGTCACCATCATCGACCTGTGCAATTACGCACCGCGCCTTGCTGTTTCGCGCGGCATCAAGATGGTCGTCGAGAACGGCGAATGCCTCGGCCGCGGTGCCACCGGCAACCAGGAACGCTTCGCCACCATCGACCGCGTCAGCGCCGAACAGGCCCAGCAGCTAGCCCGCAGGCTCGCGCCCTACCGTGCGGCGACCCAGCGCAGCAGCGATGTCGAGACCGACGAGGCCGAGACGATCTCCACCTGGTCGCAGCTGATGAGCCTGGGCGACATCGGTAACTTCAACCCGGCCAGCGCCTGGCGTCCCCGCTACGGCCGCGAACGTCTGCGCGTGCCCTTCGGCATCGGCGCCGACGGTGCCCCGGTGGAACTCGACATCAAGGAAGCCGCCGAGAACGGCATGGGCCCGCACGGTCTGTGCATCGGCGCCACCGGTTCCGGTAAGTCGGAATTCCTGCGCACCCTGGTGCTCAGCCTGCTCGCCACCCATTCACCCGACCAGCTCAATCTGGTCCTTGTCGACTTCAAGGGTGGCGCGACCTTCCTCGGCCTCGACGGCGTTCCGCACGTCGCCGCGGTCATCACCAACCTCGAGGACGAGGCCGACCTCGTCGACCGTATGAAAGACGCACTGGCCGGCGAGATGAACCGTCGCCAGGAAGTTCTGCGCCAGGCGGGCAACTTCGCCAACGTCTCCGAATACGAGAAGGCTCGCGCGGCCGGCGCCGATCTCGACCCACTGCCCGCGCTGTTCGTCGTGCTCGACGAGTTCTCCGAACTGCTCACCCAGCACCCCGATTTCGCGGAGCTGTTCGTGATGATCGGCCGCCTCGGTCGCTCGTTGCAGGTCCACCTCTTGCTCGCCTCGCAGCGTCTGGAAGAAGGCAAGCTCAAGGGCCTGGAATCGCACCTGTCCTACCGCATCGGCCTGAAAACCTTCTCCGCCAACGAGTCCCGCCAGGTCCTCGGCGTCCCCGACGCCTACAACCTGCCGAGCACCCCCGGCGGCGGCTACCTGAAGTCCGACTCGGGCGAGATCCAGCGCTTCCAGGCGTCGTACGTGTCAGGACCCTACGTCGGCGGCGGTTCCGCTCGCGAGGTCACCAGCGCGGGCATCGTCGGCGGCGAGATCGACGTCAACGCCCGCCCGTTCAACGCGACCCACGTCGGCTTCCGTACCGCCGATCGGGTGCCGCTGCCGGTGGAGGCCGCGTTCGAGCCGGATCCGGTCGGCGACGAGAACGACCAGATGTCGAACCTGAACATGCTGGTCTCGCGCATCCAGAGCTACGGCCAGGCGCGCAAAGCCCACGAGATCTGGCTGCCCCCGCTCGACGAAGCGCCGTCGCTCGACCAGCTGATCCCACGCTCGATCCTCACCGGCGAATACTCGGCGACTGCCACGCTTCGTGCACCGATCGGCATCGTCGACCGGCCCTACGACCAGCGTCGCGATCCGTTGATGCTCGATCTTTCCGGTTCACGTGGCCATGTGGCGATCGTCGGAGGTCCGCAGTCGGGCAAGTCGACGGCACTTCGCTCGCTCGTGATGGCAATGTCGCTCACTCACACGGCTGAACAAGTGCAGTTCTACTGCCTCGATTTCGGTGGTGGAACCATGTCCAGCCTGCAGGGCTTGCCGCATGTCGGCTCGGTCGCCAGTCGAATGGATCCGGACAAAGTCCGCCGAACGGTCGCAGAGATGTCTTCCCTGGTTCGTCAGCGCGAGCGCCGATTCCATCAGCTGGGCATCGAGTCGATGGTCGAGTTTCGGCGGCTACGGGCCATGGATCCGAACAGCAGTCCGGCCGCCGCTGGTGCCCATGAGGACCCCTACGGCGACGCCTTCCTCGTCATCGATGGTTTCGGCACCATCCGTCAGGACTACGAAGCCCTCGAGCAACAGGTCACAAACCTTGCCCTGCAGGGGCTTTCGTACGGCGTCCACGTCGTTATCGGCATCTCGCGCTGGATGGAAGCCCGCCCGGCATTGAAGGATCAGATCGGCACCCGCATCGAGCTGCGGCTCGGTGACCCGATGGACTCCGAGATCGGCCGCAAGTTCGCCTCGCTCGTGC
>JACIXH010000330.1 GCA_014360565.1 Nocardia sp.
TCTATCCGCAGGTCGACGCGGTGGTGGACCTGTGGGGCCGCACCCTCGACGCGGTCGAGGCGCAGGACTTCGCCAAGGTCGACACCGAGATCGACTGGGTGATCAAGCGCAAGCTGTTCCAGCGCTACCAGGACCGCTACAGCATGGAGATGTCGGATCCCAAGATCGCCCAGCTGGATCTGGCCTACCACGACATCAAGCGTGGTCGCGGTGTGTTCGACCTGCTGCAGCGCAAGGGTCTGGCCAAGCGGATCACCGAGGACGACGCCGTCGACGCCGCGGTGGACACCCCGCCGCAGACCACGCGGGCCAAGCTGCGTGGCGACTTCATCACCGCCGCACAGGAAGCCGGCCGCGATTTCACCGTCGACTGGGTGCACCTCAAGCTCAACGATCAGGCGCAGCGCACGGTGCTGTGCAAGGATCCGTTCCGCTCTGTCGACGAGCGCGTCGACCGGCTGATCGCCTCGATGTAGGCGAACCCCTCAGACGGGGGGACCGACGACGGAACCGGTGACGCATGGGAGCGATTGCGTAGGCGCCACCGGTTCTGTTGTATCGGGGCCGCCGACGCGCGCGTCCGTATCGGTGACGAGATCGTCGCGGTAGGCGTCCTGGCCGCTTCACGTCCGCTGCCCAGCGTCGGCGACATGCGTACCCGCTCGGGTTGCGTTCCTGATCGCTACGACGGTGACGATGACTCGGCGCCGTCGCCGAGAACGCTCTCGAACTCCCGGTGGCCAGGGCTCGCGGTCATGGCCGGTTCGGCGTTCGGTCCGCGGTGACGACCGTCGCGTAGGTGGCGGTCAGGCCGGCGATGAACGCCGTGAGCGCCAACTCGAAACTGTCGTCGTCGATTTCGTCGGCGATCGCGCGCAGCAGATGTGCCTGGTTCAGATGCGGATATCGATCACGGTAGACCTGGTCGTCGTCGGCGAAGCCCCCGGCGAACGAGCCCACTGTCGAACCCATGACCAGGTAGCGGGTGGCGGCGCCGATCATGGTGGCATAGCGCGGCGGCCAGCCTGCGCCGACCAGACCCCCGTGCACGGCGTCGGCGGCGCGCAGGTTCTCGGCCCGCCGCCCAGGTCCGGTGGCCAGATACGGCACGAAATTCGGGTGGCTGGCCAGTGCGCTGCGATAGCTGCGCGCCCAGTCCGCCAGGGCCAGGTCCCAGCTCACGGAGTCGAAGGCCGAGGTATCGACCAGACTCATGATCCCGGCGGCGATGTCGTCGAACAGATCGTCCTTGTTCGGGTAGTGGCCGTAAAGCGAGGCGGCCTGCACGCCCAGTTCGGCCCCCAGCTTGCGCATGGAGACCTCGGCGAGCCCGTCACGGTCGACCAGGGCCAGCGCGGCGTCGCGAATCCGCTCGCGACTCAACAGCGGTACGCGCGGCCTCGCCATGCGGTCCTCCACCTCCCTCGCTCGCTGTCGTCGGAATCGAACGGTATCACCGGCGCCGAAGTCCGCCCTTGATTAACCGAACAGCGTTAGGATACGGTGCCGGAGAAAACCTAACGGCGTTCGGTTAAGGAGTGCTTCCGTGGACTTCCAGCTCACCCCCGCGCAGTCCGACCTGCGCGAATTGGCCCGCACGTGGGTGGACAAGGAAGTCGTGCCGTATGCCGCGCAGTGGGATCGCGACGAATCGGTCGATCGGGGGATCGTCGGCAAACTCGGGGCGCTCGGCTTCCTCGGGATCGGGATCGCGGAGGAATACGGCGGGTCCGGCGGCGACACGACCGACTACTGCCTGCTGCTGGAAGAACTCGGGCGCGGTGACAGCGCGGTGCGCGGCATCGTGTCGGTGTCGCTCGGACTGTTCGGAAAATCGATCGCCGCGTACGGGACCGAAGAGCAGAAGCTGCGGTTCCTGCCGGGGATCTGCGCGGGTACGCGGCTGGGTTGTTTCGCGCTGACCGAGCCCAGCACCGGATCCGACGCCGCGAACCTGGATACCCGCGCGACCCGCGACGGGTCGGACTGGGTCCTCACCGGCACCAAGATCTTCATCACCAACGGCACCTGGGCCGATACCGCGCTGGTGTTCGCGCGGACCGGCGGGCCGGGGCCCAAGGGCGTCACCGCGTTCCTGGTGCCCACGCACGCACCGGGTTTCGGCCGCGCCGAGATCAAGGGCAAGCTCGGCTTGCGCGGGCAGGCCACCGCCGAACTGCTGCTCGACGGCGTCCGGGTGCCCGATTCCGCACGTCTCGGCGAGCTGGGCCAGGGCTTCCGGATCGCGATGTCGGCGTTGGACAAGGGCCGCATCGGCGTCGCCGCCGGGTGCGTCGGCCTCGCCCGCGCCTGCCTCGAAGCCGCCGTGCGCTACGCCGGTGAACGCGAACAGTTCGGCAAACCGATCGCCGGCTACCAGCTGGTCCAGGAACTGCTCGCCGACATCGCTGTCGAAACCGACGCCGCCCGGCTACTGGCCTGGCGCGCAGCGGATCTGGCCGATCGCGGGCAAGCGTTCGGCACCGCCGCCTCGATGGCGAAGCTGTTCGCCTCCGAGGCCGCGGTCAAGGCCGCGAACAACGCGATCCAGGTGTTCGGCGGCTACGGCTACATCGACGAATACCCCGTCGCCAAGTACCTGCGTGACGCGCGCGTGCTGACGCTCTACGAGGGCACCACCCAGATTCAGAAGCTGCTCATCGGGCGCGCCCTCACCGGCGTGAATGCCATTGTCTGACACAGGAGTACGACCCATGATCCACAGAACAGCCTTCGTCACCGGGGCGGCGCGCGGCATCGGCGCGGCGACGGCGGCCCGCCTGGCCGGCGACGGTTTCGCGGTGGCCGTCGTCGATCTCGACGCCGATGCCGCGGTGCTGGCCGCCGGGAAGATCAACGCCGCCGGTGGCACCGCGATCGGACTCGGCTGCGACGTCGCCGACGAAGCACAGGTGGCCGATGCCGTCGGGCGCGCCGTGGCCGCGCTGGGCTCGCTCGACGTACTCGTGAACAACGCGGGCGTGCTGCGCGACAACCTGCTGTTCAAGATGTCGGTCGAGGACTGGGACATCGTCATGGGGGTGCACCTGCGCGGTGCGTTCCTGTGCAGCAAGGCCGCGCAGAAGCACATGGTGGACAACGGCGGCGGCGCCATCGTCAACACCTCGAGCGTCTCGGCGCTCGGCAACCGGGGTCAGGCCAACTACGCGGCGGCGAAGGCCGGTATCCAGGGCCTGACCCGCACTCTGGCCATGGAACTCGGGCCGTTCGGGATTCGCGTCAACGCCGTCGCCCCCGGCTTCATCGCCACGGAGATGACCGCGGCCACCGCGGCGCGGATGGGCGTGAGCGCCGAGGACCTGCAGGCGAAGACCGCCGCGATCACCCCGCTGCGGCGGGTCGGCGTGCCTGCCGATATCGCGAATGTGGTGGCGTTCCTGGCCTCCGACGAGGCCGGATTCGTCACCGGTCAGACCGTGTATGTCGACGGTGGACGCCGTCTCTGACCGACGCCGTCCGGATCCGGCATCCGACCATCGCGCTGCTCGGCGTGCCCGTCGCCCATTACGGTGGGGATATCCTCGCGGTCAGCGACGTCGGGCTGACCGAGCAGGAGGCAATCGAATTCGCGAAGCCACGGGTCGCGAAGGACAAGTATCCGCGCCGGGTCGAGTTCGTCACCGAACTCGCCCTCGGTTCCACCCACCAGGTTCTCGAGCGCGACTTGCGCCGGCGTTTCGGAGGAGCGGCATGACCACGGATTTCCCGGATTTCGACGCGCTGCGCGCCGCGATCGGCACCGAACTCGGTCCCAGTGACTGGGTGAGCATCGACCAGCGCCGCATCGACCTGTTCGCCGAAGCCACCGGCGACCATCAGTGGATCCACGTCGACCGGGAACGCGCGGCCGCGGGCCCCTATGGCACCACCATCGCGCACGGCTTCCTCACGCTGTCGCTCATCGTGCCGATGACCCAGCAGATCATGACCGTCAGCGCCGCTACCGCGGGCATCAACTACGGCCTCGACCGCGTCCGTTTCCTCACGCCCGTCCCCGTCGACGGGCGCATCCGAGCTCACCTGACCCTCACCGAAGTCGCCGAAGTGCCCGGTGGCGTGCAGATCCACCGTCACGTCATCGTCGAACTCGAGAATTCCGCACGGCCTGCGTGTGTGGCCGACTCGATCGCCCGCTGCATGCTGTGAGCACCGGAGTTCTTCGCTGAGGCACCGCCGGCGTCGACTTCGCTCAACGGCATTCCGCTCTGCCGCCGCCATGCCGAGGGTGGCAACTCGGCATAAGCCGACGGCAGCCCGGTAGCAGCGTGGTGACCGGCGAAGTCGGTGACATCGCCGTAGCGCAGGGTCGAGGTCCGGTCGATCAGGTCGTCCGACATCGTCGCCCACACCGAACGCGGGACAGCGACTCTCCCGGCCGCATCAATCGGGCCCATCGCCCGGGTCTGTTCGTTCCATTCGCCTTCGATCGTGGTGAACCTCGCGTCGGTGCGGTGCGGTGCGGTGCGGTGCGGTGCGGTGCGGTGGGTGCGACCGCAGGCGCGGACCACCCGAATGGCCGAGGCGGCAGCTTCGCCTACCGAGCCGTCGTGGTGGGCCGAACCGCTGGGAGCTACGCAGAAGGCGACGAGCATCGTGGTCCTAGCGAGCGGGTGGCGTCCGTGGTCCTCGGGGCGGGCGCAACTGTGCGCCGACGCGCGGGGGAGGGGCCGCGACCATTACCCTCTATCGAGTGGCGATATCCAAGGTCGAGCGGCTGATGAATCTGGTCATCGCGCTGCTGTCGACCAGGCAGTTCCTGAGTGCGGAACGTATTCGCGCCAGTGTGGCCGGTTACGAGGACTCCGCGACCGACGAGGCGTTCAGCCGGATGTTCGAGCGCGACAAGAACGAATTGCGCGACCTGGGCATCCCCTTGGAAGTCGGTCCGGTGGGAAGGTTCTCGACACTCGAGGGATACCGGATCAACCGGGACGCCTACGAGCTGCCCGATATCGATCTGTCCAGTGAAGAGGCCGCGGCGGTCGCCGTCGCCGTGCAGATGTGGGCGTCGCCGGAATTGGCGGGGGCGGCCGAAGGGGCGCTACTGAAGTTGCGCGCGGCCGGCGTCACCGTGGAGACCGACAATGTCGGTGTGTCCGTTCCCGCCGTGCCTGCCCGTACCCGCGGGTCGGAGCCGGTCCTGCGGGAACTGCTCGCGGCGATCGACGCGGGGCAGGCGGTGCGATTCGGCCACCACAGTGCTGTCACCGATCCGTTCGTGACCCGCGATGTCGAACCGTGGGGTGTGGTCACCCGGCACGGGCGGTGGTATCTGGTCGGCCACGACCGCGAACGAGACGCCGTTCGCACGTTCCGGCTGTCGCGGATCGGCGGTGAGGTGCGACCGTACGGTCCGGTCGACGCGGTGCACAAACCCGCTCATACCGACCTGCGCGCGATTGTCGATCGGGTCACCGGCGACGCGCCCGTCACCGGGTCGGCCACCGTGTGGGTCGCCAAGGGCCGCGGTCGTGAATTGCGCCGTATCGGGACCGAAGTCGACACCCGTGACCTGGGCGGACGTCCGGGTTCGGTGCTCGAGGTGCCGGTCCGATCCCGGGACTGGGTGGCCCGGCTGATCACCGGTCTCGGCCCCGACGTCCTCGTTCTGGAACCACCGCAACTGCGCGCCGACGTGATGAACCGGCTACGGTCGGTACTCGACCACACGGAGGTCACGTCGTGAGTTCGCGTCTGTCCCTACGCCTTTCGCGCCTGCTGAACATGGTGCCGTACCTGCTCGCGCACCCGGG
>JACIXH010000331.1 GCA_014360565.1 Nocardia sp.
TCGGCGCACGGGTGGGAGTCACGGTTGCCGATGTCGAGCAGCTTCGGGCTCGCGTGGTCGACCTGCAAGGTGACGTGCTCGACGTGGTGCTCGTGATCGAGCATGTGCGCGATGTCCTCGCGGACCGCGTGGCAATCGTGGCCCGGCTGCACGAGAACGTGGGCCGACAGCGCGGGGGAGCCGGAGGTGATCTCCCAGATGTGGAGATCGTGCACTTCGGTGACGCCGTCGCGGGCGGCCATGTCGCGGCCGACCTGCGCGGGATCGAGATGTTCGGGCGCGGCCTCGAGGAAGATCCGGCTCGACGCCTTGATCAGCCCGATTCCGGCCTTGATCATCAGCGCGACCACGATCAGTGTGGCGACCACGTCGGCCTGGACCCAGCCGGTGAGGATGATGACCAGGCCGGCGACGGCGGTGGCGATGAACGCGAACAGGTCGTTGAGGATGTGCTGGTAAGCGCCCTCGACATTGAGACTGGTGCGATCGGCCCGGCTGATCATCCAGGTCGCCAGGACATTGACGGCGACACCGACCAGTGCGGTGATCAGCACCAGCCAGCCGTGCACCTCCGGCGGCTCGAACAGTCTGCGGATCGCCTCGTAGCCGAGCCAGAGTGCCAGCAGCAACAACGTCAGCCCGTTGGCCTGGGCGGACAGGATCTCCGCGCGCTTCCAGCCGAACGTCATCCGCCCGGTCGCCGGCCGTGCCGCGAGCCGGATCGCCCACAGCGCCAGCGCGATCGAGGCGGCATCGGTGGTCATGTGCGCGGCATCGGAGAGTAGTGCCAGCGAATCGGCGATGACGCCGACGATCACCTCGCCGATCAGGAAGGTGACGATCAACGCCAGCGCGCCGGCCAGCCAGCGCCGATCGCTGTCGGCCGATACTCCGTGGTCGTGCCCGTGCCCTGCGCCCATCGTGTTTCCCCTCGTCTGCGGTCCGATCGCTCGCAATCATATGCACACATCGCTATGTATGCAATTCGTTCTTGTCGGATCGCCGTCTTCGCTGGTCACCGGATGTTGCGGCGGCAGATTCCAGCCTATGCCTGAGCGTACGGTCGCGGTGCGGCGCACCGAATCACTCTCGAGAGTGAGGTGCGGTGGGCTGTTTGCGGACACACTTGGACGTCGTGGGACTACCTCGGGAACATCCGTCGCCGCTGGATGCGGGGATCGCCGCTGCCGTGACGGCCGCGACAGTCGTGCCCGCGCTCGTGGCCGGGGCGTCGTGGTGGGTGATCGGACTGTCGGTCCTGGCGTCGGCGCCGGTGTTGTGGCGGCGCCGGGCTCCGGTGGGTGTGCTGTGCGTGGTCGGTCCGGCGATCACCGCGCTCGGCTGTGTGCACGCCTTGCCGGTGCTGCCGTTCGGGACGGTCGTGTGTGTGTACACGATCGCCGCGTACTGTTCCGCGCGGCAGCGCCGGATGACCTTTGTGCTGGTCGCGATCGGGATCCTGGTGTCGCTGCTGGTGCCACGCGAAACCGCCGACTCGTACGCCTACGCGGCGATGTCGTTCATGACAGCGTGGGCGCTCGGGTCGGGAGTCCGCGCGAAGCAGGCACAGATCGACGCACTCGCCGAGCGCACCCAACGCCTCGACGACGAACGTGACGCCGCCGTGGTGCGCGAACGGCTGCGGATTGCGCGGGATATGCACGACGGGCTCGCCCATACCGTCGGCGCGATGATCGTGCGGGCCGAGACCGGACCGCTGCTCGATCGCGCGGACGCCGACGCCGCCTTCGCGGCGATCGCCGACAGCGGGCGCGATGCCTTGCGCGAACTGCGCCACAGCATCGGCGCCCTGCGTGAGGACGATCCGCCGCACCAGCCGGGGGTGGCCGCCATCGCCGATCTCGTCGAGTTCGCCGGGCGCACGGGTCTGGCCGCTCGGTTCACCGAACACGGCGTGCGCGCGCCGATCTCACCGCAAGCCGACGTCGCCGCATATCGGATCGTGCAGGAAGCGCTGACCAATACGGGCAAGCATGCCGAGGCGACGCGGGTCGATGTCGCGCTGAGCTGGTCATCGTGTCGGCTCGGAGTGCGCATCACCGATGACGGCGCCGCGGCGCAAGGCCGACGGGTGGGCGAAACCGGCACGACGGGCTTCGGTTTGGTCGGCATGCGGGAACGCGTGCACGCGTGCGGTGGCTTGCTGCGTGCGGAGGCGACGGGAGCGGGATTCGTGGTCGCCGCGGATCTGCCGCTGGCACAGGGGAGTTGACCATGCGAGTGCTCGTCGTAGACGACCAGGAACTGTTCCGCACCGGCTTTCGCCTCATCCTGGAATCCGAACCCGGCATCGAGGTGGTGGGGGAGGCTTGCGACGGTGTGGAGGCGGTGACGGCGGCCCGGCGGCTCACCCCCGATGTGGTGGTGATGGACGTGCGGATGCCGCGCTTGGACGGAGTGGCGGCCACTGCTCGGATCTGCGCGGAGACCGCAGCGAAAGTGCTGGTACTCACGATGTTCGATGTCGACGAGTACGTCTACGCGGCATTGCGGGCGGGTGCGAGCGGGTTCCTGCTCAAAGACGCGCGCCGCGCTGAGTTGATCGGCGGAGTGCGGGTGGTTGCCGCCGGCGATGCGCTGCTCGCCCCCTCGGTGACGCGGCGGCTCATCGCCGAGGTCGCCGGTCGAGCGCGCCCGCATCCGGAAGCGTCCGCACAGCTGGCTGTGCTGACCCCGCGTGAACGCGACATTCTGCGAGAACTCGCCGCGGGCCGTTCGAACATCGAACTCGCGGCCCGGCTGGTGGTTACCGAGCACACCGTGAAGACCCATGTCAGTTCAGTGTTGTCCAAACTCGGTTTGCGCGATCGAGCGCAGGCGGTGGTATTCGCCTACGAATCCGGAATGGTGTCCCGAGGGGACAACCAACTGCCGGGCGGAGCGAGGTGATCTCACTCGCGTGAGGGAGGCGAGTCCGCTCGTACGGGCGATGCGCTCGAGCACCCTCGCCGGTGACGATCAACGGGTGACATCTACCGAAGAGGTTGTGCGTAAGCAGTTCTCCGTTCCGACCCGTCGGCGGCTCGCGACGCTGTCGATGGTGTGGCTGGCCGCCACCGTCGGCTCGGCGGTGTTGTGGACTATCGGCACCGGCCTCCACCCCATTCCCGGAATCGCCCTGCTCGCCCCACTTCCGGTGTTGTGGCTGGCCCCGCGGCAAGCGGCGTCGGCGGTGTACGCGGCAGCGGCGCTGTCATGGCTCGGCGGCAACGCCGGGTACTGGTCCTACTTCACCGAAACTCTGGAACAACCGTGGTCGATGGCCGTCACCCTGCTCGTCGGCGGTGCCCTGATCTTCGGGGCGTGCACCGTTCTCTTTCGAAAGCTGCTGCTACAGGGCAGGTCCGGATGGGCGGTGTTGGCCCTGTCTGCCGTGTGGACCTGCGCCGAATTCCTGTTCAGCAGGATCGGCGGGATCGGCGCCTGGTGGAGCATCGCGTACTCCCAGGCCGAGGTGGCGGCGATCGTGCAGGTCGCATCGATCACCGGTGTGTGGGGAATCAGCTTTCTGCTACTGGCGGTGCCCGGTGCCATCGCAACGCTGATGGCCCCCGGAATCCCCGCAGGACGCCGACTGGTGGTGGTAGGTGCCACGGCTGTCGCGACGATCCTCGCAGTCGGGGCGGGTCAGTGGTCCTCCGCGGCGGCGAGCAGCGGCCCGGTGACACGCGTGGGTTTGGTCGCTCTCGCGCAACCGCCGATGTATGTCCCCGTCGCCACGCCCGACGGTGCGCGGATGGTGGCCGAAGCGGTCGCCGCTGTCGAGCAGCTCGCCGAGCAGGGCGCCGAGGTCATCGTCTTCTCCGAGAAGGCCTGGCATGTCCGGCAATCCGAGCTCCACTTGTTGCGCGACCCGATCACCGCCGTAGCGGCTCGACGCGGCGTCCACGTGGTCGTAGGTCTCGAACTCGAACAGCCCCATGGCACGGTCAACGCCGCTATCGCGTATCCAGGCGAAACGATCTACGCGAAGCGCTATCTCGTCCCCGGCCTCGAGTCCGCCCTCCGCCCCGGATCGGTTCCGATCCAGATTCCTGATCGTTCCTGGGCGCTCGCGGTCTGCTTCGACCTCGACCGTCCCGCCCTCGTCCGGGAGAACCGCAGGCAGGGCGCGACCCTGATCCTGGCTCCCGCCCTGGATTTCACCGTCGACCACTGGTTGCACAGCCGGATGGCAGTAATGCGGGCCGCCGAGTCGGGCATCGCCATTGCCCGCGCCGCCCAGCTCGGTGAGTTGACCGCCATCGACGCCCGGGGCGGCATGCGAGCCTCGGTCCGGACCGACATCACCGAAACCCACACGGCGTTGGCCGACATCCGCACCGCTGGTGATCGGACGCTCTATGTCCGCTGGGGCGACTGGTTCGGTGTGTTGTCGATCGTGCTGACTGTGGCGTGCGGTCTCGCCGCGCTGCGTCGCCCGGCCGACCGATCGAGCGGACCTCGTGGATTACTCGATCACTCCTGATCGGGCCAGGCATCGGCGACGACCAACCGGCCCGCGGCGTGCAGCAGGGTGTAGTGCGCTGCGACCACCTCCGACGGATAGGTGGGCCAGAACGACACCGCCCCGGTCTGTTTGTCGATGACGTACACCGAGCCGCCGACCGGGATCGGTCGATCCGGCGGCGCGTGCAACGGCTCAACCGCGAAGACGGCGAAACCGTCGGCGAATTCGACGATCTGCCGGTCGTGCCCCGGTGCGTCGGCGGGTAGGTGTTCGGCCGCTATCCGGATGGCCTCGGCCTGATCGACCGGCGTCTGCGCGTCGGTCGGATATGCATGGATGTCCACGTTGTTCGCTCCTCGCAGCGATTGTCGTCGCCCCGGTGCGATCGTGCTGGACTTCGCTCGAATACGCGAGTCTCGGGAAATGAACGAGCCCGGCGTCCCTGCTCCCCCCTCCTGGAGCAGGCCCGGCCGGGCTCGCAAGAACTACTCTCCGGCACGGGCCCAGCGAGATCCTGAAGAGTCGCTTAACGAGCCGCGTTGTCATCGGCGGGGCCCGCGGCGATATCCCCACATGACAGACAATTCCTGCCGCGCGCACTGCGCGCGGCTGTGCACCAGGAACGGGCTGGCCGCGGTGCTGGCCACCGATCGCGGTCTCCTGCACTGGCGGGCGATGCGCAGCCTCGATGACGCCGGCCTGGCCGAGCACGCGGTCCAGGAGACTCTGCTGCGCGGCTGGCGTTCGTGTCACGACTTCGACGCGGGCAAGGGCAGCGTGCGGACGTGGCTGCTGGCGATCGAACGCAATGTCATCATCGACATCATGCGGTCGCGCGCGGTGCGCCCCGGTGATGTGGGCTGGGACGACATCACCGAAGTAGCCGTCGGCGGCGGGCCGGATTTCGCCGACGGACTGGTCGACGGATTACTCGTCGACCAGCTGCTGGCGCGTCTGCCGGAACCGCAGCGCGCGGCGGTGACCGAGGTGATTCTGCGCGACCGGGGCTACCGGGAAGTCGCCGCGGATTTCGGCGTGCCTATCGGCACCGTGAAGACCAGGGTGCACTATGCGTTGCGATCGCTGCGGCAGTTGCCAGAAGTTGCCTGAGATCGACGGCTGAACACTCAGCTGGGCATCCGACCAGCGTCTTTTCATACTCCCATCCAGTTACATTTCGGTAACTGTGCTTGCCCTGTGGTAACCAACGTTGCAAGAGTGAACCACTGGGTTTGGTGTTACCAGGTGTT
>JACIXH010000332.1 GCA_014360565.1 Nocardia sp.
GCCCATCATGATGCCGTCTTTGGTCGTGAGCTGGTCGAACGAGCGGGTCTTGCTGCCGAAGTGCTCGCCCGCGGCGATCACCAGGGCGAACGCGACCAGCATGAACGACACCAGCCACAGGTTGCGGGCCCCGGTGCGGATCTCGTCCTTGAACAGGTACCCCAACACCCCGATCGGAATGGTGGCGATGATCACGTACCAGCCGATGCGGTAGTCGAGTTCGCGTTGGGTGTCGCGCTCGTGGGCCTCGCGGGCGCTGCGATCCATCACCGGCAGCTTCGTGGTGACCCGGTCCCCCACCGCGACCTCGCGCTGGGAGCGTTCCCGCCAGCGCATCCCGAGCGTGGTGAACCAGGCGATGAGGATGCGCCGGATGTCCTTGGCGAAATACACCAGCACCGCCGCCTCGGTGCCGAGCTGGGTGACCGCGGTGAACGACGCGCCCGCGTCGTCGCCGAAGAACACGCCCGACACGATGCGCAGGTGCGCCGAGGACGAGATCGGCAGGAACTCGGTGAGTCCCTGCACCAATCCGAGTACCAATGCCTGAAACCAGGTCATCGACTCGCCCACCACGTCCTCCTGCTGAACTCACGCCCGAAAGACCGCGTCCTCCTGGGCTTTTGCTTCATCCGTGGCCGTGACGGCCACGATCTCGCAGCGACCCTACCCGGCGGCGGGTCCCGGTCGCCGCCCGCCGGTCACCGAGAACGGTTCTGCCGCGCCGCGAGGCGGGTCGCCGAGCGAGGTTGTGCTGGTGTGCGCATTAGGCTGTCGCCGTGACGAAAGCGCGGGCGCGGTGATGGAACAGCGGACTGTGGGACGCAGCGGACTTCGGGTCTCGCGAATCGGTTTGGCCACCCATACGTGGGGAACACATACCGATGCCGACGAGGCATCGGTGCAGCTGGCGGCGTTCACCGAGGCAGGCGGCACGCTCGTGGACCTCTCGCCTGTCTACGGCGAGGGCGCGGCGCAGCGGATCCTGGCGGATCTGCTCGGCGACCTGGTCTCGCGTGACGAATTGGTGCTCAGTGGCAGTGCGGGTGTGGTGATGCACGCGCCCGGCGCCGGGGTCGGCGACTCGGTGCCCGCGCCCGCGGCGGTGGGCCCGGTGGTCGACGCGTCGCGGCGCACGCTGCTCAAACAGCTCGACCGGACCCTGCTCGAACTGGGCACCGACCATCTCGATATCTGGAGCATCGCCGCCTGGGATCCGTACACGCCGCTCGACGAGGTCGCGGCCACCCTCGACACCGCGGTGCGTACCGGGCGCACCCGGTACGCGGGTGTGCGCGGATTCACGGCGTGGCAGCTGGCCAGTCTCGCCGCGATCGCGCCGATCACGGCGGCGCAGACGCCGTACTCGCTGCTCGCGCGCGGCACCGAGAACGATGTGATTCCCGCCGCCCGCCACCACTCGGTCGGCATCATCGCCTCGGCGGCGCTGGCCGGTGGGATCCTCACCGGCAAGTACCGCGACGGTGTCCCCGCGGATTCGCGGGGCGCCGACGAGGCGACGGCGGCCGAGATCCGGCGCAGGCTCGACGACGACCGGGCGACCAGGGTGGTCGATGCGCTGGTCACCGCGGCAGACGGTCTCGGCACGTCGCCGCTGGCGGTGGCGCTGGCCTGGATCCGTGACCGGCCCGGTATCGCGAGCATGATCGTCGGTGCCCGCGACATCGGTCAGCTCACCGGGGTGCTGGCCGCCGAAACTCTCGAGTTGCCGCGGGCGATCGCGGCGGCACTGGACGATGTGAGCGCCCGTTCCGAATGATGGCTAGCCTCACCTTTATGAAACTGCGTGGTCTGATGACGGCGATGCTCGCGGCGACGGTGCTGACCGGCGCCGTCGCGTGCACTGCAAGCAATCCTGCATCGACTGCCAATTCGGGCGGGCCGGTGACGGCTCAGCTCGCGAACCTCGACCCCGTCCCGATCGAGCAGGCTCCGACTCCGCGACTGCCGGTGACGGTGCAGTCCCACGACGGCAGCGACGTGACGATCACCGACGCCTCGCGCATCATCGCCGTCGACCGATACGGCACACTCGCCCAAACCGTCTGGGCGCTGGGTCTGGGCGCGAATCTCATCGGCCGCAGCACCTCGGCGTCGTTCCCGGCCGTGGCGGGCGTGCCCAACGTGGCAGGCGGCAACGGCAGCCTCAGCGTCGAAGCGGTCCTGAACCTGCGCCCATCGGTATTTCTCACCGACACCACCAGCGCCGCACCGGCCGTGCGTGAGCAGTTGCGGGCAGCCGGGGTGACGGTCGTCTATTTCGACCCCGACCGCAGTATGGACGGGGTGGTGCCACAGATCCAGGCCGTGGCCGACGCGCTGGGTGTGCCCGCGGCGGGCAAGGCGCTCGGCGCGCGCACCCGCGACGAGATCGCCACCGCCACCGCACAGGTACCGGTGCAGGATCCCCAGCCCAAGATCGCGTTCCTGTACTTGCGCAGCTCCGCGATCACCATGATGGCAGGCCGCGGCTCGGGCGCCGATACGCTGATCAGCGCGATCGGCGGCGTCGATGCGGGCACCGCCGCCGGGGTGAACGAGCCGTTCGTCTCCATCACCAGCGAGGCGATGATCGCCGCCGCTCCCGATGTGCTGCTGGTGATGTCGGACGGGCTGAAATCGGTGGGCGGAGTGGAGGGCCTGCAGAAGATTCCCGGCATCGCCCAGACGCCAGCGGGGCGCAGCCAACGCGTGGTCGACATGTCCGACGCGGTGATCCTGAGCTTCGGCCCCAACACCGGACGCGTTGTTTCCGCCCTGTCCGACGCCGTCTACGGCGAACAGGCATGAGCGCTCAGCAGCCACCTCGGGCGGACACCGGAGGAGCGAAGTGCCCGACCTGACCAAGCCTGCCGACACCGCGACGATCACCGACGCGACTCCCGATCCCCTGCCGCCGACCACCCATCGGGGCACGCGCGTGACGGTGGTGTTCGCTGTCGCGCTACTCGCCCTGCTCGTGCTCGCCGTCGTGTCGGCGGTGCTCGGGCAGGTGCCCACCACCGCCGCCGAGGTACTGGGCAGTGTGGCGCATCGGATCGGCCTCGACATCGGGCCGCTGCCCGCGCATCCGGCCGGCGAGGTGACGCTGTGGGAGGTGCGTTTCCCCCGGGTTGCCCTCGCGGTCCTGGTCGGGGCCTCTCTCGCGACAGCCGGTGCGTTGTTGCAGGGTGTGTTCGCCAATCCGCTGGCCGAACCGGGCGTGATCGGGGTGTCAGCGGGTGCGGCGGTGGGAGCGGGCACGGTCATCGTGGTCGGCGGCGCGTTCGTCGCTTCCTGGTCGGTGGCCGCCGCCGCGTTCGTCGCGGGTTTGATCACCACCACGCTGGTCTATGTGCTGTCCAGGTCGGGTGGGCGCACCGAAGTGGTGACCTTGATCCTGACCGGCGTCGCGATCAACGCCTTCGCCGGTGGTGTGATCGCACTGCTGCTGTTCGTCGCCACCCCCGCCGCCCGGGATCAGATCGTGTTCTGGCAACTCGGCAGCCTCAACGGCGCCACCTGGCCGTCGGTGGCGGTGGTCGCGGTGCTCGCGAGCGTCGGCGTGCTGGCCGCGATTCTCATCGCGCCGCGACTTGATCTGCTCGCCCTCGGCGATTCGGCGGCCCGCCATCTCGGTGTCGATGTGGAGCGACTGCGCAGGCAGGTGATCGTGGTGGTCGCCGTGCTGACCGCCGCAGGCGTGGCCTTCAGCGGCATCATCTTGTTCGTCGGTCTGATCGTGCCGCACCTGGTGCGGATGATGGTCGGACCCGGCCATCGGGTACTCGTCCCGCTGAGCGCGATTCTGGGCGCGGTGGTGCTGCTCGGCGCCGACGTCGTCGCGCGCACTCTGGTGCACAACGCGGACCTGCCGCTGGGCATGCTCACCTCGCTGATCGGCGGCCCGTTCTTCTTCTGGCTGCTGCGCCGCACCAGGGCACGGGCCGGAGGCTGGGGATGACCGAGACCCGCACCTCGTGGCGTTCGTTGTTCGCCCGAACCCCCGACGTTCCCGCGCGCCCCGAGCCCGGCACCGTCACGTTGCGCGCCACCGGGCTCACCGTGCGGCGCGGCACCCGCACCGTCCTCGACGATGTCGACTTCCAGGTGGCGGCGGGCGAAATCGTCGCCCTCGTCGGCCCGAACGGTGCGGGCAAGTCCAGCTTGCTCGCCGCCCTCGCCGGCGAGCTGGAATCGAGCACGGGCACGGTGAAACTCGAGGGCCACGCACTCTCGCACTGGACTCCCGCCGACATGGCCCGCCGTCGCGCGGTCCTGCCCCAATCCCATGCTGTCGGCTTCCCCTTCACCGCCCGCGAAGTCGTGGCCATGGGCCGGGCCCCCTGGCTGCGCACCCCCGCCGCCGACAACGACGACGCGCTCATCGCTGCGGCATTGGCCGCCACCGACGTCACCCATCTCGCCGCGCGCGTGTTCCCCTCGCTGTCCGGCGGTGAACGCGCCCGCGTGGCCCTGGCGCGTGTCCTGGCACAGGACACCGCGACCTTGCTGCTGGACGAGCCGACCGCCGCACTCGACATCGGTCATCAGGAAGCGGTGCTCCGGCTGGCCGCCACCCGCGCCGCCGAGGGGGCCGCGGTGGTCGTGGTCGTGCACGACCTCGGTGTCGCCGCCGCCTACGCCGACCGCGTCACCGTTCTGGACGCGGGTCGGGTCGCCGCTGACGGCCCGCCACGCGCGGTGCTCACCCGCGAACTGCTCAGCGACGTCTACCGCCACCCCGTCGACGTCTTCGACCATCCCGAGACCGGCGATCAGCTGGTCCTGCCCGAGCGCGGCCGCCACTGACCAATGCGGCTCGACACGCTGATCCGAGGTCCGCAGATCCTGATCCCGGGAGCACTTCGGCCGAGTTATTGACCTACAGGTAAAGAACGCCTACTGTGAAGTCATGGCCAGGCCCCAGAATTTCGACACCGACACGGTCCTCGACCGCGCGATGGATCAGTTCTGGACCCACGGCTACGCCAACACCTCCCCCGCACAACTGGCCGAGGCCACCGGCATCGGGAAAGGCAGCCTGTACAACACCTTCGGCAGCAAACGCGCCCTGTTCGACGTGGTTCTCGACCGCTACGGCCGATTCGGGGTGTCGATGGCCGAGGACTACCTGTCGCGCCCCGGCAGCACCCGGGAATGTCTGCGCGAATATATGCGCGCCGCAGTCGATCTCGACATGGCCTCCCCGGTGCGCCGCGGCTGCCTCGCCGCCAACACCGCGGCCGAACTCGGCGGCCACGACGCGGCCGTCGCCGCAGTGCTGCGCGGCATCGAGGAACGCATCGTCGCCACCATGGCCGCCCGCATCGATCAGGGTCGCCGTGACGGCGATGTCGATCGCAGCGCCGATCCGAATTCGATCGCATCCCTGCTGTTCGCCACCAGCACCGGCTTGCGGCTCATGGCCAAGACCAACGATGCCGCCCAGCTGTATCGCATCATCGACGCCGCACTGACCGTTCTCTGAATCCCCCGCGAGCCCCCGCTCTTTCGCATGCCCTAATTATTGACCTACAGTTCAAGAAAGGTACGAGCATGGATCTCGAACTCACCGGGAAGACCGCCGTCGTCACCGGAGCCTCCCGCGGCATCGGCCTGGCCGTGGCCGAAGCTCTCGCCGAGGCGGGCGTGCGCGTCGTCGGAGAT
>JACIXH010000333.1 GCA_014360565.1 Nocardia sp.
CGATCTCGTCGCCTTCGTGACCCGTGGCCGGATGGCGGCGCTGTGGAACTACTGCGCTCGGGTGATCGTCGACGCTCCTGTCGAGATCGTCGCGGCGCGCATACCCAGCGGCATCTGGACGGTCGAACCGATCGATGGGCAAACCAGTGCGCTCGAGGCCGGAGCCCAGAGCCCACAACTGCTCGCGGCCTACCTTGCCGCGATGGACCTGGATTTCCATCTGGAGAACGGCCACGCGCCCGAACTCGCGGAGGCCATCGCGACGATCGCCGCCCGCTACACGGCGGTGATGCCCCACTCGGCCCGATAGACGTGGCTCCTCGCCTACGGGTTCGTTCCGCGTGAGCGGTCCCGTCGACTTCTTCGATGATCTGGACCAGCGCGCGCCGGTGGCAAATCGGCCGTCGTCGCCGGCACTAGGGGTGTGGTTCAGTCTCTGGCCGGTCGAGGCGAGTGCCGTCATCATCCCCGCTGCGGACCGGTTGTCGGGGGCGCCGGCGCTGTCGGAGGGCGCTTGTAGTGTGGCGGCCGTGGGCGATGTCGAGGTGTGCGGGCCGAGTGGTTCGCCGGGGATCGTTCCCGGCATCTACGCCGAGGTCGTGCACGAGGAGCGGGCAGCGCTGTGGCAGTGGGTGGATCAGGTCAGGGCGCAAGCGGGTGATGCGACCGCCCTGCGTGTGAGCGCCGAGCAGATCCTGGCCCGCATCGACGAGGGTGACGATCGCGCCAACGGCCACCTGATCGATCACATCGGCGACATCACCACCACCCTCGACGATCTCTACGACGCCGCGTTCCCGCCCAGCGCGCCGGACGACAGCACCGCAGCCTCGGACGAGCGCGACGACACTGCGTTCCGCGACACCACCGCGGCCCCCGACCCGCTCTCCGATGCCGCCTGCCGACCCGGAGCGCCGGGCGGCATCACGGGTCTGTTGGCCGCGCCGTGGCCGTCGGCGCGCCGGAAAGCGTTGCTGGCCGCGTATCTCGGCGTGGATGTGCGGCATCGGCTGCTCTTGGACGAGGTGGCGGCGACCGCGATCGCCGACGCCGACGTCGGCCTGTTGCGTGTGCTCGCGCTGACCCCGCTGGGGAGTCTGGATCGGCAGTCGGTCGCGCGCATTCTCGACGCTCTCGACCGCGCGGACGCGCTCGACGCCGAGGTCGTCGAGCGCGCGTTCACCACGGACCGGTATCTCGGCTACGCCATCGTCGGCCGAAACGGCAGCGGCGTGGTGACCGGTGCGCCGCTGACGTGCGCGGACGATGTTCGCATACTGGTGGATTCGATGACCTGGCGACTGGTGTCGGCGCCCGATCCCGTGGGCTGGGACGTGTTCCCGAAGGGGTTCGCGCCGCGCGGGCTGCGCTTCGTCCGAGCCGCGCTGACGTGGCGGGGCGAGCAGCAGGTGGCCGAGCATCTCGGCACGGCCGAACTGACCGACACCGAACGCACCGAGCTGCTCGACCACCTGCGCGAACAGCCGGTCGCGGTGCGGCGCAGGGTATTCGGATGGCGCGGCCGGGCCGGTGACGCCGAGGCCTTGCTGTCGCTGTTCGACCTGGCCGAGTGCGCGCGTCTGCTGCGCCTGATCCAGGCGATTTCGGAAGACGAGGTCGTCCGGCAGGACCGGGCGGCGTTGCTGGCCGCGATCGAGGAGGCAGGCGCCGAGAAGGTGCGGCGGCTGCTCACCCTGGTGCCGAGCGAACTCGTCTCTGCCGTCCTCGGCTGGAATCGCGCCCAGGTCGTCAAGCGAGTGAAACATCGTGCGCTGCACGGGATCGCGGCCTTCGGTATGTTGCCGTTGGATCCACCTGAAACGGTCCTCGACCGGTATCTGGCGATCCGCGAATCCGCCGAGAAGGGCGCCAAGCTCGGTCCCAATCGCCGGATCAGTCATGCCGCGGCGATCGAGGTCGCCCTCGACCACCTGGCGCAGGTGGCCGGGGTGGGGGAGGCGAGTCGGCTCGAATGGGACTGCGAGGCACGCATCGCCACCGCGACACCCATGGAGACGACAGTCGGCGAGTATCGAATCCGGTTGCGGTTCCATGGTTCCGAGCCGGAGCTGCGGGTCTCACGGGCTGACCGCGAGCTGAAATCGGTGCCTGCCGCCGTGCGTGCCGACCCGGCGTTTCGCGAGCTGCGTGATCATCAGGAACGTCTCCGCGAGCAGGCCAGGCGGATGCCGAGCGGACTGCTCGAGCGCCTCGTCGCCACCGGGGCGACAGTGACGCCGGACGAGCTGGGACGACTGCGCTCGTTGCCCGCCGGTGCGGCGATGCTGCCCGCCCTGCTGTGGCGCGACCGGGCGGGCACGATCGGTCTGCTCGGCGAGGTCGACACCGCAGCCCCGATCGCCGCCGTGCACCCCGTCGACCTGCACGAGCAGGGAACACTGGGCGAGTGGCAGGCGCGGCTGGAGCGGCAAGGGATCGAACAGCCGGTTCCGCAGGTGTCCAGGGAGTTCTACTCGCTGACCCCGGCCGAACGCGCGGCCGGTGCGGTTTCGCGGCGTTTCGACGGCCGCACGGTCGACGGCGCACAGGCGGTCGCACTGCTGTCCGGTCGCGGGTGGTCCACCCACGGCCGCTACGACGAGTACCAGGCGACCAGACCCGCGGGTGCCGACCTCGTCGCCGCGCTGCGCTGCGATTTCAGCGGATACTTCGGACACGGTGCCGTGGAGATCGGTGAGATCCGGTTTCTCGCCGACGGTCGCGCCGTGCCACTGCACGAGGTCTCGCCCGTCGCGTTCTCCGAGGTCATGCGCGACCTGGATCTGGTCGTTTCGGTCGCGGGCACCGCTGCGCGGGCCTGAATCAGCGCCGACTCCGGCCCGGCGGAGTATCCGGGACATTCATCTCATTAAAGACGATCCCACCGGTCGATCTTCGTGTTCCACGACACTTTCGACCGGTCGGGTGTCGGTTCTGTCTGGGTATTGACTGGGACGCGCTGTCCAACATACATTGGCGTGACACCGTGTCCCACGTATCCGGGGCACACGGCACACGGGAGTGCGTACATGACACAGAAGGTGTTCGTCGTCGGCGTCGGCATGACGAAGTTCGAGAAGCCGGGCGCGTTGGAATGGGACTACCCGGAGATGGCCCGCGAGGCGGGCACCAAGGCGCTCGCCGATGCCGGAATCGATTACGACCAGGTCGAGCAGGCCTACGTCGGCTATGTGTACGGCGAGTCCACCTCGGGCCAGCGTGCCGTCTACGAGCTAGGGCTGACCGGCATTCCGGTGGTCAACGTCAACAACAACTGTTCCACCGGCTCCACCGCGCTCTACCTTGCTGCGCAGGCGATTCGGGGCGGGCTGGCCCAGTGCACGCTGGCCCTCGGCTTCGAGAAGATGCAGAAGGGTTCGCTCGGTTCGACCTACGACGACCGTGAGCAGCCGATGATGAAGCATCTGCTGGCGCTGGCCGAACTGCAGGAGTTCGCGATGCCGCCCGCGCCGTACATGTTCGGCGCCGCGGGCAAGGAGCACATGGAGCTCTACGGCACCACCGCCGAGCAGTTCGCCAAGATCGGCGTGAAGAACCACAAGCACTCGGTGAACAACCCGTACGCGCAGTTCCAGAAGGAATACAGCCTCGAGGAAGTGCTCGGGGCCAAGCAGATCTACGGCCCGCTCACCAAGCTGCAGTGCTCGCCGACCTCGGACGGCTCCGGTGCGGTGATCCTGGCGAGCGAGGACTTCGTGGATCGGCACAACCTGGCCGATCGGGCCGTCGAGATCGTCGGCCAGTCGATGGTCACCGATCTGGCGTCGACGTTCACCGATCCGACCGCGATCAACCTGGTCGGCTCCTCCATGTCGCGTGCCGCCGCGCTGAAGGTCTACGAGCAGGCGGGTATCGGCCCGGACGACATCGACGTGATCGAGCTGCACGACTGCTTCTCCACCAACGAACTGCTCACCTACGAGGCGCTCGGCCTGTGCGCGCCCGGTGAGGGCGGCCGTCTGGTGGACGACAACGCCACCACTTTCGGCGGCAAGTGGGTCGTGAACCCGTCGGGCGGCCTGATCTCCAAGGGCCACCCCCTCGGCGCGACCGGCCTCGCCCAGTGCAGCGAACTCACCTGGCAGCTGCGCGGCGACGCCGACGCCCGCCAGGTCACCGACGCGCGGATCGCGCTGCAGCACAACATCGGTCTCGGTGGCGCGGTCGTGGTGACCGCCTACCGCCCCGCGAACCGCTGACTTTCCCTCCACCGAATCTCACCAGGAGTTACCCCATGGCATCTGTATCCGTTTCCACCGCCCTGCCCGTCGCCCCCGAGCTGGCATGGGCCCGTCTGAGCGATCTGGCGAACTGGGAGGAATGGCTGACCATCCACGAGGGCTGGCGCGGCGAGCTGCCCGCCGAGCTCGCCGCCGGCTCGCGCTTCACCGAGGTCGTGTCGGTGATGAACATGGCCAACAAGATCGAGTGGACCGTCGCCGAGGTCGTCCCGAACTCGTTCCTGCGCATCACCGGGGCCGGAATGGCCGGTGTCACCATCGAATTCGTGCTCAAGGTGGATGCCACCGATACCGGTTCCTCGGCCGCGTTCGACGCGAGCTTCAAGGGCGCGATGATCGTCGGGCCCATCGGCAAGGCGGTCGCCAAGCACGCTGAAGCCGATCTGAAGGAGTCGATGGCCAAGTTCACCGAGCTCGTGGGCTCGGCCGCATGACCACCTCGGAATCAGCCGCGGTCGTCTTCGACGGTTCCGCGCTGGGGGAGTGGACCGAGGAAGAGCGGTTCTCGGTCACCGCGGAGCGGATCGCGCAATACGCGGCGGCGACGAATGATCCGGTCCCCGCGCACCTGTCGGGCGAGATCGCGCCGCCGGTCTTCGCAGTGGTGCCGGTGTTCACCTCGATGGCGCCCGCGGCGCTGTCGGTCGCCCCGGTGGAGCTGCTGATGAAGCTGGTCCACGGTGAGCAGGATTTCCTGTTCCACCGGCCGATCCGGGCCGGCGACGAACTGGTGGTGCGGGCGAAGCCGATCGGTTACGTCGGCCGCCCGAATGGTTCGACCGTGGTGATCTACGCCGAAACACGCGACGCGGCAGGCGAACTCGTCAACGAGCAGTGGATGACCGCGTTCTTCCGCAAGGTCGACGCGGGCCCGGGTGCCGGAGAGCTCGCGCCCGCGCACCGGATCACCGACGCGGACCGGGCAGGCGAGCAGGTCGCGCAGGTCACCGCCCACGTCGACGACGACCAGACCTTCCGCTACTCGCCGGCCTCGGGTGACCCGATGCCGATTCACCTCGACGACGAGATCGCCCGCATGGCCGGGTTGCCCGGCATCATCAACCACGGTCTGTGCACCATGGCGTTCACCTCGTGGGCCGCGCTGACCGAACTGGCAGGCGGCGACACCGCGCGCTTGCGCAGGCTCGCCGTGCGATTCGCCAAGCCGGTGCTGCCCGGTCAGGACATCACCACCACCTTCTGGGCCACCGAATCCACCGACCCCGGTGTGCGGGCCTACGCCTTCGAGACCGAAGCCGCGGGCCAGATCGCGATCACCGACGGCCGCGTCGAAATCAACTAGGAGACAAGACTCATGGGAAAACTCGAGGGTCGCGTCGCGGTCATCACCGGCGCGGGTCGCGGCATCGGCCGTGAACACGCGCTGTTGTTCGCGCGCGAAGG
>JACIXH010000334.1 GCA_014360565.1 Nocardia sp.
CCCACCCGAGCCACCCGCAGTGGCGCCGGTCACCACACCCGATGGTCGCCGGTGCGCGGCGCAGTGGACCACCCGATCGAGCGCCGAGCACCGGTCAGCGCTCGGAGCCGATGCGGTCGCTACGGACCGACCGCCACGCCACGGCCGCCATCGCGAGCAGCAGCAGGGCGCCGCCCGTCGTGGCAACGTGCATGCCGCTGACGAAGGACTCCCGCGCGGCGTGGACGAGCCCGGCGTCGCCGCCGGAGTGGGCAAGGGTGTCGCCCAGCGTCTCGCCGAAGTTCCCGCCGGACCGGAACACCAGGGCAGCCAGCGAACCGAGCAGGGCGAGCCCGAGCGCATTGCCGAGTTCGAAGCTGGTCTCGGAGATACCGACCGCCGAGCCGGCGCGTTCGGCAGGCACTGCCGACACCGCCACGTCCGAGACCAGCGTGAACGAGATGCCGTAGCCGACACCGGCGATCGCCGAGCCGGCGACGTACCACATCAGCCCGCCGTCGACTCCGACGCCGAGCAACATCAGGTTGCCCACCGCCGAGAGCACGAGCGCCAGTGTGAACGTCGCCCGCACGCCGAGCCGCAGGCTGATCCTGGCGCCGCCCATCGAGCAGACGAACACCGCGATCGCCATCGGAATGCCGAGCAGCGCGGCCTGCAGCGCGTCGCGTCCGGTGACCGACTGCAGGTACACGCTGGTGAGGTAGCTCAGCGCGGCCAGCGACATCATCCC
Source organism: Nocardia sp. (assembly GCA_014360565.1). GTDB lineage: Bacteria > Actinomycetota > Actinomycetes > Mycobacteriales > Mycobacteriaceae > Nocardia. The sequence goes on from JACIXH010000334.1 coordinate 731, forward strand.
GGCCATGCTCGCCCCGATCGCCACCCGGAACAGCGGCCGGGTGAACAGGCTCAGATCCAGCAGCGGCTCACTGAGCCCGCGCTGCCTGCGCACGAACACCACCAGCAGCGCGACGCCGAGCGCGGCGATGAGCAGCGAGACCGGATCGAAGCCCTCGGCCGCGATGTGCTTGATGCCGTAGATCAGGGGCAGGATGCCGCCGATCGAGAGGGCGACGCTGGGCAGGTCGATCGGCCCGAGCGCGGCAGCGCGGTGTTCGGGCAGCAGGAACGGCCCGAACAGCAGCAGGATCGCGAGCACGGGGATGTTGATCAGAAAGACCGAACCCCACCAGAAGTGGTGCAGCAGCAGGCCGCCGATGATCGGACCGACCGCCGAACCACCCGCGAAGAACGCGGTCCAGATGCCGATCGCGGTGGCCCGCTGCCGGACGTCGGGGAACAGGTTCGAGATCAGCGCCAGGCTCGACGGCAGCAGGGTCGCGCCGCCGATGCCCATCAGCACGCGCGCGACGATGAGGACCGCCGAGCTGGGGGCGAACGCGGCGAGCACGGAGGCCAGACCGAACACGGCGGCGCCGACGAGCAGGATGTTGCGCCTGCCGATCCGGTCGCCGAGATTGCCCATCGTGATGAGCAGGCCCGCCAGCATGAACCCGTAGATGTCGAGGATCCAGAGCTGTTGGGCGGCACTGGGATCCAGATCCAGCGTGAGCGTCGGCATGGCGAGGAACAGCACCGAGATGTCCATCGACACCAGCAGCACCGGCAACAACAGCACGCCCAGCCCGAGCCACGCGCGGCGTCCACCGACGGCCGCGGTGGGCAGCGCCGGTTCCAGCTTCGTCATTCCGACATCCTTCCGGGGGTTTGCGTACACCGTACGCGGGGAATGGGTACAGTGTACGCACGAAGAGGGAAAACGGGAAGTGAGTCATGGGATGACTGATGCGAAGCTCACACGAGCCGCGATCGTCGACGCCGCGATCGCCCTCGCCGACGCCGATGGGCTCGACGCGGTGTCGATGCGCCGCATCGCCGACCGGCTCGAGGTCGGCACCATGTCGCTGTACCGGCACGTGGCGAACAAGGACGAGCTCATCGCGGACATGACCGACGAGATCGCCGCCCACCACCCCTACCCCGATGCCACCGGCCAGGACTGGACGTGGCGGGATCGAGTCCGCATCGCGGCGGAGATCGATTGGCTGCTCTACCAGCGCCACCCCTGGGTCCTGCTCACCTTCGCGGTGCCTCGCTACAGCTTCGGCCCGCAGGGCCTGGCCAGCCTCGCCTGGCTGGTCGAGGGCCTGCGCGAGCTCGACGTCTCCGCCCGCGAGGCCACCACCATGGCGTTCTCGGTGTGGAACTACATCTCCGGCGCGAGCCTGCCCGTCGTCGGCGGCGCCCTGCTCGCCGAGCGCCGCACCGCCACCGACGACACCAACGGCCTGCGCGACCTCCTCGAAGGGCGCCCCCAATTCCCCGTCCCGCCCGCCCTGGCCGACCTCGAGGGCGCCGGCGTCAGCGACCTCACCTCCCAAGACCTCCTCACCCTCGGCCTCGAGGCCCTCTGCGACGGCTTCGCCGCCCGCGCCGCCCGCTGACGACCACGATGATCAGGCTCTGGTGTGCGGATCACGACCGATCCGGACACGCCACCGGAGCCTGGTGATCAATCGACCAGAACGCGCGAGGGGGGTGCGGTGGTGGAGACTGGAAGCATGACCGACGCGCAGACGCCCGCCGATCGCCGACTGGCCGCCGAGTCGTTGGCGGCGAACGATCCGACGGGATGGTTCGAGCCGCTGTATGCCGAAGCGGCGGCGGGGACTTCGGTGGTGCCGTGGGATCGGGCCGAGCCGAATCCGCTGCTCGCCGACTGGATGCGCGATCGGGCACCCGCGTCGTGTGTTCGCGGTCTCGTCATCGGTTGCGGATACGGCACCGATGCGGAATTCGTTGCCGCCCAAGGTATCCGCACCACCGCTTTCGACATCTCCCCCACCGCGATCCGTGGTGCGCGGGCCCGCTTCCCGCACTCACCGGTCACCTACAAGGTCGCGGATCTGCTCCGTCCGCCCGCCACCTGGCTCGGCGCGTTCGACCTCGTCGTCGAGTCGATCACGGTCCAGTCGCTGCCCCCAGAGGTCCGCGCCACCGCGATCACGAACATCCGCGAGTTCCTCGCTGTCGGTGCCACTCTCCTGGTGATCGCCGATATCAGCACGGCGCCCGCGCCGGGCCCGCCGTGGCCACTCACCGCCGCCGACATCGATTCCTTCGCCGACGCCGATGTCACCCCGGTCCGCGTCGAACGTCTGCCCCGCGCCGATGTCGCAGGCCTGCACCGCTGGCGAGCCGAGTTCCACCGCGCGGCCGACAGCGCCCCGCTCTGACCAGGCGTCAGCTGTTCGAGGCCGGTGACTGTGCAGTGGGTCGGCGCCAGGCCGGAACGCTCAGGTAGGTCGCCGCGCGCAGCACCCATTCGACCGGTCCGTACGGATGACGGCGCAACCACCAGGCACTCAGTGCGAGTTGCGCGGCGAAGGTGAGCAGGCCGATCGCGATCACCCCGAGCGGTGCGATGTCGTCGGCCAGGGCGAAGCCGTACCCGGTGTAGACCACCATGAGGACGACCGATTGCCCGATGTAGTTGGTCGCCGCCATCCGTCCCGCGGGTGCCAGCAGTGCGGTCGCGCGGGCGGTGCGGGCGGATTGGGCGGCCAGCACGATGGCGGCGATGTAGGCGAAGGTCATGGCCGGGTTCACCAACTGCTGCAGTCCGGTGATCAGCGAGGGGGCGTTCCACCACGACATCTTGTCGGCGAAGGTCAGCGCCGAGATCGGTAGGCCGAGCCCGAGACCGATCACCAGGAAGCGGGGCGCCCAGCGGCGCAGCGTGTCCACGTCGTCGAACAGGTTGCGCTTGCCCGCGGCCATGCCGATCAGGAACATGCCGAGGCTCGGCACGCCCTGGGTGATCCAGATGACCAGGAGGAAAATCGGACCGAGACCGGTCTGGGCGTCGAAGGTCTCGGCGAAGCTGCCGGTGAAGCCGGCCGAGATGGCGGGGAGGTCGAGGAACTGGCCGAGCGCGAGAATGCTGCTGTTGTCGCCGGGGAGGAAAGCCCACGCCGACCAGAGCGTGTACAACACCACACCGGTGATCACCGCGGTGCGCGGCCGCAGTTTGCGCAGGGTGATGAGGATCAGGCACAGGAACGCGTACAGCGTGAGGATGTCGCCGAACCACAGCAGCCAGACATGGATCATGCCGATCACCATCAGCGCCGCGCACCGCCGCAACAGCCGACGCGTCGGCGCGATCCCCGCACGCCGCGCGGCCGCGATCTGCAGCGTGAACGAGTAGCCGAACAGAAACGCGAACAGCAGATAGAAGCGTCCGGTGAAGAGTGCGTCGACCGTCGCGCGCACCACCTGGTCGACTGCCCCGTCGAAGGGCAACACCGGCTTGTCCTTGGTGCCGACCACCGACCACAACGTGGTGGCCACGATCGCGTTGGTGATCAGGATGCCGAACAGCGCGAGCCCGCGCAGCATGTCGACCTCGGCGATGCGCCGACCGGAAACGGGTGCGGTCGAACGAGTTTCGAGTGCGTCGGCCATGAGAACCAGGGTAGGGATGCCGCAGATCAAGGGACATCCACCAGCTGGGCGATTTCCGCGCCGAACACCCCCTACTCACGCGTCCGTCCTGCGGCGTATTGACATCGTGCTCCAGAGCTGTCTGCGCGATCGACGAACTCGGATCACCGCTGACCTGGCGCACCGTCCACGAGACGCCCATCGCCTGAGCGACCGCTTCGCGCCACGGTGCAACAATGGAGCGCGAACGTGCTCGGGCGGGACTCGTAACCACCACGGAGGCGGACATGCAGGCTGTTGTCATCGACCGGTTCGGCGATCCGAAGGACGTGCTCACCGCGCAGTCGGTGCCCACCCCCGAGCCGGGGCCGGGTGAGGTGCGAGTGGCGACGACACTGTCGCCGATCCACAACCACGATCTGGCGATCATCCGTGGGGTCTACGGCTACAAGCCGCCGCTGCCGGCGATTCCCGGCACCGAGGCGGCCGGCGTGGTCGAGGCGATCGGCCCCGGTGTCGACCGGCTCGAGGTGGGCCAGCGGGTCGCGGTCGCCGGCACCCGCGCGGCCTGGGCCGACTTCTTCCTCACCCGCGCCGAGCAGGCGGTCCCGATGCCGCCGACGGTGCCGGACGAGACCGCCTGCCAGCTGCTGGCCATGCCGCTGAGCGCGCTGATGCTGCTCGACGATCTGCGGGTGGAACCCGGCCAGTGGATCACGGTGAACGCCGCCAACGGCGCGGTCGGCCGCCTGGTGAACCTGTTCGCCCGACAGCGCGGCGTGCGGGTCCTGAGCCTGGTCCGCGGCCCCGCCTCGGTCCAGGCACTCACCCAACTCGGCTACGGCCCGGTGGTCGACACCGAAGCGCCCGGCTGGGCCGAGCAGGCCGCCGAGCTCACCGGCGGCGAACCGATCGTGCGGGCCGTCGACCAGGTCAGCGGCCAGGCGGCGGGCGCGCTCATGTCCCTGCTGGCACCGCGCGGCGAACTGATCTCCTTCGGCGCGCTCTCGGGCAAGCCGCTCATCGTCGACACCGGCGCCGTGATCTTCAAACAGGCGGTGGTGAAAGGCTTCTGGGGCCAACAACGCAGCGCGGAGATCGACCGCGCCGACTACCTCCGCCTGATCACCGAACTCGTCGGCCTTGCCGCCGACGGCACCCTCCGCCTCGACGTCCAGGCCGAATTCCCACTCGACCAGGCCGCGGAAGCCGCCGTGACGTCCGAAACCCCCGGCCGCAACGGCAAAGTGGTCCTGCGCGCCGGCACCCGCTGACGAATCATCTTTC
>JACIXH010000335.1 GCA_014360565.1 Nocardia sp.
GTGCCGACTATGGGTGTGGACAAGCACTGGCGGTGCTACGTGTCGCCGCGTTTCGTCGACCGCAGGCCGGTGGAAGAGCTGGCTTCGATACTCGTCCACGAGGTTTCGCACCTGCTGCGCGACCATCACGCACGCAGCGAGCGCTACGCCCGCGCCCACCAGCTGACCGGCCCGGCGGAGCGACTTCGCATGAATATCGCCGCCGATGCCGAGATCAACGACGACGCGTTCGGCGATGGGCTGGTCTGGCCGGAAGATGTGGTTCTGCCCAGCACCTTGGGGCTGGACGCGGGCGAACTGATGGAGGACTACCTCGGCCAATTCCGTCTGGGGCACCTCACCGAAGGCATGGCGTGGCTCGACTGCGGGAGCGGCGCGGACGGCGCGGACCGCGAATGGGAGCTGGGGCCCGACGGCGCGGACGGCCTCAGCGAACAGCAGCGCGACGGCATCCGATTCCTCGTGGCGCAGGGCATCGTCGGCCGCCCCGGTGACGCGCCCCAGGGTTGGCGACGCTGGGCGAACGAGGCCATGCACCCCTCACAACCCTGGCGTGAGCTGCTCGGCGCCGCCCTCCGCGCGGCCGCATCGGCCCCCGGTGCCGGCGAGGACTACACCTACCGGCGCCCCGCCCGCCGCGCGAGCGCCCTCCCCGGCATCGTGCTGCCGAGCTTGCGCCGCAGCCTACCCAGGGTCAGCGTGGTCATCGACACCTCGGGATCGGTCAGTGACGACGAACTGGGCAGCGCCCTTCTCGAAGTGGCTGCCATCATCCGCGCCGTCGGTGGCCGCCGCGACCTGGTCACGGTGTTCTCCTGCGACGCCGCCGCCCGAATCGCCCACCCACTGTGCCAGGCCGAGGGCATGACCCTGATCGGCGGCGGCGGCACCGACCTGCGCACCGGCTTCACCCTGGCGCTTCGCACCCGCCCTGACGTCGTCGTAGCCCTGACCGACGGCCAAACCCCGTGGCCCACCCACCAGCCGGCCTGCCGAACCGTAGTCGGTCTGTTCAACCGGGCACGCGCATGGCGCCACGACGACCCGGACTACGTCCCCGACCGCCCGCCCGCATGGGCCCGGGTGGTCGACATCGGCTGACCGACGAAGGTCACGCCCTCGAAGCAGGGCCCGTCAGATCTGCGCCCAGGGGTCGAGGACAGGCACGCCCATCGGCTCGAAGTCCTTGACATTACGAGTTACTACGGTCATCCCGTGCTCGCTCGCGGTGGCCGCGATCATCGCATCGCGCTCGGGGCGCGGGTCGGGTACATGCAACCGTGCGGCGCGTCGTCCCACGGCGAGATCGAGTGGCAGAACTCGGTTGGCGAAGACATCGAGCAGGTCGTCTTCGAGCCACGTGCGCAGTCGATTGCCCTGTGCGGAATCGCGTCGTTCGATGCGGCAGATGCCGGCTTCGACCTCCATGATCGTGATGACGCTCAGGAACATGTCGGATGGTCGTCGTTGCGCCACCCAGGCGCGCACAAGCGGGTTCGCCGACCTCTGCGACTTGCGCAATTCGCTGATGACATTGGTGTCGAGGAGAAAAGTCACAGTTCAGCGACCCGAAGCTCCACCTGGAGCGGTGCCGGTTCGAACTCGATGTCGTCGTCCATGCTCAGCCGGGAAACGAGATCTTGACCGTCGGCCTTCAGCCGCCGGTACTCGTCGATGGACAGCAGCACAAAAGCGGCCTCACCGCGATCGGTGATCACGACCGGCCCCTCGGTCGCGGCCCGTTTCGCAGCGCTCACGTCCTGGTTGAACTCCCGCGCGCTCATCGATGTCATCGCGACCTCCTGTTGTAGGTACGTACCTACAATATCGCATACGGAGTGCCGGCGCACCAGCGCGACCACCGGACGGCGGGCGGCCGCGCGCTGACCGACCCGTTTTCAATCCGGCAATTCGTTGAAAGTATCAATCGCCGCGGGCCTGCGAACCCCTGCCAGACTCGTCGTGTGATCAGCGCGATTGTGCGAATTCGGTCCATCACCTACGAATCAGAGGGCGTGCTGTCCTTTGTGCTCACCGATCCCGGCGGCGCGCCGCTGCCGCCGTGGGAACCGGGTGCGCACGTGGATGTCGTGCTGCCCGACGGCGACGTTCGCCAATACTCGCTGTGTGGCGATCCCGCGGATCGGCACAGCTATCGCATCGCGGTACTACGCGAGGAGCAGGGCCGCGGCGGGTCGGCGTGGATGCACGAGAAGGCTCGTCCCGGCACGCTGCTCGAGATCCGGGAACCACGCAACAACTTTCCGCTCGCACCTGCGGCGAGCTACTGCCTGATCGCGGGCGGCATCGGGATCACCCCGCTGCTGGCGATGATCCGTGAACTCGAACAGCATGGCGCCGCATGGCAATTGCACTACGGCAGCCGCATGCGCGCGCGGATGGCCTTCGTCGACGAGCTGTCCGGCTACGGTGCGCGCGTGCGGCTTTACGCGCAGGACGAGGTCGGGCTCATGCCGCTGGCCGAGATCCTCGAGCCGCTCGCCTCCGGCATGCTCGTGTACTGCTGCGGCCCCGAGCCGCTGCTCCACGCGGTCGAGCGGCACTGTGCCGCGGAAGTCCTGCGGGTCGAGCGATTTCATCCGAAGGAGATCGCGACGACCGAACCGGACCGGCCGTCGACCGTCGTGCTCAACCGCTCGGGCCGGACCGTCGAAGTACCGGCGGGGTCGACGGTTCTCGACGCGCTGGAACGGGCAGGCGCCGACGTGCTGTGGTCGTGCCGCGAGGGAACCTGCGCCACCTGCGAGACCACGGTGCTCGAAGGCGAAGTCGAGCACCGTGATTCGGTGCTCACCCCGGCCGAACAGGAGTCGGGCAAAACCATGATGATCTGCGTCTCCCGAGCACGCACGGACCGGCTCGTGCTCGATGCCTGAAAGGTCGGAAACTGTGCACGATGTCATCGTTGTCGGCGCGCGCTGCGCCGGTGCCACGGTCGCGATGCTGCTCGCGCGGCGTGGCTACCGGGTGCTCTGCGTCGACCAGGCGCTGTTCCCCAAGGATGCCGTATCGACCCACATGCTGCGCCAGAGCGGCCTCGCGCGACTGCGGGACTGGGGCCTGCTCGACCGGCTGAAAGCCACCGGCTGCACGCCCATCCACTCGATCACCATGTCCTACGCCGACGTCCACTTCTCCGGCTTCTCCGACCCGATCGACGGCATCGCCGAGACCTACGCGCCGCGGCGCATCGTGCTCGACGAGCTGTTGCAGGACGCCGCCCGCGAGGCCGGGGTCGAGCTGCGCGAAGGCGTCACCGTGACGGATCTGTTGCGCGACGGCGAGGTCGTCACCGGCATCGTCGGCCGCGACCGCGACGGCGACCGAGTCACCGAACAGGCCCGTCTCGTCATCGGCGCCGACGGGTACGCCTCCACCGTCGCCCAGCTCACCGGTGCCGAGAAGTACGATGTGATCCCGGGGGAGACCTTCACCGCGTACTCGTACTGGTCGGGCCTGAACATGCAGAGCCAGTTACGCATCGGCGACAAGCAGGCTGTCGGTGGCTGGCCGACCAACGACGGCAAGACACTGATCTGGTGTGTGCAGTACGTCGACCGGTTCGCCCCGTTCCGCACCGACATCGAACGCAACTTCTCCCTCGCGTTCAAGGAGACCGCCCCCGACCTCGCCGAACTCCTCGAGACCGGCGAACGCGAAGAACGGTTCTACATTGCCCGCTACCCCGAGAACTTCTACCGCGAATCCCACGGCCCCGGTTGGGCATTGGTCGGCGACGCCGGATATCACAAGGACCCCTTCACCGGCCTCGGCATCAGCGACGCGTTCACCTACGCCGATCTGCTCGCCGAGCGGGCACACGAGGGGCTGTCCGCGGCGCGGCCACTCGACGAGGCACTCGCCGACTACCAGCGGCAACGGGATCGGTCGAGCAAACCGATGTACCGGTTCACCTGTGATTCCTCGCGTCTGGTCCTGCCGGACAAGCACGTCGAGGTGATGCGAGCGCTGCCCCGAAGCCCGAAACACACCAGGCAGTGGTTCCGGATGATGGCGGGCGGTCTCAGCGGCCGGGAGTTCTTCGCCGAGGACAACCTCGCCCCGCTGCTGAATCCGCGGGGCACGCAATGATCGTGCGACCGTTCGACACCGCCGGGATCTTCCGCGACGAACACGGTGTCGCGCACTACGCCGACCTGCCGAACTCGCTGGTCGACATGCTGCGCCACACGGTGCACACGTGGCCCGAGCAGGAAGCCGTCGTCGAGATCGGTGGCGAGCGACTGTCGTACCGACGACTGTGGAACCGTGCCGCCGAGGTCTCTGGTGGGCTGCGGGACAGGGGAATTCAGCCGGGCGATCGCGTCGCCATCCTGCTGCACGCCGGTACCGAGTGGGTGGTCGGCTTTCTCGGAATCGTGCTCTCGGGGGCGGTCGCCGTGCCGGTCAACACGCGGTTCGCCGACCCCGAGATCGACTATGTCCTGACCGATTCCGGATCCGCGCTCAGCCTGCGGCCGAACGAATCACTACCCCAGGGTGATCCCTACGTCTACGAGGGCGCGCGCCCTACTGATCTGGCCGCGATCTTCTACACCAGCGGCACCACCGGCCGCCCCAAGGGTGCGATGACCACACATCGCAACCTGCTCTCCACCGTGGAGAACGTTCGCAGACTCGCCCATATCGGCGCCGATGAGGGCCCGGCCCTGCGCAACCTGGTGTCGGTGCCGCTGTTCCATGTCACCGCCTGCAACAGTCAGCTGATTCCCCAGCTCGCCATCGGCGGCACCACGATCATCTTGCCGCGGTTCAGGATTCAGGACTTCCTGCGCGCGATCGTCGACGAGAAGGTCACCTCGCTCACCAACACTCCCGCCATCTACTACCTCGCCTTCCGGCAGCCCGACTTCGCCGACTTCGATCTGAGCGCGGTGAACCGGGTCGCCTACGGTGGCGCGCCCGTCGCGCCCGCGCTGGTCGCCGAGATCGCCGAGCACTTCCCGAATGCGCGGCTGGCCAACGGTTTCGGCCTCACCGAGACCGCCTCGATCTCGACCTACCTGCCGCACGAATGGGCCACCGAACACCCGGACTCGGTGGGGTTCGCCGCCCCGATCGTCGACCTGGCCATCGACGCGCCGGATCCCGTCAGCGGCGTCGGTGAACTGCTCATCCGGGGCGCCAATGTCGTTGCCGGATATTGGAACAACCCCGAAGCCACCGCGGCGACATTCGTCGACGGCTGGCTGCGCACCGGCGACCTCGCCCGCATCGACGAGCGGGGGCTGGTGTCGATCGCCGATCGGGCCAAGGACATGATCAACCGTGGCGGCGAGAACGTGTACTCCGTCGAGGTGGAGAACGCCCTCGCCGGTGCCCCCGGCATCGGTGAATCCGCGGTGGTCGGGGTGCCCGACGACATGATGGGTGAGAAGGTCGGCGCCGTGGTGGTGCCGGTGCCGGGCACCGAGTTCGACGAGGCCGCCGTGCTCGGCTACCTCCGCACCAGGCTCGCCGACTTCAAAGTCCCCCAGTATTTCTCGGTCCGCACCGAACCGCTGCCGCGCAACCCGGGCGGCAAGGTCGTGAAGACCGTACTGCGGACCGAACCGTTCAAGC
>JACIXH010000336.1 GCA_014360565.1 Nocardia sp.
CGGCGCCGCTCGGCGCCGTCACCCGAATCTGTCACAGCCCCGTCCTGTTTCCCCCCTCGATCGCGGGGTAGGCGGCATGCAGAGCCGTCCCCGACCGGAACAGGAGCAGGCAATGCCTCAGCAAGCGTGGAGCGACAAACGCGAACGGCAGTACAAAGACATCAAGAAGTCCGAGCGCGACCGCGGCCGCAGCGCGGAGCGGTCCGAGGAGATCGCCGCGCGGACGGTCAACAAGACTCGCGCTCAGCACGGCGAGACGAAGGGGTCGGGAAAGAAATCAGGCGGTTCCACCCAGCGGCGTGGCGGCCAACAGGCCCAGGGCAGCGGCAAGACCCGCGACCAGCTCTACGACGAGGCCAAGCGCCGCAATATCGACGGCCGCTCCAAGATGAACAAGCAGGAACTGGCCAACGCCCTCGGCCGCAGCTGACCCCACTGCGAAAGGTGCGCCATGCAGCTCGGACTCAAACTGGCGGCCGAGGCATTCGGCCCGAAAGAGCTTGTCCGACAGGCAGTTCGAGCCGAGCAAGTCGGCTTCGACTTCGTCGAGATGAGCGACCACTTCCACCCGTGGCTCGACAACCAGGGCCACTCCCCCTTCGCCTGGACGGTCCTCGGCACGATCGCGGCACGCACCGAGAAGATCGGGCTCGCCACCGGTGTGACCTGCCCGATCATCCGCTATCACCCCGCGATCATCGCCCAGGCGGCCGCGACCACCGCGCTGGTGTCGGACGGGCGGTTCACCCTGGGTATCGGTTCGGGCGAGCGGCTCAACGAGCACGTCGTCGGGCACGAGTTCCCGCCGGTGCTGATCCGTCAGCAGATGTTGCGCGAGGCACTCGAGATCATCCGGTTGCTCTGGCGCGGCGGCTACCGCAACTACTACGGAGAGTTCCTGGAGCTGTCCGACGCCCGGGTGTTCGATCTACCGGAGACACCGCCGGTGATCGCGGTGGCCGCGGGCGGACCCAGCGCGGCGAAGATCGCCGCCGAACTCGGCGACGGACTGTTCGCCACCGAGCCCGATCCCGCCCTCGTACAGGCTTTTGAGCGAGAAGGCGGCTCGGGCCCGCGCTATATCGAAGTCGGTGTCGCTTACGCCGACAACGATCGCGAGGGCGCCGAGGCCGCGTTGTCGACCAACCGGTGGATGACCGGCGGCTGGAAGGTGATGAGCGAGCTGCCCAATCCGGCGAACTTCGATGCCGCGTCGAGCACCGTGCGAACCGAGGACATGCTCGACTCCCTGGTCTGCGGCAATGATCCGCAACGCTACGTCGGGGCGGTCCGCAAGGCTGTCGACGCGGGTTTCGATCACATAGTGCTGATGAACGCCGGGCCCGACATCGACGCCTTCCTCGATTTCTACAGCAGCGAACTCCAGCCGTTGTTGCGCTCGTAGCGCTGAGCGACGTCGGTCACGGGCGAGCGAACAGGAGGCCGAAATGACCATGCACGTCGGCACTTCCGGCTGGCAGTACCGCGACTGGCGCGGGGTGTTCTATCCGCCGAAGGTGCCGACGCGGCGGTGGCTCGAGCAGTACGCGCAGGCCTTTTCGACCGTCGAGTCGAACAACGCGTTCTATCGATTGCCGAGCCGGGAGAACTTCGCGGCCTGGCGTGAACGCACGCCCGCCGACTTCGTCGTGGCGGTGAAGGCGAGCCGCTACCTCACCCACATCAAGCGGTTGCGCGACCCGGACGAACCGGTGCGGCGCCTGCTCGACCACGCTGCCGGCCTGGGTGATCGACTCGGACCGATCCTGCTGCAGCTGCCGCCGACCCTGCGCGCGGACCCCGAGCTACTCGACGCCTGTCTGCGCTGTTTCCCCGATTCGGTGCGGGTGGCGGTGGAACCGCGCCACGATTCATGGTGGACAGACGAGATCCGCACTGTCCTGAGTGCTCGTGGCGCGGCCCTGTGCTGGGCCGATCGCGAATCCCGGCCGGTCACCCCACTGTGGCGAACCACCGACTGGGCCTATCTGCGGCTGCACGCCGGCCGTGCCGCTCCCCTGCCGTCCTACGGCAAGCAGGCATTGAGCGGCTGGGCGCATCGGCTGCTCGATGCCTGGTCGCCCGACGACGACAGCTACGTCTACTTCAACAACGACCACGGCGGCGCGGCGGTCCGCGACGCGGTCACCTTCGCCCATCTCGCGGCGGGCGCGGGCGCCGACGTCACCCGCGTGCCCGACCTGTCGACCAGCGAACGGACGGCGTCATGACCGCGCGCAGCACCTATCCCGGTGCCGCCGACTATGTTCCGAAGACCGACGACCTCGATGCGGTACGCGCCGCCGCCGACACCTGCCACGGCTGCGACCTCTACCGCGACGCGACCCAAACAGTGTTCGGCGAAGGTTCGCCCCACGCCGGCACCGTGCTCATCGGTGAACAACCCGGCAACGACGAGGACCTCGACGGGCACCCGTTCGTCGGGCCCGCGGGCCGCCTGCTAGACCGCGCACTCGACGACATCGGCGTCGACCGCGCGTCGCTGTATCTCACCAACGCGGTGAAGCACTTCCGGTTCGTGCAGCGTGGCAAGCGCCGCATCCATCAACAGCCGCGACGCACCGAGATCGTCGCGTGCACACCGTGGTTGACCACCGAGCTCGACCTGGTGGCCCCGGATCTGGTGATCTGCCTCGGTGCGATCGCCACGCAATCGGTGCTCGGCGCGAAAGCCAAGGTCACCGAATTACGTGGCCACACAGTCGAACTCGAGCGCTTTCGGGTAGGTGCCACCGTGCACCCCTCCTCAGTGCTGCGCGCGACCGACCGAAGCCGGGCCTATGCCGAATTCGTCGACGATCTGACGCGCCTGTTCGAGAAGGTATGAACTCGGCTCACCAGCCGGGATCGACATCGAGGGGCACGTTGATCCAGCTCGGGCGCGCGGGATCGAGCTCGAGATGCTGGGTCCGCAGACCACTCTCGTTCAACAACGGCCGCAACGGGATTCCGCTGGGAAAGTTGCTCGCGAACACGTCGACGCGAAGCCGATGCCCCGGCAGCAGCACGCCGTCGGTGGCACGGATGCCGATGTCGATCGTGGTCGGCTCGCCCGGCACAACCGGTTGACGGGTGTCGAGGGTGAGGATCGGGTAGGGGTCGGTGTAGTCGCCGTTGGGTGAGCGGGTCGACTTGGCCTCGTCCACCGCACGCAGCGAGGCCATCAGCTGGCCCTGCGTCCACACCGTCGAACGACCGTCGGGCGCAACGTCGTTCACGGTGACGGTCCAGTAGCCGTCGGTCGCGTCGAGCACGGTGTTGAGGTGTGCGGCGATCTCACCGGAGATCCGGGTCGGCTGGGTCACCGGAGCAGTGGTGAAGGTCAGCGCGGCGCCCTCGCTGATCCTGGCATCCTTCGCGCAGACATCGGGCAGCGGAATCATTCCCGCTGTGCCCTGCGCCGCGTCACGCGAACAGATCGTCGTCAGGCTCGGATCGACCGAAATACGCTGAGCCGCACCGGGAGCGCTCACCAGGCTGCCGTCGTGGCGTGCACCGGGAGCGGTGCCCGAGGACGCACCGTCGAGATACATCCGCCGGTACTGCATGCCCGGACGCGGGAAAGCCACGTCGGTGGTCCACTGCCCACTGCCCTGCTGCCACAGCGTGATCGGGTCGTAGCGGTCGATGCCGTTGTCGATGCCCTTGAGCCACTTGTCGAACCACGCACGCTGCAGCGATTCCAGCGGCGCGGGCGCTCCCGCCTGACCGAGACCCGAGCTCACCGTCACGTGGTAGACGTCGCCCATGATGAGCTTCTTCTGCTCGGCAGAGACGTCGACGGCGTTGTAGATCCGCGGGGTCGAGTAGGTGAAGATGTCGTGCCAGCCGCCGTAGAGGAAGGTCGGAACCTGCACCTGGTCCGGCTCGCCGACCCAGGCGGTCCGCAGCGGGCTCTCGTCATCGAGAATCGCCGCCATCTCCGGCGGGATCTGCTCGACGGTCGGCGTGGACAGGGCGGCGATGAGGACATTGAAGAAGGTGAACGGGTCACGTATCCGGTCGGCCATCCAGGTCCAGTCGAACTTGCCGGTGAGAATCGAGACCAGGTCGGGCAGCAGTTTGGCGCCGTCGACGGCGAGCAGCCAGAGCGGGATGAAGCCGATACCGAGCGCGCCGCCGGGGGCGGCGACATCGCGGATCAGGTCGTTGCCGGGCACGATCGGGAAGATCGCTTTGAGCGCTTCGGGATGACGCTGGGCAGTCTGGAGCTGGTTGATCCCCGAGTAGGAGATGCCGCTCATCCCGATCTTGCCGTCGGACCAGCCCTGTTTCGCCGCCCAGTCGACGACTTCCACGCCGTCGAGCTGTTCGCGTTCGCCGAACACCTGCCAGGTGCCCTGCGAGAAACCGGTGCCGCGCACGTCGACGACCACCTGGGTGTAGCCGCCGCGGATCAGATTCCGGTCGACGCCGAAGGTGCGGGCAGCGCCGCCGGGTAGCGCCTTCATCATGTCGCTGAGGCTGCTGAAGCCGAACGGCGAGAAGTCCAGGTTCTGCAGGACCGGCATCAGCAGGTCCGACAGGCCGGGCACCGCGAGCGCCGAGTCGGCGACATTGGTGACCAGCTTGGTGTAGGGCGTCATGTTGACGATCGTGGGTGTCGGCTCGGCGATCGGCTGCCCGTCCGCTCCAGCCGGGTGATAGACGTTGGCTTTCAATACGGTGCCGTCACTCATGGTGATCGGCACGTCCCACTCGATGAAGACGTTGGGGTATTGCTGCGGGCCGTTATGGGTCGCGACGAACTGCGCGTCGAGGCCCTCCGCATTCGGCGATGCCTGTCCGACCGGCGCGGAAGCGACGGCGCCTGCCAACACAACGACGGCTGCGACCAGCGCAGCCAGCCGCCCACGATGTTTGATCATGCTTCGGTTCAGCCCTCCACCATCGGGAACCATACCGTTCCCGTACTGGGAAGTAACGTAGCCTGCGTCACGTTCGATCGCAAGAACATGTTCTGGGCAATCCACGATCCGCGCCCGCGCGTACCCCATGACGCCCGCCTGACAGAATCGACACTGTGACTGCGCCCGAACTCGACGACGGCCGCCGCTACCGTGGCGCCGCGCCGGGGCAACGGCAGCAGGATCGCCGCGCCCGGCTGATCGAAGCGGCCACCGATGCCTTCGGCATCGACGGCTACCGCAACACCACGGTCACCACGATCTGCGCGGCGGCAGGCGTCGGCAAACGCTACTTCTACGAGTCCTTCTCCGACAGCGAGGATCTGCTGCTCGAGGTGTACCGCGAGACGGCGGCCAGGATGATCGAGGCGATCCACACCGGCTTGCGTGACGCCGACGTCGACGTCGACGCCCAGGCCCGCATCGCGCTCACCGCGTACTTCCAGCTCATCCTCGACGACCCCCGGGTTCCCCGCATCGCGTTCTTCGAGATCCTCGGCGTGAGCCCCGAGGTGGATCGGGCCTACTACGGCGTCCTCGACGCCCTCGTCGACACCTGCCTGGCCCTGATCACTCCCCACATCGACCTCGAAACCCATCCCGCGGTAAGCGTGCGCACCGTGCTGTTCGGCCTAATC
>JACIXH010000337.1 GCA_014360565.1 Nocardia sp.
TCACTGAAACTCGGCACAGTTCGGGCTCATTGCCTAACAACGTCGACACCAGTGATGAACTCTCAGTCGTAGCTGACTACTTCCGTTGCGACCACACGGCAGCGTTACCTAATCTAACGGACATGGCAAACCGGCGCGATCGAAGTTCTGCCGCCGGATTGAACACCAGCTGTCCATCAGAGGAAGATTTCGGGGTCCGACACCACATGCCAGACATTCGCCAGGCTCAACGCGCCTTCGACGCGGGCGTCCTCTCGCTCGGTCTGTCCATCGACGGTCAGGAGTCCGCGCGCGACGAGGAGTACGCGAAGCTGGCCTTCCAGCGCGCGACGGAATGGGATTCGTCGATGTGTGACGCGTGGCTCGGCCGCGCGGCCGCCGGCGAGCTGACCAAGGAGGTGCTGTTCAATCTCCATCGCACCAGCCTTGATTCGCTCGGCCGCGAGCAGCGCCGCATCGGCCTCGCACCGCGCGCCATGGCAGGCCGCTTCCTGCCCGGTCTCTACATCGACTACCCGCTGAGCGGACTCACCGAGATCTGGCTGGCCTGGGCATCGCAGTTGATCGCCGACACCGACTACAACCAGGCCGAGCAGGTGCTCGACGAACTGGCCAGGCTGCGCGCGGGCCGCGCCGAGGACCCCGACAAGCAGATCGACGATCGGATCAGCTCCTATATCCGCGGCATCCTGCACTACAACACCCAGCGCTGGTCGGATGTGATGACCGTGCTGGCCGGTTCGGAAAGCTGGAAGGACCCCTACCTGGCCACCGGCGCGAACGTGATGGTCGGCACCGCGTGCGCGCAGCTCGGCCTGTTCGGTGAGGCGATCCGGCGGATGGAACAGGCTGAGGCGGGCCCGATTCCGTCGGCCAAGTTCACCGCCATGTACAACCGCGGCCTGTGCCTGCGGGAGTCGGGCGACGAGGCCGAGGCCCAGAAGCTGTTCGAGCAGGTCTACTCGCAGCTGCCCGATTTCACCGCCAACACCACGGCGATGCGCGATCGCACCTTCCGGATCGTGGTCACCAGCCGCGAGGTGATCGACGCGCGGACCGACAAGTGGGATGCCGCCTCGGCGCCGACCCTGGCCACGATGAACGAGGCCGCCGCCGAGGACCGCGCCAAAACGGTGCTCGCCGAAGCACGGGCGCAGCTCGACAAGCAGGTGGGTCTGGCCTCGGTGAAGAACCAGGTGGCCAAGTTGCAGTCCTCGGCGCAGCTGGCCAAGATCCGGGCGGGCAAGGGCCTGTCGAGTCAGTCCCGTGGCCAGCACCTGGCTTTCACCGGTCCGCCCGGCACCGGCAAGACGACCATCGCGCGAGTGGTCGCCAAGATCTATTGCGGTGTCGGACTGTTGAAGACCGACAAGGTGATCGAGGCCAAGCGGGTCGACTTCGTGAGCCAGAACCTCGGCGGCACGGCGATCAAGTCCGAGAAGCTGATCGACAGCGCGATGGACGGCGTGCTGTTCATCGATGAGGCCTACACCCTGATCCAGACCGGACTCTCGGGCGGTGACGCGTTCGGCCGCGAAGCGGTGGACACCTTGCTGGCGCGAATGGAGAACGACCGCGATCGGCTCGTGGTGATCATCGCCGGGTACGACGGCGAGATCGACCGGCTGCTGGCCGCCAACGACGGCTTGGCCTCGCGCTTCGCCAAGCGTCTGCAGTTCCCGTCCTACACCGCCGCCGAGCTCGGCCAGATCGGCGAAATCGTGGCGAACAGCCGGGATTCGCAGCTGTCACCGGAATCGCTGGCCACCCTGATCGAGACCTGCGACTACCTCTACAACCTGGAGAGCACCGATCAGAGCGGGCAACCCCGCCGTGGTGTCGACCTCGCGGGTAACGGTCGTTTCATCCGCAATGTGATCGAGTCGGCGGAGGAGGAACGCGAGTTCCGCCTGGCCAATACCGACGGGCTCGACCTGGCCGAGGTCGACGACGACGTGCTGATGCGTATCGAGGAGCCGGACATGCGTACCGCCCTCGCCGGTATCGTCGCCACCCTCAATATCGGGCAGATCCCGACACTGAGCTGATACCGACGGGCGGGGCAGGCGCGAAAGCGCTCCCGGCGCCGCCCGTTTCGGTTACCTGCTGGCCGAGGGCAGCGAATCATAGCTGGTCAGCGCGTCTTTCGCGGACAGCGTCGGACCGGGGACGAGTTTGCCGATGATCGACCACGGTGCGAGCCGGGGCTTGTCGCCCAGGCCGAGCACCGCGGCGGTCGCGGCGTCGGGGATACCGTAGCGAATTCCGTTGTCGGCCACATAGAACAGCGATTCGCGCCGCAAGCTACCGGGCTCGACCCCGGTGACCTGTACGTATTCGCCGGTGCTCGGCGCCAGGTACACCGCGTCCGTGCGGTCGCCCGAACCGTCGGCGGTCGCGAGCGTCACCGGCTTTGCCGAATCGGCCAGCGGCAACTTCGTTCCGGCGAGCAACGTCACCGTGGCGCGTTCTGCGGGCCCGTCCACCGACTTGCCCTGTGCGGTGGCCTCTCCGGGATTCTTGGCCCAGTTCACGCAGGCCACGGGGGCATCCTCGGCGGTGAGCAGGCGCGGCTTGTGTTCGGGAAAGTCGTCGATCGGCAGGGTGTGCAGCATGGGCATCCGGTCGAGGACATCCGGTGCCAGTTCGGCGATCTCGCGCATGCCGCGCGAATCGGCGTTGCGCAACAGGTCGGCGGTGAACTCCGAGACGCGCTGCACGCCGTCGGCCAGCACCACGTACAGCGTGTCCTGGCCGGTGGCCTCGACGCCGGTCACGGCGATGATGCCGCCGATCGGCACATTGGACAGCTTGCCGGGGCCCGGTTCGCCCGCGCGCTCGATGCTCGGCACCGTCAGCGGCGGGGCCTGAGTGGTCGCGCCGAGCACCGCGCTGCCGATCGGGCGGACCTGCTGACCGGTCAGGCCGAGGGTGCGGGCGAGCACCGAGTTGTTCGGGTCGACCTCGGCCCTGGTCCCCCGGTACACAAGGAAGGTCTTGTCGTCACGGCGCATCAGCATGGCGTCATCCGCGCCGACAGCACCGACCCGGTCACCGGTCTCGGGCTTGCCGACGATGACGGTGGTGAGGCCGCCTGCCCCGGACACACTGCCCGCGGCCGAGAGCTGGGTGGTCTCGCACAGTGTCCAATTCGAGCTCGACCCCTGCCGGGAACCCGCCAGCGCTGCCGGGGCGCCGGGAATGCCGAGCAGCGGACCGCGCGGCAGCGACCCGAGCTTGTCGTCCTTCACCGATTTCGGCGCCTGCGCGTCACCGGCGATCAGCCGGGCCGAAGCCAGATTGAGCACCGGATGCAGGGTCTTCTCGCCGCCTTCGGCTTCGACGACCACGTACATGGCACCGCTCTGCTTCCCGGTGACGATCAACGCGTCGCCGATCGCGCCCTGCGGTTTCAGAAAGCCGAGGATGGCCGCGCCCGCCACGATGATCAGCCCGAGTACCGCACCGACCATCAGCGACCGGCTCTGCGACTTCATCGGATCGTGCAACATGCGCACATCGCGGCGCACCAGTGCGTGGTCGAGCCTGCGGAGCAGAAAGCGATAACCATTGACCTGGGCTTTGGTTGTCAGCTGTGCCGGCACAGGTACTCCATTGCTGAGTTGATCACCATCTCGTCGGACACGGTACCGTAAATCCGGAACTTGTCCTTCACCATGATTCGACGTATGCCAAGCAGGGACAACGATTTTGAACAACGAAATGAACGCCGGGGAAACCGGCAGCGCACACGTCTACGACACCTTGCGTGATCCGGAATTCTGGCTGTTCCGGATGTATCCGTTGCGCGCGTGTGTGCCTACCGCGATACTCGCGGCGACCGTGGCCTGGATCGTGCTGGCCACGACGGATTCGGTCTACGGCGCGATCGGCGGCGCCGCGGCCGTGCTCCTGATCGGACTCGTGCCGTTCCGGCGCCGACCACCGGCGGTGCGCATCGGGGACTGGTTGGCGCGCCGCCTGCGCGGCCGCGCCGACACCCTCGATCGAGCTCCCGCGTTCGACGTGCCGCTGCCAGAGGGCGGCGGTTGCGGGGTGCGCTGGGACGGTGATCTGCTGCTCACCATGCTGCGCATCGATCCGCCGCCGGACACCCTCACCCTGCTGCGCCGCGGTTCGCTGAGCGCCGACCAGTTGCTGCCGCTCACCGAAGTGGCGCGCTGCCTGGAGCAGTTCGATGTGGGATTGGTGAGCATCGACGTCATCTCCACCGGCGCGCGCACCGCGGGCACCGGCGCGGCCGCGCACCTCTACAACCGGATCCTCGGCCCGCTGCCTGCCATCGCGCACCGCACCTGCTGGCTCGTGCTGCGCCTGGACCCGGTGGCCAACGCGACCGCGGTGGACAAGCGTGGCGGCGGTGCGACCGGTGCGTTGCGCACCATGATCATCGCCACCCGCCGGGTCGCGAATCGGCTGGCCGCTCACGACATCGACGCCGCGGTGCTCACCGCGACCGAGATGAACAGCGCGGTGCGCGAGCTGGCCTACGGCTTCGACCCGCTGCGGCTGACCGAGTCGGCGCACGGTCTCGAGTCCGAGTTCGGCAGACACCTGACCCACTATCAGCTCACCGCACCGATGATCGGCACCAACGGGCTGGCCGAGATCTGGTCGCTGCCGACGCTGTCGACCACCGTGACGCTGCGCCTGCACCCCGGCGCGGGCCGCATCGGCCGCGCCGACGACAAGGCCGGGACCGTCGTGCTCAACGCCGTGGTCCGCTTCGATTCGGCGGAGCCCTACGACAAGGCTCCGATCGCCGGCTTGCGCGAACTGCCCGGCAGCCAGCGCCGGATCCTGCTCGACACCTTGCCGATCGGCGCCGCCGACGATCTCGGTGGCCGCGACGGCTACCGCGGCACCCTCACCGCGCTCACCGACATCGCGGTGCCGACGACCGGCTGCGGCCAGCTGATCGGCGCCGACGAGCGCGGCCAGGGCATCGCGGTCCCGCTGATCGGCGCGGGCACCCGCCATGTGGATGTGATCGGCAACCTCGACCTGGCCCAGCAGGTGGTCCTGCGGGCGACCGCACTCGGCGCCCATGCCGTCGTACACACCTCGCGCCCGCAGGCGTGGCAATCGATGGTCGCCAACCTGGCTACTCCCCAATTGCTTTCGATCGCACCGCGCGCCGCAGGCGCGACCCCACAGACGCCGCCCGGCCCGCCACCTGTCCCCGCGGCCCCGTACCCCACCACGACCGTCCTGGTGTTCGACGGCATCGCGCCGACCACCCATCTCGGTGGCGCGACCTTCGTCGAAGTTCGCTCCGCCGAACGTGATCCGGACGCGCTGCAGCCCGACGTGACGCTGATCCAGGACCCGTCCGCGCCGAACCGGATCACGGTCCGAACCAGCACCGGGAGTGCGACGGTGTCGATGGTGACCACGCCCGACGAAATGCACTACATCGGGGAATCACTCGCAGCACGCTGAATTCCACGCCCACGGCAGCCGGCGCAGCTTCCCGGCCGACCGAAAAGCGGGGCGGGACAAAGTGCCGAAGGCACGAG
>JACIXH010000338.1 GCA_014360565.1 Nocardia sp.
TCCGTTACCGGTATTCAGGGTCTCACCGCGCCCGCCGAGTGATCTGAACATTCGTTCGACCAGCCATTGTTCGGTTGGTGGAAATTTCGGCGGCGGGCCAGTGGCTCGTCGCCGAAATTTCTTTCTCGCGATAATCTCTTTGCGATTCGATGAATATCGGTCGTGTAATTTTATCGACTATCGCTGCTCCCGCTATCGGCCTGTTCGGCAAATGGTCCTACCGATGTTGGCCGGCGCGGTGACGCAGGCAACGCGGGCCGGGGGCAGACGAGCGCGCACTGGTCTGACAGGCTGTGAATGTGAATCCGTCTACTGCGCAGGCACGAGTGGTCGTCGACGAGCTCGTCCGCGGCGGCGTCCGCGAGGTGGTGCTGTGCCCCGGATCCCGCAACGCGCCACTGGCCTTCGCACTGCAGGCGGCGGACGCGGCGGGACAGCTGCGGCTGCACATGCGCGTCGACGAGCGCACCGCCGGATTTCTCGCGATCGGTCTCGCGGTGTCATCGGGACACCCGGTTCCGGTCGTGATGACCTCCGGTACCGCAGTGGCGAACCTGGGCCCGGCGGTGCTCGAGGCCAACTACGCACGGGTCCCGCTGATCGTCATCAGCGCGAACCGGCCCTACGAGATGCTGGGCACCGGCGCGAATCAGACGGTGGAACAGCTCGGGCTGTTCGGTTCTCAGGTGCGAGCCACGATCAGTCTCGGGCTGGCCGAAGCCGAGGCGGGGGAGTCGGTCTACCCGCGACAGAACAGTGTGTGGCGTTCGTCGGTATGCCGGGTGCTCGCCGCCGCGCGCGGAACCCGTTCCGGCAATGCCGGTCCCGTGCAGTTCGACATTCCGCTGCGGGAACCGCTGGTCCCCGAGCTGACCGACGATCCGTTGCCCGCCGGTCGCGAGGGTGAACGGCCGTGGACAGCCACCCAATACGCGACTCTCGACGTGCCGCTCGACATCGATCTGACCCTCGACACCGTCGTCATCTCCGGCCACGGCGCGCGGCTGCTGCCAGAACTCGCCGCCCTGCCGACCGTGGCCGAGCCGACCGCGCCGATGCACGGGCCTGCCCTGCATCCGCTCGCGCTGGCGCTGCTGAAACCGCGGCAGGCGATCATCACCGGCCGCCCGACCCTGCACCGACAGGTCTCGCGTGTGCTGGCCGATCCGGATGTCACCGTGTTCGCGCTCACCACCGGGCCGCGGTGGCCCGATGTCTCGGGCAATGTCGTCGGCACCGGAACCCGCGCGGTCACCACCGGTGTACCTGCTCCCGCCTGGCTGGCGCGTTGCTCGGACCTGAACCGGCAAGCCGAATCAGTGGTGCGGGCCGAGCTGGCCGCGCATCCGAAGGCGACGGGCCTGCACGTGGCCGCCGTGGTGATGGACGCGTTGCGTGAAGGCGATCAACTGCTGCTCGGCGCCTCGAACCCGGTGCGCGATGCGGCGCTCGTCTCGCACCCGCGACCGGGCATCCGGGTGCTGTCCAACCGCGGAGTCGCCGGGATCGACGGCACGGTCTCCGGCGCTGTCGGTGCCGCCCTCGCGCATCCGGGTCGCACCGTGGCGCTGATGGGCGATTTGACCTTTCTGCACGATGCGTCCGGCCTGTTGATCGGGCGCGGCGAACCTCGTCCGGACAATCTCACCATCGTGGTGGCCAACGATGACGGCGGTGGCATCTTCGAGCTGCTCGAACAGGGCGATCCGCAGTACGCGGGCGTGTTCGAGCGGGTATTCGGCACACCGCACGGCATGGATCTGGCCGCGTTGTGCGCCGCCTATCGCATCCCGCATCGCCAGGTCGACCCCACCGAACTGGCCGTGGAATTGACCGCGGACGCACACGGACTGCGCGTACTCGAGGTCGCGACCGAGCGTTCCAGCCTGCGCGAACTGCACGCGGGCCTGCGCGCGAAGATCGCCGACTAGGCCCTACCTTCGCGGCGTCTACCGGTCCTCTTCCTCGACGGCGAAATCCTCGCCGCCGTCGTCCAGGGGGACGACGATGGTCTGTTCGATGATGTCTGCCGGGTTCGCTGAGTCGGCGCCGCGGGTGACGTTCGCTGCCACCTCGTCGGTGTAGTCGGCGGCGTCGGAGTAGGCCGGATCGTCGGGGTCGTCGTCGCGGAAGGCGGATTGTTCCTGCTCGACGCGATCGGCCTCGGGGACCTCGTCCAATGGGCGAGTGGGTTCGTAGTCGATCATCGGTGCTCCTCGTTCGTCGGCCTGCTCGATCGTTTGAGCCTCGGACGTGATGTGACGCTGATCGGATCCTGCGCTGTCCAGGGTGCGCCGATCCGGCGCGGGCGGCAACCCGCACCGATGACTTTCCGGCGATGGAATCGTCTGCACGAGTGCAGCCACCTGCCGTCGAAGAGGAGTGCCCATGGAACCGCAGTTCGATTTCGAACCCGCCGCCCGATCGCTCGTCGCGGTCGTCGACGGCATCTCCGACGACCAGCTCGGAAATCCCACGCCGTCGGGCGAGTCGACCGTCCGTGATCTGCTCGCCCACGTGGTGGGGCTGACCGAGGCGTTCCGGCAGGCCGCGACGAAGGAATCGGTGGGCAACTCGGCGCCGCCGCCCGCCGGCGCCGACAGCCCGCTGCCCGCCGAGTGGCGCACTGTTATCGCCGCGCAGCTCGACGCGCTGACCGCCGCGTGGCGGGTGGCGCAGGCGTGGGACGGCGATACCGAGGCCGGTGGCGTGGAGATGCCCGCCGCTGTCATGGCGATCGTCGCGCTCGACGAGATCGTCATCCACGGGTGGGATCTCGCCGTCGCCACCGGACAGACGCTGCGTGTGGATCCCGCGGACCTGACGATCCTGCACGAATTCCTGCGCGACACCGATCCCGCCGGCACACCTGGTCTGTTCGGCCCGATCATCGAGGTCCCGGCCGACGCAGCGGTCTTCGACCGGCTGCTCGGCCTCACCGGCCGCGACCCGGCCTGGCGTTCGGCACCGGTCGCGTAACACAGCTGGCCTGCGGCGGCCGGGCGGATGCATCTGGTTCGTAAGTGGCGTTCGCTCCCGCCTCGGGTTCAGTCGCCGAGGCTGTCGGTGGCGATGACGAAGGTTCCCGCGGCCGTGGCGATGGCGGCGGCTCGGGCCGATCGGTCGGCGATGTCGTCGTCGATGGGGTCGCCGCTGGCGAGTAATCGGTAGTAGAGCGGCGCGGAGACGGCGGAGAGAACAGCGCGCGGGTCGGTGCCGATGGGCGCTTCGCCACGGATGACGGCGGCCTCCACGCACGGCGCCCATTCGTTGAGCCGGGTGTCATAGAAGCTGTGCAGCGCGGCGGCGGTGACATCGTCGCAGGTGGCAGCCGCGATTACGGCGCGGAAGAGGTTGCTCTGGCGGCCGTCGGCGAGGGTCTTCGCGACCAGCCTGGCGTTGGCGGTGAGGTCGTCGAGCAGCGAGCCGGTGTCGGCGCGGGGCAGCGACTGCTCCGCCATGTCGACCAGCAGATCGGCGACCAATCCCGCGGGCGTGCGCCAACGGCGGTAGACGGTGGTCTTGCCGACCCCGGCGCCGGTGGCGACCTCGGTCAGGTCGAGGTGCGCGAATCCGCGATCCGCCAGCAGATCGCCTGCCACTTCCAGCACGGACTCACGTACCCGAGCGGTGCGTCCACCAGGGCGAACAGAGCCGGGCCAGGCGATGTCGTGATCCATAACGGAACTCCAGTTTCATTTAGCGCGAATCGGGTGTACTGTCGGTCCTGTTAACGAAACCATAGACCCCTTAGGAGTTCTCATGGAATACCGGCGGCTCGGCGCATCTGGCCTTCTCGTTCCCGCACTCGGCTTCGGCGCGGGCACCTTCGGTGGCCGTGGTGCACTGTTCAGCGCCTGGGGCGATACCGATGCCGCCCAGGCCAGGCGCTTGATCGACATCAGCCTGGAGGCCGGCGTCATGCTGTTCGACACAGCCGATGTCTATTCCGACGGGGCCTCGGAAGAGGTGCTCGGCGCGGCGATCAAGGGCAGGCGCGACCAGGTACTGCTGTCGACCAAATCGGCGCTACCCACCGGCCCCGGCCCGCACGAGGCGGGATCGGGGCGCGCCAGGCTGATTCGTGCCGTCGACGCCTCGCTGCGCCGCCTCGGCACCGACTACCTCGACCTGTTCCAGTTGCACGCCTTCGACGCGGGCACCCCGCTGGCCGAAACCCTCACGGCGCTGGACGATCTGGTGCGGGCAGGCAAGATCCGCTACCTCGGCGTCTCCAACTTCGCCGGCTGGGAACTGATGAAAACGCTCGCCACGGCCGAGGCGCTCGGCCTGGAAAAGCCGGTGGCCCACCAGGTCTACTACTCGCTGGTCGGTCGCGACTACGAATGGGAACTGATGCCGCTCGGCACCGACCAGGGCGTCGGTTCCATCATCTGGAGCCCGCTCGGCTGGGGCAGGCTCACCGGCAAAGTCCGCCGCGGACAGCCGCTTCCGGCCGGCAGCCGTTTGCACGAGACAGCGCAGGCGGGTCCGCCTGTCGACGATGAACGCCTCTACGACGTCGTCGATGTGCTCGATCGGATCGCCGCCGAGACCGGCCGCAGCGTTCCGCAGATCTCGCTGAACTGGCTGCTCGCCCGGCCCACCGTCGCCACCGTGTTGATCGGCGCCCGCAACGAGGAGCAGCTACGCCAGAACCTCGGTGCCGTCGGCTGGCAACTCGAACCCGAGCATCTGGCAGCTCTCGACGCCGCGAGCGCGACGACACCCCCGTACCCCTACTACCCGTATCACCGGCTGCCCGATTTCGCCCGGCTGAACCCGCCCGCGATCCGTGCGGCCTGATCACGCTGGGGGTCTCAGTACACGTCGCGCACGTACCGCTTCTCGGCTACGAGCTGCTTCTTGAAGGCCAGCGCTGCGGCTTCGTCCAGCTTTCCGTGGATCTGGGCGATCCGGAGCAGGGTGTCATCGACATCTTTGGCCATCCGAGCGGCGTCACCGCACACATAGAAATGGCCGCCGTCGCGCAGCCACGACCACAGTTCGGCGCCGTGCTCGATCATCCGATGCTGGACATAGACCCGCTCGCGCTGATCACGAGAGAAGGCCAGGTCGAGTCGGGTGAGGAAGCCGGAGCGGAACATGTCCTCCAGCTCGGTGCGGTAGTAGAAGTTCTGGGCCGCGTGCTGGTCGCCGAAGAACAACCAGTTCCGGCCGGTCGCGCCGATGGCTCGCCGCTCGTGCAGGAAACCGCGGAAAGGAGCGATACCGGTGCCCGGCCCCACCATGATCATCGGGGCGTTCGGGTCCAGCGGCGGACGGAAATGCGGTGCCCGCTGCAGAAAGATCGGCACCTCGGTGGTGCCCCGATCGGCCAGGAAGGTCGAGCACACTCCGCCTCGACGTGCCGAAGCTCCGACCGGGTCGCCGTAGCGGACGATGCCGACCGTGAGCTGCACCTCGTCGGGGGTGGTCAATGGGCTAGACGAAATCGAATACTGACGTGGCTGAAGCTTTTTCAGTGCCCCGAACCAGTCGACGAGG
>JACIXH010000339.1 GCA_014360565.1 Nocardia sp.
CACGGAAGATCACGAGCGCCAGCCTAGCAGACACTATTTCTTGTTGCGCTCGTAGACATGGCGCAGGCCGGTCAGCGTGAGGTGCGGGACGTGGGAATCGATGGTTTCCGACTCCGGCACGATCAACGGTGCGCCCGCCCCCGTGGCGACCACGGTGACATCGGAGCCCGCGAACGCCTCGAATTCGTCGCGGATGCGATCGACCAGCCCGTCGACCAGGCCGGCGAAGCCGAAGATGGCGCCCGACTGAATGCACTCCATGCTGTTCTTGCCCACCACCGAACGCGGCCTGGTCAGCTCGACGCGACGCATCGCACTGCGTTCCACCAGCGCCTCGGCCGATATCTCCACACCGGGGGCGATCACGCCACCGAGGAATTCGCCCTTCGCCGAGACCAGATCGACGCAGATCGCGGTACCGAAATCGACGACGATCGCGGGCCCGCCGAAGCTACGGAAAGCGGCGAGGCAGTTGACGATACGGTCCGCGCCCACTTCCTTCGGATTGTCGACCAGCAGCGGAATGCCTGTTCGCACACCGGGTTCCACCAGCACGTGCGGCACATGCGACCAGTAGCGCGCGAGCATGGCGCGCAGTTCGCGCAACACCGGCGGCACGGTGGACAGCGCCGAGACACCGGCGATCTGGTCGATGTCGTCGCCGACCAGACCGCGCACCTGCATCGCGAACTCGTCGGCGGTGATCAGCGGATTCGTGTGAATTCGCCAGTGCCGCACCAGTGTCGCGTGTTCACCACTGCCGGAGAACAGGCCGAGCTCGATACCGGTATTGCGGACGTCGATCGTCAGCAGCATTGTCGCGATCCCCCGGCCGCGCTCAGGCGAACGACAGTGAACGAGGCGAGGTGAGGCCGGAACCCTCCGGGGCGTGCGCGGGGTCGCTGCCCAGCTCCACCGGACGGTTGCGGTCGTCGACGAAGACCACCTTGGGGTCGTAGTCGCGGACCTCGGCCTCGTCCATCTGGCCGTAGGCGATGAGGATGACGAGGTCACCGGGGTGCACCAGGTGTGCGGCGGCGCCGTTGATGCCGATCACGCCCGAACCGCGCTCGCCCGCGATCACGTAGGTCTCGAGGCGGGCGCCGTTGTCGATGTCGACGATGCAGACCTGCTCGCCCTCGAGTAGATCGGCGGCATCCAGCAGGTCCTGGTCGACGGTCACCGAGCCGACATAGTGCAGGTCGGCATGGGTCACGGTGGCACGGTGGATCTTCGACTTCATCATGGTGCGCAACATCGTCGTCGCCTTTCAGTGCGCCTGCGAGGCAGGCAGGGAGTTCGCGTCGGGGTGCCCGTCGATCTGGGCGCCGAGCACTACGGGAGCGTTGTCGATCAGGCGGGTGTCGCCGAGTTTCGCGGCGACCAGCAGGCGGGCGTTGCCCGCGGTGGGAACCGGTCCCAGATTCGCGTCGCGCAGTTCGAGGTAGTCGACCTCGAGACCGTCGACGGCGTCGAGGACCGCGCGGGCGGTCTGCAGCACCGCGTCCGGGCCGAGACCGGCGGCATGGCGGCCGGCGGCCAGCGCGGCCGAGAGGGCAAGCGCCGACTCGCGCTGGGTGGCATCGAGGAAACGGTTGCGCGAGGAGAGGGCGAGGCCGTCGGGCTCGCGAACCGTCGGATAGGCGACGATCTTGGCGTCCATGTTCAGGTCGCGCACCATCTGCCGGATCAGGGTGAGCTGCTGGTAGTCCTTCTCACCGAAATACGCCTCCGAGGCATGGGTGATGTTGAGCAGCTTCGCGACCACGGTGAGCATGCCCGCGAAATGCGTTGGCCTGCTGTTACCTTCGAGCTCGGCGCCGAGCAGGCCTGGCTGGATGGTGGTACGCATGCCGTCCGGGTACATGTCGGAGACAGCGGGCGCGAAGACCAAGTCGACGCCCTCGAGGCGGAGCAGTTCGAGGTCGGCGTCGAGGGTGCGCGGGTAGGCGTCGAGATCTTCGTTCGCGCCGAACTGCAGCGGGTTGACGAAGATCGAGACGATCACGACCTGATTGGCGAGCTTGGCCTGGCGGATCAGCGCCAGATGGCCCTCGTGCAGCGCGCCCATGGTCGGTACGAAACCGACGGTGCGACCGGCTCCGCGCAGTGCCTTGGCGACGGTGTCGAGCACCTCGGGGTTGTGGTGCACAGTCAACACACCCGCCTTGAAGGCGCCGGTGGCGCGAGCGCCGCCCTGGTGGTGATGCACTTCTCGGGGTTCCATCAGTGGCCTTCCTTGGCGAGGAGCTCCAGCAGCGCCGGATCGGTGTCGGCGAGTTCGGCGGTGCGCAGCGAGTTGGCGCGGTACGCCTCGGCGAGACGGTCATCCACCTGTTCGAGCGCGGCGAGGTGGGTGGCGACGGCGGCGACGTCGCCGCGAGCGACCGGCCCGGTCAGCGCGGTCAGGCCGCGCCGCAGCGCGTTGTCGAGGGCGGCCGAGGCCAGTGGGGCCAGCAGTCGTTCGGGCAGACCGCCGGGCTGGTCGTCGACCAGCGGCTGACCGAGCAGGCCCGGGCCGGAGAGAGATTCGCGCAGAGCGGCGACGGCGTCGACGATCACCGTGACGAGGTGATTGCTGCCGTGGGCGAGGGCGGCGTGATAGAGCGAGCGCCGGTCTTCTTCGACGCGAACCGGTTCGCCACCCATCTCGATCACCAGCGCCTGCGCGATGGCGTAACCGACCTCGTCGGCGGCGGTGACGCCGAAGCACGCGTTGGCCAGGCGGGCGATGTCCTCGTCGTGGCCGGTGAAAGTCATGGCGGGATGGATCGCGAGGCCGAGCGCGCCCTGTTCGGTGAGCGGGGCCAGCATCGCGACGCCGTTGGCGCCGGAGGTGTGCACGACGATGGTTCCGGGACGGACCACGTTCGCACCGGCGAGACCGCGCACCAACCCGGCCAGCTCGGCATCGGGAACGGCGAGCAGGAGCAGTTCACTGCGCTGAGCGATCTGTTCGATCGGCAGGACCTGCGCTTCGGGTAGGCGCGCATGTGCGCGACGGACCGAGGCATCGGAGATCGCGGCGACACCGAAGACCACATGGCCGGCTCGCTCGAGCGCTACGCCGAGTGCGGAACCCACTCGTCCCGCCGAGACGATTCCTACCGTCAGTCGTGCGGGCGCTGGGTCGATACTCGTGTTCGCGCCATCGGGGTTGACACTTCTCGAGGTCAACGTTGTCCTCTCGATTTGCGTTCCAGTCCCGCGGTGCGGGTACCAGACGTTACGAGTCGAGGATAGAGGGGATTGTGGGCGAGGCGCCATGACCCCCACCCGTGATCTAGCTCTCCCGACCTTCCGCCTCTCCGCGTCTTCGGGCCGGAGTCAGGCGGTGCGTGCTGTGGGGTGTGGATCGGTCAGCGCGTGGACTCTGATTCGAGGTTGGCCATGATGTCGGCTACCGAGAGGCGGGTGCTGCCTTCGGTCTCCGCGCGGCGGCGCCGGCGGGAGCTGGTGCCGACCGCAGGGGCCTTTTCGGGGCGCGTGGCCGGGGCCTGGGCGGGAGTCGACGCCGCGGGGGCCGGGGTGGGCTCGGGTATCGGCGTCGGCTCGTCCGCGGCGACGGGGGCCGGGGCGGGGTCGGCCGGGGCGGTGGGTGACGGCGCGGGGGTCGACGGCTTGCTGTCGGCCTGGGTGCCGTTCGTCGGCGCGGCCGTGTCGCTCACCCTGCGGGTGTTCGGGGAGGACAGGCGGGGCGGGGGCGTTTTCGTGGGCGCCTTCGGCTTCGCGGGGGCGGGCTCAGCCGCTGCCGCCTGCTGGGTTTCGGCGTATTCGTCGAGCTGCACGGCGGAGGTCTCGGCGGTGACCGGGTCGTCGTAGGGGTCGGCGAAGTTCGCCGAAACCGGTTGCATGAAGACGGGTTTCAGTGCGCTGGGCGGTTGCTGCCACGGGCCGAACCAGGCGGCGTTGGCATCCACGGGGCTATCGTCGAAATCGTGGTCGGACTCGTCGAAGGCACTGAAGCCACCGGCGGGCAACGCGTCGACCCGCACGGCGTTTGCCTGCAGTGCGGGCTGCTCGTCGGGCAGCGCGCCGTCGAAGAGGACCTGCAAATTCTGGCGCAGCAGGGTCAGCTCGGCGCGCAGTGCGGCGATCTCGGAGGAGTCGGCGCCGACTTCGGCGCGGACTCGCGCCTCGACGCCCATCTCGTACTCACGACGCGCGTTGATCTCGCGCTCGAGCTGGAGCTCGTACACCGTTTGAAGATCGCGCACCTTCGCCTTGTCGACGGCCGCGTCCTTGCGATAGCGGGTGGCCGCGAGTGCGCCGATCACCGCCGCCCACAGGGCCGCTACCAGGCCGATCCTGACGTACTGGACGTTTTCGCTGAAGATCAGGAAAACACTGGCTGTCAGGCCGAGCAGGATGAGGAAACCGACGAAGAATTTTCCCGCGTCGTCCCGCCGTCGTCGGGGCGCCGTGCTGCGGGAGGGTGAAACCATGTGGGCCAGGGTAGCCGGAAACGGCTGGTGGGCCCACCAAAGGTCACGGTGATTCCATTCGCAAGTTGCTATGTGGTAGCTGGATCGTCGTGCGGGTCCTCGGGTGCCCGGCAGCAATACTCCAGCCACAAAGCCGCAGCAACCAGGGCCGAACCGGCCAGCATGCCCACCACCGCGCCGGGCGAATCCGCGGCAGCCGCGGTCACGGTCCCACGCTGTGGGAAGACCCACAGCAGAAAGCCCAGCCACACGCCGGCAGCCAGCGAACCCACCTGCAGCGACGCCTTCGCCAGCGCCGCACCCCTGGCGACGTTGATCGGATGCATCTGGCCGGGTCCGTCGCCGATCTGCTCGTCGGCGATCTTGGCCTTGATCGCGAATCCCAGCGCTGCCTCGATCGCGGCGACCGGCAGCAGCGAGGCGCCTGCGGCCACCGAGATCGTCGGAAAGCTGGAATAGGCGAACCGCGTGGCGACCCAGGCGACCGCGGCGGCCACCACCACGTTCAGCGCGAGGTCGAGTACCCGAGTGGGTTTCAGCACGAGCGGGCGCTTCCGTCACGTAGCACCAGGTCGGTGCGGATCACGCCTGCGGCCTCGGACTGATCGAGTTCGGCGAGCAACTCCGCGATCGGCCAGGCGATGCCGTCGACGAGCAGTTGCGCGGACGGCTCGACAGCCAGCCATGGAATCAGCACGAACGCCCGATTGTGGGCCTGAGGGTGCGGCAGGATCAGGGACGGATCGCAGGCTCGGGCGATCGCCGCGCCGGTGTCGTCGGTGCACTGGACCACGTCGACATCGAGCGTGCGCGCCCCCCAGCGGACGTCGCGGACGCGGTCCGCTGCCTGCTCGAGCTGCTGACCGAAACGCAGCCAGGCGTAATCGTCGAAGTCCGGATCTTCCGCTATCACCACAGCATTGAGGTAGTCGTCTTGGTCGA
>JACIXH010000034.1 GCA_014360565.1 Nocardia sp.
TTCGGTGACAGTGCTCGCCCTGCTGACCGGCCGACGCAAACAGGCACTACCGGCACTGAGCGCGGCGGTGATCGGATTGCTGGCTCTGGCACCGCAATTGGCGGTGAGCGCGGGATTCGCCTTGTCGGTGCTCGCCACAGCGGGCCTGATCCTGCTCGCGCCCAGCTGGGCGGACTGGTTGCGGGCGCGTGGATGGTGGCGTGCGCCTGCGGAGATCGTCGCGGTGTCGGCGGCCGCGTTCGTGGTCACGGTGCCGCTGATGGTCGCGCTGTCGGGGCGGGTGAGTCTGGTTGCGATCGTCGCGAACGCACTGGTGGCGCCGGTGATCGGGCTGATCACAGTGATCGGAGCGATGGGAGCGGCCGTGGCTTGCGTGTGGGCAGATGGCGCGGTGTGGGTGCTGTGGTGTGCTCGGCCACCGATGTGGTGGTTGCTCGGTGTCGCCGATCGTGCTGCCGCGGTGCCCGGAGCCACCGTGACAGTGCCTGGCGGTGCTGTCGGGGGTGCGGTGGCGACAGTGATCGTTGTGATGGTCGTAGCGGCGCTGCGTTGGTCACCCACGCGCAGACTCCTGGCAGTCGTCGTGCTGGCAACATCGATAGTGCTGCTCCCGGTGCGCTTCTTTCAGCCCGGTTGGCCACCGGAGGGCTGGGTGCTCGCGATGTGCGACGTCGGCCAGGGCGACGGCCTGGCCCTGGCTACCGCTCCGGGCGCTGCGGTCGTCATCGACGTCGGCCCCGACCCGCGCTCGATTCGCACCTGCTTGGATCGCCTGGAGATCACCCACATCCCCCTGCTGGTTCTCACCCACCCCCACGCTGACCACATCAACGGACTCGTCGGCGCTCTCCGCGGCCGCACCGTCGACGCGATCGCCACCGCACCAGGCGAACTCCGCTCCGCCATCGCCCAGACCTGCACCGCCACGTACCGAAGCCCGGATCGGACACCCGCACCGTCGCCGCATCCTGTTGACGTGACCGGTCGAGCGGAGATAGTCGAGGCGGCACAGCGCGAGCCGGGTACCGCCGGATCGGGCAGTGACAGAGCGTCATCCGCGCGGTCGACCGAAAAGCGCGCAGCCTGCCCGAGTGGAACGCCCGGGGTGCGCACGGTACCGCCCGATACACACGGTGTCGCCGAGCGGAAATCCCATGACCACGGTGACGATGTCGCAGGGGCCGAACGGGTGGCCGAGCTCGCGGGGGCCGCCGGGATACCGTTGCTCGAGCTGTATGCCGGGCACGAAATGGCGTTTGGGGCAGTCGGATTGCGGATACTGTCGCCGACCCGGGCGGTACCGGCTTCGCTGGTGGCCGATGAAGCCAACGATCGGTCGCTGGTGATGCGGGCTCGTACTCCGGCCGGGACGATCCTGTTCACCGGTGACATCGAGGCCGAGGCGCAGGGGCGGGTTTTGCGCGAGGCCGACGTCAGGGCGGACATCCTCAAGGTGCCGCATCACGGATCACGAACCACCACACCGCAATTCCTGCGTTCGGTCGGTCCGCGCCTGGCATTGGTCAGTGCCGGGTCGGGCAACACCTTCGGGCATCCGCACCCTACGGTGCTCGCTACCCTTTCCGCGCTCGGCGCCACTGTGGCTCGGACCGACCTCGACGGCGATGTCGTGATCGTCGGTACCGCCGCCGAACTGAGAACCCTCAGCTCCCGCCGCCGTAGGCCGAGTGGGCGGCACGGACCTGTTCCTCGACGGCATCGAGGATCTCGACCCGCTCAACGGGCACACTGATGCGCATCAGCACCCGTTCCGCTGCTGGTTGTTCGAAGCTGAAGCCGAAGAACGAGCAACAGTCGGACTCACGGCCGGCCAAGTCTCGCCCCGCCGCCTCGGCCGTCTGCGGCAGCACGAGTTCGAGCACGGTCGGCTCGGGGCGGGCCCACCGCAGCACCGACGCTGCGAAGAACTGGTCGAACTCGGCGAGCCGAAGGGGGACCTCGGCACTGGGCAGCGTGCACGATGCCGGAACCCAGCTGGGGGAGGGGATATCGGCGACCATGGTTCCAGGGTAGGTCGGCACACGCCGGACGGGAACGCGGTGAGTGCCGGGTTGTCAGTGGGCCTACGTAGGATCGCCTGGTGAGCGAACGCCCTGCCTCGGTGCATCTGGTCCTCGGAGACGAGGAACTGCTGGTCGAACGTGCGGTTGCGAAGGTGACCGCGCAGGTGCGGGCCTGTGCGCCCGATCCGGATTCGGTGCCGGTCGACAGATTGCGCGCCGGCGATGCCAGCACCGCCGAGCTCGCCGAATTGCTCAGCCCGTCGCTGTTCGCCGAAGACCGGGTGATCGTGCTGGAGTCGGCCGCGGAAGCGGGCAAGGACGCGGTCGCGGTGATCACCGAAGCCGCGGTGGATCCGCCCGACGGCGTGGTGCTGATGGTTCTGCATTCGGGCGGTGGGCGTGCCAAGGCGCTGGCACCTGCGTTGCAGAAGAAGGGCGCCACCGTCCACGAGTGCGCGAAACTCAACAAGGGCGCCGAGCGGGTGGAGTTCGTGCGCAGCGAGTTCCGTGCCCTCGGGGTCAAAGTGCCGTCCGACGTGGTTCAGGTGCTGCTCGAATCCGTCGGTTCGGAGCTGCGCGAATTGGCCGCGGCCTGTTCGCAATTGGTGTCCGACACCGGCGGCAAGGTCGACGCGAACGCTGTTCGCCGGTACTACTCCGGCCGGGCCGAGGTCACCGGCTTCGATGTGGCCGACCTCGCCGTGGCTGGCGATCGCCCCGGCGCGATGGAAGCCCTGCGCTGGGCAACCGACCGCGGTGTCCCCCATGTGCTGCTCGCCGACGCGCTCGCCGACTCCGTCCACACCATCGCCAAGGTCGGCTCGGCGGGCCGAGGCGACCCGTTCGCCCTCGCCCAGAAACTGGGCATGCCGCCCTGGAAGATCAAAAAAGCCCAGGCCCAAGCTCGGGGCTGGAATCCGACCACGATCGGCACCGCCCTCCAGGTGGTCGCCACCCTCAACGCCGACGTCAAGGGCGGCGCGGCCGACGCGACCTACGCCGTCGAACACGCCCTCGCCCGCATCCTCGACCTGCGCGCCACAGGCTGAAACGCGGTGCGGAGTCGTCGACGGGAGTGACGGCGCCGCACCGAGCATCACCCAATCGGGATCGAATCGCGATGTGCGTTCGCTATCGCAGCTGGCACAGTTGATCATGAGATGGTTGAGCCGAGTGGTGGCCGGATCGGACAAGACGAGCGCGGTCGACGCGCTCGGGGGTCGGTGGGGCGGACGACGCGGCGAGTCGTGAAGACTCTCGCGGCACTGTTGTCGGCGGCGGTGGTGGTGGTGACGGCGTACGGGTGGTCGACGGCGGGGAGTTTCGATGCGGGGTTCCTGCGGTCGGGGGCCATCGGTGACGACGCACCGCGTTCCCTCGGGGGCGACCTCAACATTCTGCTGATCGGGTTGGACACCCGGCGCGACCAGGACGGCAACGAACTGCCCCGCGAAGTCCTCGATCAACTGCACGCCGGTGACGGTGACGAAGGCGGATACAACGCCAATACCCTGATCCTGGTGCACATCCCGGCCGCTATGAACAAGATCGTCGCGGTATCGATTCCGCGCGACGACTACGTGCCGGTCCGCGGCATCCCCGGCTATACCCACGCCAAGATCAAGGAGGCGTACGGGTTGCGCAAGGCGGCCGTGCAGGACCAGCTGATCGCGCGCGGTGTGACCGATCAGCGCAAGCTGGAACAGGCGGGCCGGGAGGCGGGGCGGGCGTCCACCGTGGCGGCGGTCCGGGATCTGACCGGAGTGCCGATCGACAGGTTCGCCGAGGTCACGCTGGCCGGATTCTACGATCTGGCCGCGGCGCTGGGCGGGGTGGAAGTCTGCTTGAACGCCCCGGTGCGGGACTCCGAGTTCTCCGGCGCCGATTTCCCCGCGGGCCGCCAGCATCTGAACCCGGCACAGGCGCTGGCCTTCGTCCGGCAACGGCACGGGCTGGAGAACGGCGACCTGGACCGGACCCATCGTCAGCAGGCGTTCCTCACCTCGGTGGCTCGGCAGCTCCACGTGGCGGGGACGCTCACCGACCCGGGCAGACTCTCGGCCCTGATGGACGTGGCCCACCGCAATATCGTGCTGTCCGACGGCTGGAACATGACCGACTTCGTCCGCACGCTGGGCGATGCCGACGATCCACAGGTCGAATTCCGTACCCTGCCGGTGCTGCGCTACGACGTGATCAACGGCCAGGATGTGAACATCGTCGACCGGTCGGCGATCCGCCGCGAGATCGCCGTGGCGTTCGGCCTGCCGGTGCCCACCTCCACCGCCAGGCGGACCGGGCAACGTACCCAACCTCCGGCCGCGTGGTCGCCGGAGTTGACAGCAGGCGGGTGGCAGACCAGCACCACCGCGCCGGAGCCGGAAACCCCCGACGCGGGCAAGCCGGTTCGCGGCGGTATCACCTCGGGGCAGCTGCCCTGCGTGAACTGACTATTCGCCGGCGACCACGAGGGAAACGTCCAGGTCCTCGTCGTCCTCGACATCGTCGTAGCGCCCCTCCCACTCGTCGTAGAGGGGGATCTCGTCTTCACGGGTGACGATCCAGGCGGCGCCGTAGCCACCGTCCTCGTCGGGCACCATCACATTTTCGACCTTGAGACCGATACCCAGGATCTCCGCCGCGCGGATCACCTCGGCCAGGTCGTCGCCTCGTACCACCGTCTGATTCGCGTACACCGTCAACATGGCGCGAATGGTAACCCGTCGGCTGAGCCGGTGGGCCGGGGGCGGCGGCCCGGCGTGACCGCAGAGGCCACTGAACTGAAGGGAACGACAAAAGCCGCCGTGGTCATCGAGGCCACGGCGGCTGCGTCTTGGATATGTACTACCAGCGAGCACCGGGCTCGCCGAAGATCAGATCTTGTTCAGAGCCAGCGCGAGCGCGGACTTCTTGTTGGCCGCCTGGTTGGCGTGGATGACGCCCTTGGACGCGGCCTTGTCGAGCTTGCGGCTCGCGAACTGCAGCTGCTGGGCAGCCTTTTCCTTGTCACCGCTGGAGGCAGCTTCACGGAAGTTGCGGATCGCGGTGCGCAGCGCGGACTTGACCGACTGGTTACGCTGACGCGCTTCCTCGTTGGTACGGATCCGCTTCATCTGGGACTTGATGTTGGCCACGCCTGTATCCTCTGGTTTCCTGTCGCTGGGTGATGTTCCTTGAAAGCTCGTTGGGCGCGCGCCCACGATGCAGCAGATGGTGCTGAACTACGGGTAACACCGCGCCGAAGATCGAGGTTACCAGCTCGGCACTCCCCGGCGAAATCGGCCCACATCCTGCCGACCGGGAGAACGAACGCCGATTTCACCCGTTTCAGGTGATGCGAAGAATTTACCTGTGTCACACACAGCGCTGCCGCCGGGTGGGGCACAGTTTTTGTCATGACCTCCACCACTGCGCCGGGGAGAACGACCGGGCAGCCTGCTTCCACGCACACCGGCTTGTTCGAGGGCTACGGCCCCGGCCGCTTCGCCGACGCGTTCGACGAGATGTTCGACGGATCGGGAAAGGTGCGGGCACCGTATAAGGGCATCCACGCCGCGATGGCGGCCAACGACGTCGACGACCTGGCCAAACGCTCGGACGCCCTGGACCGCGCGTTCATCGACCAAGGCATCACCTTCTCGCTGTCGGGCCAGGAGCGGCCGTTCCCGCTGGATCTGGTGCCGCGGGTGATCGCCGCCGCGGAGTGGGCCAAACTCGAACGCGGCATCAAACAGCGGGTCACCGCGATGGAGCTGTTTTTGGCCGACGTCTACGGCGAACAGAACATCCTGCGTGATCAGGTCATCCCCAAGCGTCTGGTCACCTCGTGTGAACACTTCCATCGCGAGGCCGCCGGGCTGGTCCCGCCCAACGGTGTGCGCATCCACGTCTCCGGCATCGACCTGGTCCGCGACGAGAAGGGCGACTTCCGGGTGCTGGAGGACAACCTGCGCTCGCCCTCGGGCGTCTCCTATGTGATGGAGAACCGGCGCACGATGGCCAGGGTCTTCCCCGATCTGTTCTCCTCGCACCGGGTGCGCGCGGTGGGCGACTATCCCGGCCACCTGCTGCGCGCGCTGCGGGCCTCGGCGGCGCCCAACGAGGTAGACCCGACCGTGGTGGTGCTCACGCCGGGAGTGCACAACTCCGCCTACTTCGAACATTCCCTGCTGGCCAGGCAGATGGGCGTGGAACTGGTCGAGGGGCGTGACCTGTTCTGCCGCGACAACGTCGTCTACATGCGCACGACCGCAGGCGAGCGTCAGGTCGACGTGATCTATCGGCGCATCGACGACAACTTCCTCGACCCCATGCACTTCCGTCCCGACTCCGTGCTCGGCATCGCCGGCGTGCTCAACGCCGCTCGTGCGGGCAATGTGGTGATCTCGAGCGCGGTCGGCAACGGCGTCGGCGACGACAAGCTCATCTACACCTACGTGCCCAAGGTCATCGAGTACTACCTCGGGGAGAAGCCGATCCTGCCCAATGTCGACACCTTCCGCTGCTGGCTCGACGACGAACGCGAGGAGGTGCTCGATCGGGTCGGCGAACTGGTGGTCAAACCGGTCGAGGGGTCCGGCGGCTACGGCATCGTGATCGGGCCGGACGCGTCGGCGCGCGAGCTGGAGTCGGTCAAGCGCAAGATCAGGGCCGATCCGCGCGGCTGGATCGCCCAGCCGGTGGTGCAGCTGTCGACGGTGCCGACCAAGATCGGCGACGATCTCGCGCCGCGTCACGTGGATCTGCGCCCGTTCGCGGTGAACGACGGCGACGACATCTGGGTGCTGCCCGGCGGGCTCACCCGGGTCGCGCTGCCGGAGGGCTCGCTGGTGGTGAACTCGAGTCAGGGCGGCGGCAGCAAGGACACCTGGGTGCTGGCCGGGCGCGCCGGATCGGTCGAGCG
This sequence comes from Nocardia sp., assembly GCA_014360565.1. Taxonomy (GTDB): domain Bacteria; phylum Actinomycetota; class Actinomycetes; order Mycobacteriales; family Mycobacteriaceae; genus Nocardia. Next base: position 6,928 of record JACIXH010000034.1, read on the forward strand.
GGAACTGGCAGGCCCCGAACTCGTCAGCGAACCGCCGCAGGGGGATTCGTTCGAGCTCGGCCGCGAACTCAGCACGCCGCAGGCCAATCAGCAACAGCAGCAACAGCAGCAGACACAGCGGTTGATCGGGGAATAGAGACATGCTTGCTCGAAACGCCGAATCCCTCTACTGGATCGGCCGATACGTCGAGCGCGCCGACGACACAGCGCGCATCCTGGACGTGGCGGTGCACCAACTGCTCGAAGACGCCACCGTCGACGCGGACCGCACATCCCGCGTGCTGCTCAAGGTGCTCGGGATCGAACCGCCCGAGGGCTTGCGCCTGGACGTGTGGTCGGTCACCGATCTCGTCGCCTACAGCCACGCCCACGGCGTCTCGATCAGTGACTCCATCACCAAGGCCCGCGAGAACGCCCGCGGCGCACGCGAAGTCACCTCGAGTGAGATGTGGGAGTGCCTCAATGCCACCTACAACGGGATGGCCGCGGCGGAAAGGGCCGCGCGTGGGCTCGGCCCGCACGAGTTCTTCTCCTACATCAAAGGCCGGGCGGCGATGTTCACCGGACTGACCGACTCGACCCTGAGCCGTGACGACGGCTACCGCTTCCTGCTGCTCGGCCGGTCGATCGAACGCGTGGACATGATGGTTCGCCTGCTACTTTCGCGGGCAGGCGACAAGACGTCCTCGCCCGCCTGGGTGACGGTGCTGCGTTCGGCGGGCGCGCACGACACCTACCTGCGCACTCATCGCGGCGCCCTCGATGCCGCCAGGGTCGCCGAGTTCATCCTGATCGACCGGTTGTTCCCCCGTTCGGTGTTCCACACGCTGCGCGTCGCCGAAGCCTGCCTGACCGAACTGGATCAGCGACCCGGCAGTCGGGTCGGGGCGCGGCACGAGGCGCAACGCGTACTCGGACGCGCCCGAAGCGAACTCGAATTCCTGCCGCCGGGAGTGTTGTTGGAAGACCTGCAAGCCAGGTTGCTCGCCTTGCAGAAATCGTGCCGTGAGCTCAGTGAAGCCGTGTCACGCCAGTATTTCCATGCCGCCCCGTGGGTGGCGTGGACCGATGTGCGCAGCAAGCAGGACAGCCGCGTGCAGGTAGAGGGAGAGCTATGAGTTGGCGGATCAGGGTGGTGCACACCACCGGGTATGTCTACGACGCGCCGGTGACGCGATCGTTCAACGAGGCCAGGCTCACCCCGCGCGCCGACAGCAGACAGAACGTGATCCTCAATCGCGTCGAAACCGTGCCCGCGACAAGGGCTTACCGCTACACCGACTACTGGGGCACCGCGGTCACGGCTTTCGACCTGCACGCACCGCACACCGAACTCGAGGTGACCGGATCCTCGGTGGTCGAGACCGAACCGTTCGCCGAACCCACCGAGGAACTGAGCTGGGACGAACTGCAGGGCGGGCGGGTCATCGACCGGTTCGACGAAATGCTCAGTCCCACTGCGTATGTGCCGCGCGATCGCAAACTGTCGACGGTGGCGCGTCAGCTCTGCCGTGGTGAGGAACCTGCCAAGGCGGTGGTGCGCGCCGCCGAGTGGGTGCACAAGGAGATGGACTACATCGCGGGCACGACCTCGGTGCACACCTCGGCGCTGCAGGCCTTCGCCGAGCGCCGTGGCGTGTGCCAGGACTACGCCCATCTGACGCTGGTGTTGTTGCGCAGCATGGGAATTCCCAGCCGTTATGTGTCCGGATACCTGCATCCCAAGCCGGGTGCGCAGATCGGCGAGACGGTGGCGGGCCAGTCACACGCGTGGATCGAGGCGTGGACGGGGCAGTGGTGGGGCTACGACCCCACCAACAACCTCGCCGTCAACGAACAGCACGTGTCGGTCGGGGTCGGTCGTGACTACGCCGACGTGCCGCCGTTGAAAGGTGTGTTCTCCGGCGGCGGATCAACGGATCTGGAGGTCGTTGTAGAGGTCACCCGGCTCGCGTAATGTCCGAGACGCTCGTGCGGACCCCGCGCTCACGTGGGGAAACTCCTCTCGGATAGGTGATGCCGATGTCTCCCACTGCACAGGAACTCACCGAAAAAGAAGCCGTCTCCGACGCCAAGAAGTGGGCGGCTGAGGGACTCGGGACATTCGTTCTCGTGATCGGCGGTGTCGGTACCGCGGTTCTGGCCGGTGACCGGGTGGGAGCGCTCGGTATCGCACTCGCCTTCGGGCTGACATTGATGTTTCTCGTGTACGCGATCGGGCCGATCTCGGGCTGCCACGTGAATCCGGCCGTCACGGCCGGTCAGCTGTTGCTCGGCCGATTATCCGCGATGAGCGCGGCCGGATACGTCGTCGCCCAGCTGATCGGGGCGTTCCTGGCCGGGCTCGTGCTGTTCGCGCTGGCCAAGAACCTGCCCGCCTACGATCGGCCCGTCGACGGGCTCGGCGCCAACGGCTGGGGCGCGCACAGCCCATCGGCGGTGACCGGCCCGCTGGGCGAGGTCGTGGTGCAGAACGGGTACGGGATAGTGGCCATGATCATCATCGAGGTGATGCTCACCGCGCTGCTGGTGTTCGTCGTGCTCGCCTCCACCGACCAGATCTCCGATGTGCCGATGGCGGGCCTGTCGATCGGCGTCACGCTCGCGGTGATCCACCTGATCTCGATCCCGGTCGACAACACCTCGGTCAACCCGGCGCGCAGCCTCGGCGTCGCGCCGTACCAGGACGGGGCGATGGGGCAGATATGGGCCTTCATCGTGTTCCCGCTGATCGGCGGGGCGCTGGGTGCACTGCTCTACGGCTTGATCTTCGGCCGGTCCAAGGACGTGCACTCCTAGCTCCGAACCAATCGAACCCCGATCCGGTGTACCCGGGTCGGGGTTCGACGGTCTTTCAGCTCCAGCTGTACTCGGCGACCAACCGGTGCGCGACAAGATCGAAGGTCTTGCGCTCGACGATCGCGCCCTCGCGCCGGATGCCGTCCTCGGGCACGTCGAGCACCCGATCGAGGCGAACCCAGCTCGGCCTGCCGTCGTGATCCCACGGTCCGGTGCCGATTCCCACCCAGTTGTGGTCGTGTGCGCGGTCGGCTTTGGACGAGAGCATCAGTCCGAGCAGGGTCTTGCGGTCGCGCCCGACCACCAGCACCGGCCGGTCCTTGCCATTGGTCGGGTCTTCTTCGAACGGCACCCAGGTCCACACGATCTCGCCGGGATCGGCGCGCCCGTCGAGCTGCGGGCAGTACACGACCTGGCGGGCGCGGTGGGCGGTCGGCACGGGGGTCGAGGCCGTGGGGCGTACCGCGACGGCGGGTCCGGGCTTGGTCGCTAGCGCGTCCACCAGCTTCTCGAGCAGTCGCGGCCCCTGCTTGCGCACGATTTTGGGGCCCTGCTCCTTGGCGATGACGCCGAGCTGCTTGCCGAGACTGTTCCAACTGCTGGCCATGCAGTGAAATATAACGCCGACTCACCCGTGGAGTGCACCGGTGCGCGGGCACGGGTTCGGGCGAAATGCGGCGTCGACGCATGCTCGGACGCACCGGTGGCAAGCGAGGGGTCCCGTGCATGGGACGATGGGGCCAGTTCGCCTATACCCCGCGAGGAGTGGAGTGGCTTCCAGTTTTGTCGATACAACGTTCACCGATCCGTCCAGGATCCGGAACTTCTGCATCATCGCGCAGAGGGATTCTCGGGTCGCCCGGTAGGGCTGGGTTTGGCCTGGTAGTCGCCTATTTTTCATACTTCCCAACGCTTCCCGGCGCGACCTGGTGTTTCCCGTGGTGTTGTGTTGGGCGATGGGATGAGAATGGGATGAGATCGGCTGCAGGCTTGCCCGAGCGGCGAGCTGGCGCCGCGACATGTAGCACCTGGACTCGTCGGCGTGTCGCAACCCGACACGCCGACGAGTTTTCCAGGTCGGCAATCTTGTAGCTACCTCAGGCTCGGTCGGCCGAATCGGCGGGAACTACGAGGGTTGTCTTCGCCTGCCTGGATCGTTGAGGTCGCGATCCGCCCCTCTCGGGCTGCTGGCTGATGGGGCGGCTCGAGCACTGATGTCTACTCAAGCTGTCCGTCGGAGTACTGCAGTGCGTCCAGGCCTTCCTCTGCCTTGGACATCAGTTCCTCCCGCGCTGAACTGGCCTTGAACACGGCGCCTGGGTGTGGAACCGGCTGCCATTCGATTCCACGGGGGCACACAGGCTGAGGATGTGCTCCTCTGCCACTCGGGACATGGGGCGACACGCTACATCTGGTGGACCGAGCAAGTAGTCGAGATGGCAGTGGTGCCCCAGGCTCTGCCGCCCGCTCGGACGGTTACCGCGGCGTCGAACCATTTGGTGTGGTCGTGAACGGAAGGCTCGCGCCGGGGACGTGTCGATGCGGCCGTTGCGCCGGCATCGCTAAACCACGCGCGGCCGTTCATACAGAACCCGGTGCGAGGTGGTCTCGGGTGGCAGTCCAGCAATCGCCCCATCCTCTGAAAGGCGGGCAAGGCTCAACACTCGGGAACGGTTCTTGAGAAATTTCCGCACCCCGAATTCCCCCCGGTACCCGGAGGGGTGCCGGGCGCCGTTCATCTCAGCGAGGAAGACGGACCCGGACAGCGCGTAACCACCAGCGGCCTCAAAGACTGCCCCGTTCTCAATGAAGCTCACGGCCAAGTCGACATCGCTCACACGCTGCCGATTTGGGTCCATCATCGAGCCGAACAGCACCACGCGATCAACGACTACCAAGTTCATCGGATCGGCTGTGGCTTGCCCCACTCGCTGTAGGAAGCCCGCAAGTGCCTTTTCCGCCGTGGCGCGGTGCACGGGTGTCGTCGCGCTAGCATTCGCCAAAGCATAGGCTTTGCTCGTTGGGTGATATGTCGTCTCAACAATCTGTTCGTGATCACGGGTTTCGGGATTCCAGACTGAGACCGAGGTGGTTCCCTCCGCCTCCAGGTAATCCTGCTCGATCAGAACGTCGAACACAGCGGCAGGGTTCTTGAGATCCTTCGCTAGCGACCTTTCGTACCAGTGCCTATGGACGAACAGCTGGTTGCCCATCACTCGAAGGCAGTCGCGCACCTGTAGGTAGGTGTTTCCGGTGTGTTCGAATTCTGCCTGGCCGTCGATATTGATAGGTCCCCCCAGTCTGTGGTCGATCGAAGAAACTGTCGGTCGCCCTGGGGCGGGGTGAAACCGTCTTGTCCAGGAGCCTTGATTTTGCTGACTGCGCGGAGGCGCTGTCACCTGCTGTCGGGGTAAAAATGAGAGATTGCTACTCGGGAGGCTGAGCATTGCGTGGGCGGGCCATGCCCATACCGCGTCGCTGGTTGAGCACCTCTACTACGCCTCGGGTGTGGAAGAGAGTGCGTGCGCCGCGGTCGGTGTGGTCAACCTGTTCGTTGAGGGTGTCGCGGTACTGGGTCACAGTTTTGCCGTCGACGCCGAGCAAACGGGCGATCGCGCCTAGGGTTCGGTATTCCTCAGGTTCGTCGGGCATGGGCAACGATGCAGGGCGCTTGGCGGCTTCCCAGCGTACTGCGAAGTCGTCTAGTTCGTCGCTGTCGTACTCAAGGGCTGGGGTGCCTGCGCCCAGACCTGTTCGTGAGCGGGGCTGTTTCGGCTTTGGGAAGTCAGGGTCGCCTACCCAGGTGTTGCGGATCGAGCCGTAGCTGCGTCCGTGTAGGGCGGCCCATTCCTTCAGTGTGATCAGTGTTCCCACACCCTGATTGTCGCCGGTCACTCCCGCAGGGCTCAAGCCGACGTCGGATACGGCGGGCACCATGAATGACCTCTTTTCGAGGCGAGTAGCGGAGAGGGGCGCGCCGGACGGTACTGGGTTGCTAAACTCGTTCCTGCCCTTCCTTTTGCGAGTGGGGCACTTTCGGGCGGCCTGGCGTGTCCGAGCTGCGGTCTCGCGATCGTGGCTTCGCCAAGCCGCCCGACCTCTGTCTGTGGCTCCCCGAAAACGGGGGTGAGGAGCACTTGTACTGAGCCTTCCCACTCGGCTGGCCGCGAGGCCGTGTGCACTCCGTTGGGATGGCTGCTGGTCACGTTGGCGATCGGAGGTCGGCTCGGGAAGTGGTTGCGCAAGTGGACGAAACGGAAGGGGGGCTTGGGGAGGACCGAGGGCGTCGGGCCCTCCCCAGCCGCCTAAGCAGCCAGCCCGTAGCGGTCTAGTTCTTCGCCGGTGATGGCTTCCACCAGCGCGGAGATGAGGATTTCGGCGGCGGGCGGGGTAACTGCGTTGCCGAGTTGCCGCACTCGCTGGCGTTTGTTGCCTAGGACGATGTAGTCGGAACGGAATGCCATGGCGTTCTGGATTTCTTCTGGCTCCAGCATGCGGAAGCGCACGTTGTCGATGTCGCGTTCGGTGATCGTGTCGACGAGAGCGAACCGATCGCGGGTGGTGATGGCACCGATCGGGTCCGCGACCGGGCGCGCGGTGCCGGTGCCGTAGTAGGGCAGCAGCATCGAGTTCCACAGCTGAGTTGACATCCCCGTCGGCGGAATGACCAGGCCGTGGTGGTTGCCGCTGGCGGTAACGGTGGCGAGCGGGTCGATCACGGCGCGTGCGTCCGAGGCGCCGCCGCGCATTTCGGCGATGAATGGCAAGAATGCCACGGCAGTTTCGTTGCGGGTGGTCTGGGTGCGTAAAGGCTGTGAGGCCAGCTGGGCTTCTTTGCCGTCGCGGCCCTCCATCGGGACCATCAGCGGCGGTGGGACGACGAGGCCGTGGTTGGAGCCGTCGGCGACGATGGTGGACAGGGGCTCGTGCGGACCGATCGTGCGGGGCTGGTCTGAGCGCAGAAGTGAGAGAAACGGCTGCGGGATCGCCAGGCCGTCGTTCTCACGGGTGGTGCGGGCGGCCATCGGTCCGGTGACCTGGGTGGCGTCGTCGCGCCAGGTACCTCCGGCGGGAACCATCATCGGCATGGCCGAGGCGTAGCGGCGCATGCCGACGCGGATGCGCTCCATGGTCTTGTCGGCCAGGGGCTTGGCCCGGTCGCCGATGCATGTGCCCGGCAGGGTCCAGTCGATCGCGGCGGCTGCCGGAAGGACGGGCGGCTCGACGATCGAGTTGCGGCAGCTGACCCGTGGGCAGCGGTACACGTATTGGGTGCGGTAGCGGCCCATGTCGGCGTTGGGTTTCTTGAAGACCTGAAGGGCGTTGATCCATTCATCGCAGGCCACGCAAAAGGCTCGTGGGCGCAACCACTTGTTCCAGTTGGGCTCGCGGCCGAGCGTGAGATCCCAGTAGGCGACGTAGAGCCGGTCGCGGCTCTGCGGGGCTGCCGGGGTGCGGACCGGCTGGGCGTGGCTGGAGTTCAGGGCGATGATTTTGACTCCGTAGCCCAGGGCTCGGATCTCGCTGATCCAGCGGTTCCACTGGTCCCACTGGCGGACTTCGACCACGTTCTCCACGACTCCGGCGCGGACCCGGCCGCCGCGCTCGATGACGCCGCGCAAATACATCGGAACCTCTTCCATCAACGCACGTGAGCGGTCGGCTTCCTCGTCGCGCTGGAGGTCGAGTAGGTCGCCTTGCATGGTGTTGTGGAAGTCGCGCTTCTTGCCACGCGCCGAGGACCACTGGGGGCATTCCGGGCTGGCCCAGAACAGGTCGGCGGCAGGCCATTTCGCGACCTTCTCTTTGGCCTCTTCGGTGCTCAGGTCGCCGAGGAAGTGATCGGCTTCGGGGTAGTTGGCCATGTGGGTCTCGACAGCCTTGCCCCAGTGATTCGCCGCACGGGTGATGCGCACACCGGGCACCTTTGCCGCGCCCTGCGTAGAGCCGCCAGCGCCGCAAAACCAATCCATCAATTCGAGCATGGGAAATCCCTTCGTGACTTGCGAGTGGGGTCGAAGAGGGCGGGGTGTCCGGTCCCGCAAACTTCTATGTCATATATTACCCGTTAATTGGTTCGAGGTCAAGATTGTTGCACTGAAACCCACTGTGCAGCAGCAGATTTCAGCGGTGATCGCGTCGGGAATGAGTGCTCTTGGTTCTGGCTGTGGGGACGTGAATGCGGTCGGCTGGGAGAGCAACTGATCGGCGGTGTCGAGCGCGGCGTCTGCGTGCCTGTGGTTTCAGTCAGTCGGCGCACAGGTGGGTCCTGGACTGGGCTTCACGTCCCGGCTGTCGTACACTCCGCGTCGGAAAGCAATCAACCAGCGTCGAGCCTTCCGATACCCCAGAAAGCCCTCACCCGCCTGGCAGGTGAGGGCTTTTCTAGGTATCGCCCATGCCCGCGAACCTGCAGGGCTGCCCCCGACACGCGACTGCGGGTCGCCGCTGTCGTCGGGATCGGGCCCGAGGGCGTCAGAGTTCAAGGGTGGGGAGGATGTCGATCGGTCGTCGTGGCCAGGTTGGAATGGGGAGCCGAAACGCAGTGCGGCATGGCACTCCTCGGCCCTTGGTCGACATGCTGCACCGCAGGCTGCCGCCCACCTGCGGCTGTGGACCCTCGATGTAGAGCCGTTGCGGCGAACGTGAATCTTCGAACACGCCCACGCCTGTCCCGTCGGTGCGCGCCCGGCGAGCAGGCCGTCCGATCTGGATGAACAGAATTCGATGCCGTGCGAGCAGCGGGAGCACGACCTGGCTCACGTCACGGGCGGTGTCTTCCCACTCGTCGCCCATCATGGCGGTGACGATAACCAATTCCCTCAGATCGAGGTCGCGGCTTTCGGGCTCGAAGATCCAGCGAAGCTACGCCGCGACGATCAGGCATTGCTCGGAGCCGGGTGGGCGGCGAACTGGGTGATCGCATCGAGGCTGGGCTGGTACCCATCGGTGGTGTCGACCACCAGTTCCGCGACGTCCATACTCACCGGGACGAACGCGCCGACAGGTTGGCCACCAGCGGCGATCGCTGCGAGGAGACCCTGGTCGTTGTGGGCTTGTCGATGGGGATCGCTCTCCGCGCGGCGGGCGATGCGTTCATGCAGAACCGATTGCGGTGCGGTGCAGTGGATGATGCGGATCTCAGCGAGTTCGGCCAGCGGGATCAGGCCGGGACGCCACAACCTATCCTGGAACGCTGCTTCTGCCACCGCGCTGACCCCGGCGCGGGCCAGCACGGTCAAGACGTCGAAGAAGGTGTGCAGTACGGGAATGTTGAGGTCGTCGTAATCGGTGTCGCGCGCCGGGGTAGCAAGGACCATGCCCTGTTTGATCTCATCGCGGATGATCGCTGGGACACCGATTTCCGTGGCGAGGGCGTGAGCGAGGGTGGATTTGCCCGATCCCGGAGGCCCGCTGACAACGACGAGCACTGGAAAATTCGGCGAATTGGCCATGACGAATTTTGGCATGTCAGGCAACGCCGTCGATCCCACCGTCGCTGGTGGCCGCTTTGGAGAGTCGGTAGGCGATGAAACCCGGCTGATGGGTGAGGGTGTCGTATTCGGCCGGGTGGGTTCGGGCCATCTCGGAGGCGGGCTGGTGCTCGGTGATCGCGTCGATGGTGAAACCGGCTGCGGTGAACTCCGCGCACCATGTCTGCAATGGTTGACGCCAGAAGCGGTGCGTGATGCCGCACGACCACCGTTGTTGCACCCATCCGGTGTCGAAGTAGCTGCCCTCGGCGGTGAGCCAGTCCGCGGTCGGGTGGCTGGTGGACACGATGAGGTGGCCGCCTGGGCGCAGGACGCGGTGGAGTTCGCGCAGCAGCGCGATCCGGTCGTCGATGTAGTGGATGACCAGGGCGAGTAGGACGATGTCGACAGTGTTGTTGGACAGCCAGTACAGGGGTTGGGTGAGGTCGTGCTGGCGCAGGGTGATCTGTCCAGCGGCATGTCGGCGGGCGAGGTCGATCATGCTCGCGGAGGCATCGATGGCAATGACATGGGCGCCGCGAGCGAGCAGGTCGGTGACGTAGAGGCCGGGGCCGCACCCGGCGTCGAGGACGACGCGCTCGGTGAGCTCTCCCAACAGGTCCAAGACAGCGGGGCGGTCGTAGTGGGCGTTGTAGGGGCTGTGGGCGGCTTCGGCGGCGAACGCGGCGGCGTGCTGGTCGTAGGAAGTGGTGACGGCGTCATCGGTGTGCATCGGTTACCTGACCCTTGCTGGTTGACGGCTGGGTGAGTGGTGTTCGGGCAGAAGAGAATCCAGCACGGTGTGATCGGCGCGACGGCCGGTGACGAAGCGGTGATGCAGCGTGCGCACCGCTGACTCGTAGATATGGGCCGGGGCCGGTCGGCTGTCTTCGATGAGTCGGTCGAGACGGGCGTCGAACTCGGTGAACCAGGTGCGGTAGTCGGCAATCTGCGGGTCAGTGCTCGGCCACGTCCGAAACAGATTGCGGCGGGCGAGAGTGAACGGCGTAGGGCTCGACAGGTAGGCCGACGAGACCGCGCCGCGACACTGCGGCACCTGGTGATAGACGCTGGTGGTTTCGCCGAGGTAGGCGAACCGGTAGCCGAGGCTGCGGTGCAAGGTCAGCCACAGGTCCCAGTCTTCGCAGTGGGTCATCGACTCGGTGAACTCGGCGGCGGTATCGGTGAAGTTGCGGCACACGAGCGAGCCCGTGTGAATGAAGTTGGCGCACAGCAGGAATCGGCTGTCGAACTCGTAGTCCTTGCGTGGCATCCAGCGGGCTTTGCGGGGGATGGATTCGATCCATCGGGAGCTGACGAGCGCGCCGCCGTAGACGGCATCGGCGGTGCCGCGGTCCAGCACGGTGTGTGCGGCGCGCAGGTGCCGGGGGAGCACGACGTCGTCATCGTCGAGGAATGCGACGTATTCGCCGTTGGCTGCGACCATCGCGGTGTTGCGGGCGGCCGAGACGCCGCAGTGGTCCGTCTCGATCAAGCGGATCGGCAGCGCCGTGCGCCAGTTGCCGGTGACCGAACGGACGGGTGACGTACCGCCGTCGTCGACGACGATGACTTCGAAATCGGTGAATTCCTGGCGTGCGAGGCTGCGCAGAGCCCGGTTCAACGGGCCTGGCCGATTGCGGGTGGGGATGATGACGCTGATCATGGTGTCGTCCTGACGAGGTCGAGTAGTTCGCAGCGCACCAGATCGCGGGCAGATCCGGTGGCGGGACCATCGCTCGGTCCGACGACCGATGCGGCGGTCGTGGGCGCGACAGCCGCCATTCGGTAGAACTGGGCGCGTTCACCGGCGGCGGTCAGGGTCCGCACTGCCCACGCGGTGTGACCGTCGCGGGTCACTTCGAGCGCTTGACCGGCTTGGGCGTCGCTGATGAGGATGTTGCCGCCCGCGAGCGGTTCGGCGCCTCCGGCCACGGCACAGAACAGGTTCCGTGGTGGGTCGGCGAGGTGCTCCCAGCTGATCGCGGGTCGTGTTGGATCAACCGCGAGGACGCGGGAGTATCCGCGGCGTTGGCCGTTGTCGAACACCAGCAGGTGCCCGTCTGCCAGCATCGTCGGCTGGTGTTGGCCTGACAGATCGCCGGGTCCCCACCACCACCGCACCCTGTTGACAGACAGGTCCACGACCGCGATGGTGTCCAGTTCGCGCATCGACACCAGCACATCGCCCTCGCTCCACAATCCGGCCGGATGCGCTCGCAATACCTCGATAGTGTTGGCGTGCAGAAGATCTGCCGGAGAACCCGGCAGATCGCGCAGCCGCCGGGATGCGTTGCGCCCCGGTTGGACCGAACCGGGCGAGGCGAGGCCGTGATAGATCGCCAGAGCCCTATGGTGGTGCGGGGATCGGCGACGGCGATCGATATGCCTGGTGACCGCCACCGACAGGTTGACGTCGCTCATCAGTAGGTCGAACAGCGAGTGAGTCGCGGTGGTCGTGCCGGTGGCGTCGTCGACGATCGTGATCGAGTTGTCGAGTAAGACGAACGGATCACCGGGCCCATCGAGGAGGCGGGGTTGCTCGGTGAGGACATAGACCTGGCCGGTGTCGGTGATGTCGAGGTCGTGGTGAACGGGCAGTTCGGCCCGCCAGATCAGCGAAGAGTCCGGCGCCAGCTTCACCAGCGAGTGCAACGGCACCGTGGCATACAAGGCACCGTCGGTGCCGAGTTCGACGTGGTTCCAACCACGCAGGTATCCCGGTGGCCCGGCCGAGGGGTCGGGTTGGTCGAGGTCGCTGCTCCACGCGTGGACGATCTCGGCGTCGCGATTGATCAGGCATGCCACGGGGTTCGGGTAGGTCGCCGACGGGGAGAACAGGAAATGGGTGTCGGGTGCGGGCATCGTGGTCACGCCCCCGCCCCGTCGATGCCGAATTCGAGCCGTACTGCGGCCGCCATCTCGCGGGCGACCTGGTCAGCGACCCGGGCGCCGATCTCGGCGCTGGCATTGTGGGCGGTGTAGACGATGCCCGACGGTGTCGCGGCGTCGGCGGGCAGTGGGAACACGTCGTAGCTGAACCGGCGCGCTCCTGGCCCCGCTGAGTCGGTGTCGATGAGTTCGGGGCGAGTGGTATCGGGTGCGACGTGCATGACCAGGCTGGATTCGACCATGCCCGCGTGGTGGTCGTCGCTGCGGGCGACTCCGGTTTCTGTGGCGAGGGCGTTGCGGAATCCTTCGCCGACGACGTCCCACCAGTGCACGATGATGACCCGGGTACCCGGGTGTGCGGCGGTCACGATGCGGGCGGCTTCGCACAGGAAGCTGAGGTTGTCGATGGCGGAGTTGACGATGACGAGTTGTCGCACACCGTGTTCGGCCAGCGCGGACGCGATCTCGGTGACGAGCAAGGTGAATGTCGAGCCGCTGACGGCGATGACACCGGGGAAGGTTCCACCGAGGCGTTGAGACGGGGTGGCGACGCCGTAGCCGATCGACGGGGCGATCCAGGCATCGATGTCGGCGGCCAGGCGGTCGGCGAAGTAGTCGCTGATCATCGTGTCCGCGCCCAATGGCAGGTGCGGACCGTGGGGTTCGATGGCCCCGATCGGCAGGATCGCGCGACCCCGCTGTACGCGGTCGTCGAAGTCGGGCCAGGTCATCTCGGCGAGCAGCATTGTGAATCTCCTTGCATAAGAGCGGATATCGAGGGTGATCGGTGGGTGCTAGGCGTCGGTCCAGCCGAGGCTGGGCACGACCGACGGGCGTAGGTGCTCGGCCAGGCGCAGGTTGAGGAAGTCCTCTTTGTTGGCGCACCCGGAGGCTGCTTCGCACGGGGCCCAGATGTTCTCGCGCAGGTGCAGCTCGAAGTCGGGGTCGAGGATGTTGCCGTAGCGGTGCTTGCCGAGGGTGGCGTAGCGCGAGCACCGGTAGACATCGCCGTGGATGTCGAGGAACACGTAGTCCGAGCCGGCCCGGCACGCCCGGTGCTGGGGCGAGGTCAGCCCGGTCAGGGCGACACGGGTGAGTTCGGTATCGCCACCACAGGCAGCGACCACGTCCAGGACGTTGCCGCCGCCGCGCAGCACCGGCACCGCGGCCGCGGCATCGTTGCTGGTGGAGTTGTCCGAGGGCACAGACGGGTCGTAGCCGAGGTCGAGGTTGAACCGGAGCCCGGCCGCTTCGGCGGCGGCTTTGACGCGGGCGATGGTGGTGGTGTCGTGGTTGGCGAATAACAGGGCGTTCACGACGACGAAGCAGCCGTAGGTTTCTTGGGCGAACGCGGCGGCGGCGATGAACTTCTCCAACGGTATTTGTCCGTCGTGCCAGGTCAGCCAGAGTGAGAGCTTGCCGAGGTTGGCGTGGGGTTCCAGTTTCGGCAGACGGCGTTCGATCAGTGAGGCGTTGGACAGCAGTTCGACGAACCGCACGCCGGATTGGTGGGTGAGCCAGGCGGCGCGGTCGAGGAATACCGGTGAGGCGAATGGTTCGCCGAGGGTGCCGAGGCGGACGTCGACCGGAAACGGGCGGGTGCCGATCCAGTCGACGACGGCGGCGAAGGTGTCGCGGTCTTGCGGAGCCCGCCAGTCCTCACGATTGCTCTTGGCCCAGTCGCCGGTCGACACGCAATAGGTGCAGCCAAAGTTGCACAGTCTTTGTGCGGCGACGTACCAGATCCGCACCGGCCGTTGAGAACTCGTCGTTGGCCCGCTCATCCGAATGTCGCGATCGGACGGAAGTCGCGGCAAGCGAAGTCGAGGGTCTGGTTGTGGCACCGCCTGCACACGAAGTCGTCTTCGGCGACGGCGACGCCGAACACCTTGCGCCGCGCGGTGACCGCGGCATCGCTGGTCATCAGCTCGTGGATCGAGCCCTCGCCGATGTTGGCGAACCGTTCGCGCTGGTAGTAGTCGTTGCAGCACAAGAACAGGTCCCCGCCGACGCTGAAGCTGGCGTGATGAACCGGATACCCGCACCCGGTGAGCGGTCCGTCGATCAGCAGGTTCTGTGCGAACTCGCCCCCGACGTCACCGGCCCGGTCACACATCAGATTCGCGGTGACCTGCGCGCCGAGCGGGAGGTAGCGCCGCGCCACCCCGTCGAGGTTGAGCGCCAGGCGCTCGCCGACGCCGTTGACGCCGATCTGCACCGGAAGGCCCGCTGCCAGTGCGGCTTCCACGTTTCGTGTGCTGTGGGCGTAGCTGGCCGAACCGGTCAGATCGGCGAACTCGGCCGGGTCGTCGCTGGGTAGGTTGACCACCATCGTGCGCAGCACCCCCGAGCGGCGCAGGGTCTCGATCTTGTCGCCGGTGAGCGCGGAAGCGTTGGTGTAGAGCGCCAACGGCATCCCGTAGCGGGCCAACACCTCGATGCGGTCAGTGAAGTAGCGGTCGAGGGTGGGTTCGTTGAAGAACTGGAAGGTCACGTAGTCGATCGAGCCGTGCTCGACCAGCTTGACGATGATCTCGGTGAACATGTCCATCGGCATCGTCTGACGGGGTTTCGGGTCAACGGCCACCGGGCAGCTGCGGCAGCCCCAGTTGCAGTGGGCGGTCACTTCGATCTCCCCCGACACCAGCCGGTAGTCCCGGCACAACTGTTCTGGCGGTTGAATCCAGTGCCGTGCTGCGGCTTCGGCGACCAGGTCCGCGCCGAACCGGTGCGCGAGCTCCGCGGTGCCGAGGGGCTGACGGGCGCTGGCGATCAGCAGTTCGAGCATGCGGGGGTCGGTGTGCCAGTCGATGCGGCGGTCCAGGCCGACGATCCCGAACACCGCGCCCTCGGTCGGAGTCCCGTTGTCGGGGGAGGTCGGGCCGAACGTATCGGAAAAGTAGCGCACCGGTGAGGGCGCGCGGGGGTCGACGCGAGTCAGATATGGCGAGGTCTGTACCGAGTTGGGGAGTGGAGTCATGTGAGCGCACCTGTCTGGTTGTGCCACGCGAGGCTGGCCGTTCCGACATCAGCTGTCCGCCGAAGCGGGAACCGATCGCCGTGTCGAAGTGCGTTCAATTTCCCCACGGGTGCAGGCTGTTTCGACAGAGTGGGCTCATACTCACGGGGTACTCACGCACACGCACACCCCCGCGAACAGGAGCGCCCGACAGTGACCTCGGCCGGAACTTCGCCCGCCAACGAACCCGCGGACACGCACGTCAACGTCTTCGCGCTCGAGTTGCGCCGCTGGCGCGATGTCCGTGGACTGTCGCGGCGTGCGCTAGCCACCAAGCTGGGCTACAGCCGCCCGTACGTGTCCAAGATCGAGTCCGGCACCGAGAAGCCCTCGGAGGGATTCGCTGGGCGCGCCGAATCGGCACTGCAAGCCGGCGGTGCGCTGCGAGCCGCGTTCGCTGAGTTCGTCGCTGCCCGACCAGGCACGGTCCGCGCTCCCATCGCTGTCGACCCGAGCGACTCGGCAGGGTCGCTCGTGGTCGACCACGACGACGCGAGCTTGTCCTTCGATGGGCTCAACTACCGGCTGCGCCAGCGGCGGCGTCTGATCAACGGTGGGGCCGACCCCATCACCCGTTACCTGATCAGGATCTCGGTAGACCGCTACCCCGGTGACCCCGAACGGTCCAACCAGCTCTACCAGGAAAACCCATTGACCTGGGAAGAGATCGACCTACACGCGTGGTACGGCGAAAACAGAACCGAGCCGATGACGTGGACGGCCCACCACGACCGTGACGCGTTCAAAGAGGTCTGGCTGATGTTCAGCGAACCCGACAGTGGACGCCACTTTCCGCTTTACCCCGGCCAAGCGTGCTGGATCGACTACGAATACACCGTCTCGGCGACCCACTGGGGCAACTGGTTTCAGCGTGCGGTCCGGCTGCCGACCAACCGCTTGTCGGTCCGGCTCGATTTCCCGGCCGCGCTCGAACCGTCGGTCTGGGGACTCGAGACCTCGATGACCGCTGAAGGTCAGCCGTTCCGCACACCCATCACCCACCAGGTCGAACAGGGACGACACATGTACTCCTGGTCCACCGACCACCCGCCACTGCATGCTCGCTACCGCCTCGAGTGGGACTTCCGGGGACGTAGCGACGACGAACGCACGCCGCCGAGCAAGGTGATGGCCGGCCTGGGCATCGCGCAGGAAGGCGACGAGATCCTGCGCGAGGTCGCGCGCCCGTTCGATCTACCCGCCGAGGCCGAAGACGCACGCCGTGTCATCGCCGAACTCAACTCAGCCGCACAGCGAGTTGCCCAAGCCCACGTGTTCGGCAAAGGGATGGGCATCGCCGCCCCGCAGATCGGCATCAGCAGGGCCGCGGCGATCGTCCGCACCCCCAATGGCGACACGATCACCCTGTTCAATCCACGCATCGTGGAGACCGGCGGCGGCGAGGACGAACAGTACGAGGGGTGCCTGAGTTTCTTCGACTTGCGCGGACGGGTACCGCGCCCGTTGACAATCCACGTCGAGCACACCGACATCGACGGCAACACCCGAATCGCGGTGTTCGAGCGCGGAGTCGCACGCCTGGTCGCGCACGAAGTCGACCACCTGCACGCAACGCTCTACCTCGACCATATGAAGCCTGGTGTGGAGCCGATCTCTGTTGAGCAGTACCGGGGCACCGGCACAGCCTGGGCCTACTGACCATCGGGCAGGACAACCACGCCCGCGCACTATCGGTGTTGCCGGACATCACACCGGCCCTCCACCGGTCCAGCTGGCCCACCAGTCGTCGACGAGGCCGTACTTACTCCAGTGCGTGAGTCGGTCGTGCGCGCAATCGCGATGAGTGAACGCTGCCGCGTCGCGTTCGACCGGGTGGCAGTCTGAATGCGTCGAGCAGCCCTGAGTCCAGGCGGGCGTGTCCTCGAGGACTATCACGTTGGTCGGTATCAGCCCGTCGGAGGTGAGCGGTGCGAGCAAGGTTGCCTCGCGGTTCGGGTCGCCCAGTGCTGCGGCGGGCAGCATCGCGAAGTGCCAGCTGCCGGTGAGGGAGCGAGCCGCGATGCGGACTGGATCGTCCAACAGTGCGGTGGCGGCCTGCACGGCTGCTACGGCGGTATTGCCGTAGCAGAAGATGTCGAGCGGAGAGCCGTCGAGGCGGGAGTAGACCGCAGCGCACCAGTCGGTGCTGTCAGCGGCGTTGTCCTCGTCGAGCACCAGTCCGTCGCCGTTGCACACGAGCAGTTCGACCGGCACGCCCCGCACTTCGCCGCCGGGCAGGGAGATGTTCACGTGGCCGACGACGCGGATCTGTGCGTCGTAGCCGAGCGCGGCCAGGGCGAACAACTCGGGTGCGTATCGTGTCCGTGCTTCAGCGACGAGGGCGTCGAAGTTGGCGGAGGGCATAGCTGTTCCCTTCGTCTGGGAGTGCGAGTGGGGGTGGTGCAGCGGCGGGGTGTCCGGTCCTGCCGGGACTTCACGGTGTTGCGGTGCTCATCTGCGCTCGCGCGGTTCGGCCTCATCGAGCAGGTCGAGCAGAGCGTCGATATCCGTGGCGCACGCCAGTCGTGCGGTGATGAAAGCAGACATAGAGCCCTCCAGGACTGCGAGTGGAAGAACGCCGGGACGGAAGTGTCCTGTTTCCGTCCCGGCGTGGTGGGGTGCGCGAGCATCAGCGACCGGTCTCGGGCTCGTCCGTCTCGTCGTCGTTGTCCCAGTCGTCGGGGACGCCATCGGTCCACACCACGGCCTTGGCGAGGTGGTCCCAGGTCGCGTGCGCGAGAGCCTGCACGCGCTCGGTTTCGTCGTTCTTGTCGAGGTGAACGCCTGCCGGGATGAGCCAGAGTTCGGCGCGGAAGTCCCACGCGGAACCGGAAACCCGCGCCGAGGAGCTGACCTCCTCTGCCGCCCAGGCACGTGCTTCGTCCTCGGAAGTGAAGTCGATTTCCTCGATCTGCCACCGGCTCTGGCCGGGCGGGACGCTGGAAAAGTTCACGTAGAAGCGATCGTGATTCGCGACTACTGCCAGGGGTGGGTACATCGGAATGCCTTTCATGCTGTGCGAGTGGGATCGAAGAGGTCGGGGTGTCCGGGCCCGAATCCTCTATGTCATATATTACCCGATATTCTGGCGAATGCAAGGTGAGTCGGTCGGGCTGCTGCACGGAGGTGGATCTGATTCCTTCTGGTCTGGCCGGAGAGTCAGTCGCAATCGCGCCGATCGCGGGCGGCGCGGAGGGATTGATACCGCATGCTCGTCGATCGAGAGCGCCCGGGCGTCGCCGCGTGAGGCGGAGCGTCAACTCGGACCGGGGCGTGGGAGGCCGACCTTCTCATCGAGGGAACGACTGAGGGCCGTCCCCTGATTCGGGGCCGAACCGGCGCGTCGCTTCGTCGTGGAGGTCGTTGTCGGCGAGCCACCGGCGCGCGAAACCCTCGGAGACGGTTTCGTAGACGCTGTGGTCCGCGCCGCCTTCGTCGGTCAGAACGCGATTCAGTATCCAGCCGACGGTATCGGTGCGATACAGGTACTCGTTGTGGATTCGGCCATCCGCGAGCGGTGTGAGCGCTTCGAACTCGTCGGCCTGCTCGCTGTGGAACATCCCGAACAGCTTGGTCCCGTCGTCGGTGTAGTGGGTGTAGGTGATGCGCGCCATGACGAGGGTTCTCCTTCTTGGTGAGTGTCGAGCGCTCGAATGCGCCGTACTGGACCGCCTGGGCGCGGGTGCCGGTACGGCGCGTTCGTCAACTCCGTGTCCGGGTGCCGGACGCTGTTTTCGTGTCGGCAGCGCCCCTCGTCGTCTTGGTGTCGGCGGACCGACCCCCAGAACCGCTGGGAGCCGGATCGGATTGCGGTGTGGCGCGCGGCGCGGCCGAGACCTCCAGTGAGGCGGCCTCGGCGTCGACCTTCTCTGGCGACGGCGGAGTCAAGGGTGCCTTGGCGGCGGTGGTTGATGTCTGGGACGGGCGGGGTTGAGGTCTGGTCTTTGCTCGCTTGGCCACTGCGCGGAGTGCGGCGGTGGGCTTGAGGCCGATCCGTTCCAGGGCGTCCGGTTCGGCGCCAGCGTTCGTAGCCGCCGCGTAGGCGGCTGCCACGGCGGCTTCGGCGGACTCCTCGTCGGCGATCAGCCGTGCCGTCTCCGCCTCGCGGTTCTCGGATGCGCGCTGCCATTCGCCGACCTTTACCGCGAGTTCGCCGATGCGGGTCTCCATGTCGTCGTCGATGACCACGCGTCGATACGCGGTCAAGGCGTGGGTGGCTGTCTTCTTCACCATGGGCGGTGTCTCCTTGCTTGGTGATTGCTAATGGACCGATGACCCCTAGTGTATCGAAAGTATCGAAAGATGAAAGCGGGCTGTCACAGGCGAAAAGTTACTCGGAGGATGTGCGTCGATGGTCGGTTTTGCCGCCTGTTCGGTTGGGGGACTGGTGTGCAGTCGGAACCGGGCGGCGTGGGTTGACCTGGCCGAGCGCTCAGGCGGGCAGTCCTGTCGCGCACCGGTCCCGCGCGCGAGCGTCGATGCGTTCGCTGGGGCGAACATCGTGAACCGCAAGCCCCCCGGCCGGCGATTCGGGTGAGCAAGATATCCCAAAAGTGGCCACTTTTGGGTTGCGCCCAGGGGTGGGCGCAAGACACACTCAAAGTGGTTGAATGTATCGAAAGCCTCTAGAGGATCTAGAGGCTCGGATGTCTCCATCCCTGCGGGGTGAAGACATCGGCGGGTCCGGCAGGGGGCTGCCGGACCGGAGAGCGCCGCTGGGCGCTCGGTAGGCGAAGGGACGAGAAGTGCCTCCGAAGAGTGGGCAGGGCCATCGGCCCCACGCGGCGAAGCCGCGGTCGATAAGTCGACGGTCGACGTACGCGCCGGCCGAATGGGCGCTGGTGACCGCGGCGGCGGCCACGGTCGGACTGCGGCCCGGCGCGTTCATCGCCAAGGCCGCCGTCGGAGCGGCGCGGGTGTTCGCCGCGAAGCGCAATGGAGCGATAGTTCGCACCAGCGGCCAAGTGGAGATCCTCATCGCCGAGGTGCGCGAGCTACGCCGGTTGCTCGGCAACGTCGCGGGCAACGTGAACGATGTCGCCAAGCACGCGAACTCCACCGGCGAACTCGGCGACAACGCTGACGCCGTGCTGACCTACACCCGCAAGATCAACAGCCGCATCGATGTCTGGTTGGTCGAACAACTTCGGCACGGTGCGGTGTGATCGGCAAAGCGATCCGGGGATGGGACGGGCGGCGACTTGTCCGGTATCTGTTCTCGCCAGGCACGCACAACGAGCACACCAACCCCCGGGTAATCGCGGCGTGGCAGTCCGACCCCGACGCCCTACAACCGCTGTGGGTCGGGCCCGGCGACTGCGACTTCGCGCCGGGCGAGATCGGCAAGCTCGCCGGACAGGTCACCGCGCTCTCGGAGGCGATCGGGCTGCCCACCCAACAGCCCGAGCCCGGCCAACCGGGCTACACCAAGCACGGCTACATCTGGCACCTGCCCGTCGCGATCGGTGCCGAGGACGGCGAACTCGACCAACAGACCTGGCGTCGCATCGCCGAGGACATGCTGCACGAGACCGGCATCGCGAAAGCGGGCGCCGCCGGGGCGTGCCGGTGGATCGCGGTGCACCACGGAAAATCTGTCGACGGCAACGACCACATCCATATCGCGGCCGTGATGGTCAGAGCCGACACCGGCAAACGGTTCTATCCCGACAACGACTGGAAAGCCGTGCGCCGAGTCGCCCGTCGCTGGGAAGAGGCGCTCGGGTTGCGGCTGACCGCCATCAACGACCCGATGGCGGTACCGACCCCGACGCGCGGCGAACAGGAGAAGGCCCAGCGTCGTCAGTCCGCCGGCGACGAGGGCATGCTGCGCGCCACACCTGGTGCCGCGGCGCGGACCCAGTTACGCCAGATGATCACCGAGTCGGCCGCTGTCGCGACCACCACCGACGAGTTCCTCGCCCGGCTCCGCGACGCGGGCGTACTCGTCGACCTCAAGCACGACGGCACCGGGCAGATCACGGGATGGGCAGTCGCGGCTCCCGGCGACGTGTCGGCCAAGACCGGGGAGCCCATCTACTTCGCGCCCAGCCGACATCTCGGAGCGGACATGTCCTGGCCACGAGTCACCGCCCGCTGGTCGACGACCCCGCCCGCACCCTCCGGCATCGCAGACGCCGCAGCCATCACCGCGACAGCCCGCGAGGCGCACACGGTGCTGGCCGACAGCGCCGAACGCGTGCGGGAGGTCACCACTGCCGTGCGCGCCGAGCGATCCGATATCGCGACGGTGGCCCGCGAATTGCACGACGTCATCGGCAGTTGGGCCTCCATCGCCGATGGTGCCGCGCGCCAGGGCCCGCTCTCGCAGGCAGCATGGGCCTTCGACCGCGCGGCGCGCACTCGGCATGGGTTGACCGCCGTCCCCGCCGGGCGACTCGCCGCCGAACTCCGTGCGATCTCGCGCGACCTCGCAGCAGTTCGGATGCTGTCCGGGCGTGGTCTGCAACGAGACCCGACTGTCCAGCTCGGCCTCGCCGTCGCCGACCTGCTGCTCGAGATCGCGGCATGGCATCAACAGAACCGGCGCATCACCGCCGCCCGCAGCGCCCGCCAAGCCGCAGACCTCGTCCGCGCCCACGGTGAAGCCACCGGCACCGTCCCCGGTCAACTCCCACCGCAGCGCGTACCGGCGAGCACCTCGCACACCTCCACCGCGCCACAGCCCGGCCCCGCTGCTCGACCGGGCGTCCGCCCCGAACATCCCGCAGGACGCGGGGTCCGTGAATCACCGCGCCACCCAACAAGAAAGGAACACCGACGATGAACCAGCCAGTCATTGAACCGCCCGTGATGGGCATCCCCCGCGAGGACACCATGCGTATCGCCTTGGCAGCACGCACGCTGTCCGGAGTACTCCGCCAACTGCGCGAGCAGCGCGGCCGCTCCGCGTGGGACGACGCCGAGAACGTTGCCCGCAAGAACGCGGTCCTCGATCGCCACGCGGTCACCAAGTTCAGCCACCTCGATGCCGACGAATGGAACACCGCGGAGAGGGAGGGGCGAATTCGCGCCGAACGCCACCCCGATACCGGAATGACTATCCGCGTAGCCCCGCTCTCGCACGGGCGTTTCGGCGTACAGGCCGGCTGGACGGACAACCACACCGAGGCCGTGTTCGGGTCCGAAGAACTCGCCGACCGAATCGTCGACTGGCTGCGCAAGAACGGCTCGGCCGAAGCGGTCGACGATCTGCGGCGCAACACCGACGAACTACACGCCACCTCCCGGCCTCGCCGATACCAGACCCTGCGAGACGTCGAGCTGGCCCAGGCGCGCACGTGGGCCAAGGAACACGAACCGGACTGGTACCGCTGGTGGGAGCAGAGTTATGCCGCCGCCGACACCATCGACGGTCGACGCCTCGATGAGAACGAGATCATCCGCAAATGGGTCGACGCCACGGGCGGCAGGACCGGTACAGCCGTGGGAGTGGCACGGCGATGGCTCAAGCAGCACGACCCCGAATGGGCCCACAACTGGGAGACCGAGTACGCGAACTGCGACACCCCCGAAGGCCGCCGCAGTCTCGAGGACGACGTAGTCCGACGCTGGCGCTCGCAATCTCGCACGGCCCCCGGGCGCGGAACCGGCAGCGGCAAGGCGACAACCGAGTCCGGTGAACAAGACAGCGATCGGCAGAATCAGCGCACCGCAACACCTCTGGCGGACCGACTGCGCGGCCGTGTGCCCGACCAGATTCTCGATGACCCACGCTGGCAGGTCGCCGAGGACCAGTACACCGTGCTCACCGCGCAGGGGGCCGACCCGGAGATGCTGATCGAGTCGGTCGCCGCTATCGACTTCGGCAGTGGACAGGTCCGCGCACCGAGCGGGTTCGCCGCGTGGACGATGCGGGAAGCCGCGAAGAAGGGCAATGCCTCCAGCACACACGCTCGCAGCGAGGACGACGCCCGCCGTTTGGTCGCCGAGGAATGGCTCACCACCGCTGACCCCGAGTCGCCGTTCGATCGAGCGCGCGCGGCCCAATTGGTGGGCGAGATCAACGACGAATTCGATGCCCTGCTGGCACGCAAGTATCCAGGCATCCTCGACGGCGACGCCGACCAGGCGCGGGCACAGGCGGATCAGTACGGCGCAACCTCCACCGACGATCACGAGCATTCCCGTCACGACGCAACTGCTACGCAGTTCGCCGACGCGAACGGCAGCAGGGTGTTCGCCGTCGACGGGGAGGGCACCGCCATCACCGTCAAGTTTGCCGAGGCACCGAAACGGCAGGCTGGGACGCCCCACGCGGCCGACCATAGCGGCGGTGCCGCGCGGGACGACACCGTGATCGACGACCAACAGCACGAGGTGGTGCTTGCCGCGTCAGCGGCGGCCTAAGCTCCGCTGATCCCGCCCGAGGTGGACAAGACGAACGCTAGGTCCCATCGACGCACCCCACCGCCAGCCAAACCTGCTCCGGCGCCCACCCTTAACAGAGGCCGGAGTCACTAGGTCGCGCGCGTCGAGGACTCGGCGCGCGCGTCAAGTGGGACGTGGCCGCGGCGTTGTGGTGCTGCGGCTACGAGCTCCCCGTGGCATCGGCGGGAACTAATCCGGCTGACCGAATCAACCCGGGCGCGGTCCGCGTCGCGCAGCGCCACGAGCTGGCGTTGGTCCCGGGCTCCCCACACAGCGAATCGCTGACGTCCTCACCGACGGTGACCTTGTGGTGACGGTATGCGACCGTGCCTATATGAGGAACTCCCTGGTGTTCCGACACTGCACTGGTCGATCCCCGACCCGGTCGGATCCGGCGAAGAAGATCGCGTTCGACACCGCCTACGCCGACATCGCCAAGCGGGTCGAGAGCCTGGCGCGCCACGTCCGCTGCGCGTGACCCCTTATCCCGTCGCGATCGAGACCCGCGTCTATCGACGCTGGCGTATCTCGTTTCTTGCCGACGATTTTCGGCTCACGACCGTGTCCAGATGTGCGGAAAGACGACGAGCATCGCGGCCCACACCGCGCAGGGACGCCGAGGACAAACTGCGTTGCCATTCCAACCCGAGATATCCCAGACCCGGGTGAGTGGTCGAGGCTCCCTGGCGGTGCAAGGGTTTGCCGGTGTCGTCGAGCGCGCCCAGGCCGGCGAGATAGCCGAGGTTCGGGTGGTAGCCGGTGGCGAGAATGATCGTGTCCACTCTGCAGCGAGTAGCGTCCGGCCATATCGCTGTGTCGGCCTCGAGGCCGGTGAACATCTCCCGTGCCAGAGGTTTTCCCGCCGACAGCGCTGCACGATAGCGGCCGGAGTCGAATACCGGTGCGGTGGGTGGGTCACCGATCAGGTGGCCGACTGGCAACGTGTCCAGGCCGCTGACGGTGAACCAGAAATGCATGTCGCGACCGAACGGTCGTTGGGGGACGAACTTGACCGGGGTGCGGCTCGCCAGCGTGACCGTAGAGGTTTCGGCGAGTTCGGTCGCGATCTGGACCGCGGAGTTTCCGGCGCCGACCACGATCACGCTCTGACCGGCGAAGTCCGCTGGTGACCGATATCGGCTGGCGTGCAGAATATTTCCGGTGAAGTCGGCCTGGCCTGGTAATTGTGGGATGGTCGGTGTTCCGAAGCCGCCGGTCGCGGCGATCAGCCGTGGTGCAGTATATCTCTGGCCGGTGTCGGTGTGGGCGGTGAACAGCTGTCCGTCGTAGTCGACGTCTGTAACGCGTTGTGAAGTGTGGATGTCGGCGTCCAGCGTTGCGGCGTACTGGCGTAGGTAGGCGACCACTTCGTTGCGATGGGGGTAGTGGTCGGGATCGCCGGGGAACTCAAGACCAGGCAGTGCACTGTATTTGGTGGGCGAGAACAGGGTCAGGCTTTCGTAGTAGTGGGGCCAGGACCCCACCGGCTCGGGCCCGGATTCCACGACAACGGTGCTCAGGCCGCGTTTGCGGAGGTGGTGGGCGGCTGCGAGACCGGATTGGCCTGCGCCGACGACGACGGCGCCATAGCTCGAATGCATGAAGAAATCCTTTATGAGACAGAGAGTTTCGGCGATCGGGGCATGCTCGCGGTGGCTGCGAGGGCGGCCACGGCGGCGATGGCGGCGAGGACGAAGTAGGTGCGGGCATAGCTGCCGGTCCATGTCATCAGCACTGTTCCGGCCCACGGGGCCAGCGCCATCACGATGACGACCGGCGCGGACATCAGTCCGTTGAGGCGGCCGTAGTGGGTTGCGCCCCAGCGGTCGGTGACGGCGGTGGCCTTGACCAGGGTCATGATGCCGCGGACCACACCGGCGCCGATCGAGATCGCGATGAGAGCGAATACTGTTGTCGCCCAGCCTGTCAAGGCGGTTGCGACGGCGGTCAAGGCGAAGGTTCCGACGATGCGGCCGCGAGCGGTGGTGCGGGTGATCAGGGGTATGTAGCCGATCCGTCCGAGGACCTGTCCGGCACCGCCCAAGCCGAGAGTCAGAGCGGCCAACGTTGGGGAGAATCCGCGTTCGATCAGGAGAGGTACGAGGTTGAATACCCCGGCGAACGCGGCGAATGCGCCCAGGCTGGAGGCGAGCACGAGTATCAGGAAGGCGGGACTGCGCGACACCGCCGCGTGATCGTCGTCGGCGGGTGACGCGGCGACCGGCGGATCAGGCCACGGTCCGGTCAGTCCGAACAGGTGGGCCGGGATCGTGACAGCCGCGAGGATCACGGCGAGGGTGAGATAGGTTGCGCGCCAGTCGGTGTGCTGGACCAGCGTGGCGGTGAGTGGTGCGAATACCGTGCTGGCGAACCCGCCGGAGAGGGTGAGGATCATCAGCGCTTTGACGTGGTCGGTACCGAACCAGCGAGTGAGCGCCGCGAATGCCGGGGGATAGAGCACCGCGCCCATCGCGACACCGGCGGCCACCCATCCCGCGAAGAACACCGGCGGGTTCGGCGCGAGCGCGACCGCGATCAGTGCGGGCACCGCCAGCGCGGAGCCGGCCGTCATGACCGTCCGTGGGCCGACTCGGTCGATGACACGACCGATCGGGATACCGGTGAGCGCGGCAGCGAGCTGGCTGAGCGAGAACGCGGCGGTGATCATCGGCAGCGACCACCCGCTGTCGGCCGAAATCGACACCGACAGAACAGGAAACGCGTAATACAGGATTCCCCAGCTGGTGATCTCCGTCAGACACAGCGTGATGAGTACCCGTCGGCGCAGACCCGGAGCGGGAGAACCCGGCGGCGCGCCAACCGGGG
>JACIXH010000340.1 GCA_014360565.1 Nocardia sp.
TAGGCACGGACAGCAGCTTTCCCCAGCGGGCGCCGGTCTTCACGGACCGGCGCCCGTTGTCGTTCCCCGTAGCGGCCCCGACGGATTTCTCCTGCCTGCGACGGGGAGACGGGTCGGTGAACGGGCGCCGAAGTTCGTTCCTCTCGCCCGGCTGAGTGCCCGGCTTCTGTCGTATCGTGGATCAGGTGACCAGTACTGCGAACACCGATCTGGACCCGATCTCGACGCCGGGTTCGGCCACGGTGGCCGAGGTCATCCGTGGGCGGCGGCAAACCGGACGACGAGCCGACGGCCACCGGCTCGCACTGGTGATCGAGGGCGGTGGCAGCCGCGGTGTGTACTCCAGCGGCATGGTGCAGGCGCTCGAGGAACTCGGGCTCTCGGCGGTGTTCGACGCCGTGTACGGCACGTCGGCCGGGGCCATCAACGGGGCGTGGCTGCTGTGCGGGCGCGCGGCCACCGGGATGCGATCGTGGACCGATCCCGTCATCATGCGCCGGGTGGTGGATCCGGTGCGCATCCTGCGCGGACGCCCGGTCTTCGATCTGCACTACCTCGTGCATCGGGTGTACGACGGCATCGAGCCGATGGATTTCCCCGCGATCCTG
Organism: Nocardia sp.; assembly: GCA_014360565.1. GTDB lineage: Bacteria > Actinomycetota > Actinomycetes > Mycobacteriales > Mycobacteriaceae > Nocardia. Next base: position 609 of record JACIXH010000340.1, read on the forward strand.
GCCAACCCCACCACCTTCCACCCGATCGCCACCGATATCCGCACCGGGCAGTCGGTGGACCTCGGGCCCTACATCACCGACAAGAAGACCCTCATGACGGCGCTGCGGGCCTCGGCGGGCCTTCCGCTGCTGGCGGGACCCCCGGTAGCCCTCGCGGGAGGCAGCTACTTCGACGGTGGGCTCACCGAAACCGTCCCGATCCGCACCGCCGTCGCCGCGGGCACCACCCACGCCCTGGTCCTGCGGACCCGCCGAACCGACGAACTCCGCCCGCCCGCACCGTTGCTGCACCGGGTGGTCGGCGGCGGCTACATGCGGGCCATCGCGCCCGGCGCTTTCCGCGCGTGGAACCTGCGGCCCGGTCAGCAGGCGGTGGAGGACAGCTTCCTCGACGGCCTCGGCGATCAGGTCCTCCAGGTCCACCCGCCCGCCGGTTCCCCCGCCATCGACAGCGCGGCCCGCGACACCGACCTGCTCACCCGCGCCCTCGACATCGGCCGCACCGCGGTCCACGCGCTCCTCGGCGGCGGCACGCTCCGCACCGCCTGACCCGGCTCGGCAGCGACCGGCGGGGCACCGGCCACTAGGCTGCTCGCGTGGAACCGATCGAGATCAACGCAGGGTCCTGGTATCTGCGCGCCCTGCGCGCCGACGAGCGCATCGACGATCGTCCCGCGCTGGCCGACGGCGGCATCACCGATCCCGAGTACGTGGCGACCCGGTCGGCGCAGTGGGCCGACGAGTCGCACTTCTCCTGGGCGGTCTGTGTTCCGACGACGGCCGAGATGGTCGCCGAGATCGGCGTGACGCCCGGTCCCGACGACACCGCGACGGTCACCGGGTGGGCGCGGCCCGGTGAGGACGAGGCATTGGCAGCCGGTCTCGCCTCGGTCCACCGGTTCGTCGGGGGGGCACTGGGATTGACAGTCCGGCCTGCTTCGTAGCCGGACCGAGGCCGACGCAGGCGCACCCGATGTGACAGCGGTGCGCCGACGCCGGCCCGTGAACTCGGCCGTACCGAGACCCGAGCAGGCTCGGTGAGCTATCCGCGTTCTCTCGTGAGCACCGCGTCGAGTGCGTCGACGGCGGTGGTCAATTCGTCCTCGGTCACGGTCAACGCCGGACGGAACCGGATGCCGCGCTCCCCTGTGCCCAGCAGCAGCACGTGCTCACGTTCGCGCAGCTCCGTCACCACCCGATCGCGCAGCTCCGGCGTGGCAAGGGTGATCGCGCACATCAGCCCGCGACCGCGCGCCTGGCTGACAGCATCCGGGTGCGCGGCGGCCAGCTTGCCGAGCAGGTCGAGCAGGAACGCACCCAGCGGCACCGCGCCCTCGATCAGCCGATCCTGTTCCAGCACTTCGAGAATGCGCCGGGTCCTGACCATGTCGGTGAGGTTGCCGCCCCAGGTGGAGTTGAGCCGCGAGCTCACCCGGAAGACATTGTCGGCCACCTCGTCGACCCGTCCGCCTGCCATGATCCCGCAGACCTGGGTCTTCTTGCCGAAGGCGACCACATCGGGCTGCACGCCCAATTGCTGGAAGGCCCAGGTGGTTCCGGTCAGGCCGACACCGGTTTGGACCTCGTCGAGCACGAAGAGCGCGTCGTTGGCATGACAGAGCCGCTGCACGGCGGCGAGGAATTCCGGTCGAAGATGACGGTCGCCGCCTTCGCCCTGGATCGGCTCGGCGATGAAGCAGGCGATGTCGTGCGGGTTGTCGGCGAAGGCCTGTTCGGCCTGGGCCAGCGCGTGGGCTTCGAGCGCTTCGATGTCGGGCCCGGCGAAGGTGTGCGGGGTGTCGATTCGCGGCCAATCGAATTTCGGGAATCGCGCGGTCTTGACCGGGTCGGTATTGGTGAGCGAGAGCGTATAGCCGCTTCGCCCGTGGAAGGCGCCGGTCAGGTGCAGCACCTTGGTGCCGAGTTCCGGAGCGCGGCCGTGTAATTCGTTGTGCCTGCTCTTCCAGTCGAAAGCGACTTTGAGCGCGTTCTCCACCGCGAGCGCACCACCGTCGACGAAGAACAGATGCGGTAGGTGGGGGTCGCCGAGGACACGGGCGAAAGTGTCGACGAAGCGGGCCATCTCGACGGTGTAGATATCGGAGTTGCTCGGCTTGTTCACCGCGGCGGTGGCCAGTTCGGCGAGAAAGCGTTCGTCGCCCGCCAGAGCGGGATGGTTCATCCCGAGCGCGTTGGAAGCGAAGAAGCCGAACATGTCCAGATAACTGGTGCCGTCACGTTCGTCGACAAGCGTGCGGCCGTGCGACTTGTGGAGGTCGAGCACCAGCTCGAAGCCGTCCGCGAGGATGTGCGAGGACAGGATTTCGTTGACCCGGTTGGCGGGGATGACCGCCGCGCCGGGGCGCTCCAGTTCGATGGTCACGAAACCGACGATACGCAAATTTTTACGGAACTTCTACGGAATGTCGAATCAAATTACGAAGGATCGCTACCTGTCATAGAATGTCTGCAGGATGATCGTGCTGCGGGTGTGCACGTTGGCCGTGGCTCTGATCTCCTGCAGGAGGTGTTCCAGATGCCGAGGCGAGGCCACCCGCACGAGCAGCACGTAGCTCTCCTCGCCTGCCACCGAGTGGCACCCCTCGATGCCGGGGATGTGCTGCAACAATGCGGGCGCGTCATCGGGCTGGGAGGGATCGAGAGGAGTGATCGCGACAAATGCCGACAACAAGTGCCCGAGCGCTTCGGGGTCCACCTGCGCCGCGTATCCGCGGATCACGCCGCGCGCTTCGAGCCTGCGCACCCGCGATTGCACCGCGGAGACCGACAGGCTCGCCTTCTCCGCCAGATTCGACAAGGTAGCGCGACCATCGGCCATCAGTTCTTTGATCAACAGTCGATCGATATCGTCGAGCTGGGGTCGAGCCGGTGTATCCGCCATCAGCGAAGGCTAACGCAGCGTGGGGCTCGCGCGGGGAAAACTTCTTACCGTTCCCCACCGAATTCCCCCGAACTTTTCCGTGAGTCGTACCAAACAGCAGAAGGTGAGCAGAGTACCGATGACGCAGACCCTGAACTTCTCCGAGCAGCTTTCGCTGCGCGCCAGAGCGCTCCTGCACACCCTCGGCGCCGCAGCGCCGGAACCCGGCCCGCTGCTCGCGCGCACCCCGATCTCCGGCGGTGTTCTGTTGCCGCTGACCGCGGGCACGCCCGTCGACGTCGATGCCGCGATCGGTCGCGCCGCCACCGCGTTCGAGGCGTGGCGCACTGTCCCCGCGCCGGTGCGAGCCGGCTTGGTGCGCAGGCTGGCCCAGTTGCTGGTCGCGCATCAGGACGAGTTGGCCGAACTGGTCACCCTCGAAGCGGGCAAGATCGGCCCCGAGGCGCTGGGCGAAGTGCAGGAGATGATCGACGTCTGCGAGTTCGCGATCGGACTCTCGCGCCAGCTCTACGGCGCCACCATGCCTTCCGAGCGGCCCGGCCACCGGTTGATGGAGACGTGGCATCCGCTCGGTGTGGTCGGGGTGATCTCGGCATTCAACTTCCCTGTCGCGGTGTGGGCCTGGAATACCGCGATCGCGCTGGTCTGCGGCGACACGGTGGTGTGGAAGCCGTCGGAGACCACGCCGTTGACCGCGCTGGCCTGCCACACGCTGCTGCGTCGCGCCGCGGTCGATGTGGGCGCGGATCCCGAAGTGCACCAACTGATTCACGGTGATGCCGCCGCCGGATCGGCCCTGGTCGACGATCCCCGGGTAGCGCTGGTGAGTGCGACCGGCTCGGTGCGGATGGGTGCCGCCGTCGCCCCGAGAGTCGCCGGGCGGTTCGGTCGGTGCCTGCTCGAGCTGGGCGGAAACAACGCCGCGATCGTCGCGCCGAGCGCTGACCTGGAACTGACGGTGCGCGGCATCGTCTTCTCGGCGGCGGGCACGGCCGGGCAGCGCTGCACCAGTCTGCGGCGGGTGATCGCGCATCGCTCGATCGTCGACCAGCTTCTGGACCGGATCGCCGCTGCGTACGGCCAACTGCGCGTGGGCAATCCGCTCGACGACGGCGTGCTCGTCGGGCCGCTGATCAACGAGCGTGCCTTCACCGCCATGCAGGAGGCACTGGTCGGCGCGGTGGCCGAAGGCGGTGACATCATCTGCGGCGGTGAACGAGTCGAGACACTCGGACCCGAGGCCTACTACGTGCGACCCGCCCTGGTGCGTATGCCCGCGCAGACCGAACTCGTCCGCGAGGAGACCTTCGCGCCGATCCTGTACGTGCTGACCTACGACGAGCTCGACGAGGCCATCGCACTGAACAACGGTGTGACCCAGGGGCTTTCCTCGTCGATCTTCACCCTCGACCAGCGCGAAGCCGAGCAGTTCCTGGCCGGATCCGACTGCGGCATAGCCAATGTCAACATCGGGACATCGGGTGCGGAGATCGGCGGCGCGTTCGGCGGCGAGAAGCACACCGGCGGTGGCCGCGAGTCGGGCTCGGACTCATGGAAGGCCTACATGCGCCGGGCGACCAACACCGTGAACTACTCCACCGAGCTCCCGCTCGCGCAGGGCATCCACTTCGGCTGACCAGCCGGTCGTATCCGTGCCTTCGGCGCCCACCGTGCGCCGGACCGAACAACGCTGCGCGACCGCGCCCACCAGGCGATTTCGCCTTCCGGCCCACCCCGTGTAAAGTGGTATTTGCAACGCGGGATGGAGCAGCTCGGTAGCTCGCTGGGCTCATAACCCAGAGGTCGCAGGTTCAAATCCTGTTCCCGAG
>JACIXH010000341.1 GCA_014360565.1 Nocardia sp.
CGGGGTGGCCGACATGGTGAGCACGTCGACGTGGGTGCGCAGCGCCTTGATGTGTTCCTTGTGCTCCACACCGAAGCGCTGCTCCTCGTCGACCACCACCAGGCCGAGGTCCTTCCAGCGGACGCCGGTCTGCAGCAGCCGGTGGGTGCCGACCACGATGTCGACCGAACCGTCGGCCATCCCGGCCAGGATCTCCTTGGAATCGGAGGCATCGGTGAATCGGGACAGCCCCCGCACCGTCACCGGGAAGCCCGCGACGCGTTCGGTGAAGGTCTGTAGGTGCTGCTGAGCGAGCAGGGTGGTCGGCACGAGCACGGTGACCTGTTTGCCGTCCTGCACCGCCTTGAACGCGGCCCGCACGGCGATCTCGGTCTTGCCGTAGCCCACATCGCCGCAGACGACGCGGTCCATCGGCACCGCCTTCTCCATGTCCGACTTCACGTCGGTGATGGCGGTCATCTGGTCGACGGTCTCGGTGAACGCGAACGCGTCCTCCATCTCCTGCTGCCATGGCGTATCCGGGCCGAAGGCGTGGCCGGGCGCGGCCTGGCGCGCGGCGTAGAGCTGCACGAGCTCGCCGGCGATCTCGCGAACCGCCTTGCGGGCCTTGCGTTTCGTGTTCGCCCAGTCGGAGCCGCCGAGCTTGGACAGGCTCGGCAGTTCGCCGCCGACATAGCGGGAGAGCTGGTCCAGCGATTCCATCGGCACGAACAGGCGGTCGCCGGGCTGGCCGCGTTTGCTCGGCGCGTATTCGATCACCAGGTACTCGCGACGCGCGCCGCCGATGGTGCGTTCGATCATCTCGACGAACCGGCCGATGCCGTGCTGGTCGTGCACCACCATGTCGCCCGAGGTCAGCGCCAGCGGGTCGACCTGGTTGCGGCGCTTGGCGGGCAGCCGCTTGCCCTCGGTGGGCGCGGTGACGCGGTTGCCCGTGAGGTCGGACTCGGCGACGACCACCAGTCCGGCGTCGTCGAAGATCAGCCCGTCGTGCAGAGAACCGCACAGCACGCCGACCACTCCCGGCTCCGGCACCGCACCGGCAGCCAGGAGCGCGGCGGGCACTTCGGCTTCGCCGAGCCGTTCCAGCACGCGCTGCGCCGTGCCGTGGCCGGTCACTATGACGACCGCGCGCCCGCCGGTGGCGACGTGCGCGCGCAGCGACGCGAAGATGGTGGCGACCAGTTCCTCGGACCCGCGCGCGGTGGGCCCCGGCTGCACCGGCAGCGTCACCTCGATCGGGTCGCCGGAGCTGAGCGGGCTCAGCGTCCACCACGCAAGACCGAGTTCGTCTGCGCTGGTACGCAATTCGGGCAGACTGCGATAGCCGGAGGCGGCCAGGTCGAGGCCGTTGGCGCCCAGCGGGGCATCGCTGCCGAAAGACGCCGCGGTCCACGAGGCTTCGAGGAATTCCTCGCCGGTGCGAACGAGGTCGGCCGCGCGCGTACGGATCTTCTCCGGATCGCACAGCAGGAGCTGGGTGCCCGCAGGCAGCGCCTCGGTGAGCAGACTGAGTTTGCCGGGGGCGAGGACCGGCAGCAGCGCTTCCATACCGTCGACCGGGATGCCGCCTGCGATCTTGTCCAGCATCTCGACCAGGGACGCGTCGGCCTCGTTGTCGGCGGCGACGGCGGCGGCGCGCGCACGGACCGGTGCGGTGAGCATGAGTTCACGGCACGGAGACGCGACGACGAGGTCGACGGTGTTCTCGCTCAGCGAGCGCTGATCGGCGACGGAGAACGGGCGGATCTCGGTGACCTCGTCGCCCCAGAACTCCACGCGCACCGGATGATCCGCGGTCGGCGCGAACAGATCGAGGATGCCGCCACGCACCGCGAACTCGCCACGCTTGCCGACCATGTCGACGCGCGTGTACGCGAATTCGACCAGGCGAGTGAGCAATTCGTCGAAGTCGTGCTCGCCACCGACGCGTAGCACGACCGGTTCGATATCGCCGAGCCCGGCGGTCATCGGCTGCATCAGCGAACGCACCGTGGTGACGACGACGCGCAGCGGATCCGGGTAGACCGGGTCCTCGGGGTGGGCGAGCCTGCGCAGCACCTCGAGCCTGCGGCCCACGGTGTCGGGGCCGGGCGAGAGACGTTCGTGCGGCAGGGTCTCCCAGGACGGGAACATGGCCACCGACGGGCCGAGCATCTCGGTGAGTTCCACGGTCAGATCGTCGGCCTCGCGACCGGTCGCGGTCACCACCACCAGCGGACGCTGCTCGGCGATCGTCGCGGCGACGAACGGCCGCACCGCTGATGGTGCGACCAATTCCACCCCGGACTTGCCGACCAGGTCGGTGACCGTGCGCAGCGCGGCGTCACCCGCGACCACTTCGGCCAGACCGGCGAGCGGAGGACGAAGGGAGGACATTGTTCGCTCCTGAATGCGCAGACGGGATAGGCGAGGTAGCCGTCTCGAAGTCTAGATCAGTGGTTCCGGAGGGTCGGCCCGCGGCCGACCCCGGCAGTTGAGCCACCCCGGGGACGCCTGGTGTATGTGATAGACATCACAATTTTTGCTGCGACCAGTCGGCGAACGCCCCCGCCACGAACCTCCGAAAGCTATACGTCTATCGAGTAGGTGATCCATGACGACCACGGTCGGAATATCAGCGGAGCGCACTGTCGTGCGGGGAGTGATCCTGTCCCACGCGGCGGGGAAGCCATCCGAGGTCCGCCGGGCCATCGAGCAGCGCGTCGAGGACGGGGGCTCGATCGTGCACGCGCTCGACGCACTCGCCGAGTCGGCGCCGGACATCACCGACGTTGCCGTGGCGTATCACTCGGCCCCGGACCGGCAGCGGATCGTCTCGGAGCTCGCGGCGGGGCAGTGGCGGACCTCGTCGCTGGTTTCGACCCGATCGGCGTTGTTCGCACTGGTCGGCGGCCTGCCGGAACTCGACGAATTCGCGACCGTGGTGCTGCTGAACCTTGCCGATCGCACCGCGACTGCCGTGGTGGTCGGGCCGGATCGCCGCCACATCCTGGCCTCGGACACCTGGACCACGGAGTTCGCCGACGGCGCCTCGGCCGACGGTCCCGTGGAATCGTTCGATACCGACGTGATGACCGAGACCATCGGTCGCGTGCGATCGCTGCTGGCGTCGATCCCGACGCATCCCGATGCCGTTGCCCTCTGTGGCGCGGCGGCGGCCGATCCCGAGATCGCGGGCGCCTTGCGCTACGAACTCACGGTCCGCGTGATCCTTGTGCCGGACTTCGCGCGGGCAACGGCGCGCGGAGCCGCGCTGCTCGCCGCCGACCAGGTGCGCAAGCAATCCGCCGGACCACCGCACGCCCCTCGGCGCTCTCGGCGACTGCTGCTGTCCGCGGCGGCCCTCGCGGCTTTGCTCGGCGTGGCCGGATTCGCGGCGTCGCAGGTACTGGACGATCGCTCGCCTGCCATGACCGCGGGTTCCCGCGACACAACCAGCCTTTCCCCACCGTCGAGCTCAGCGCCCCCATCTGTCGAGGCCACCACCGATTCCCGGCTTCCGTCCTCGTCGACGGGCTCGCCGCAAGATCCTTCGACACCTGCGACGGCACCGAACTTCACCACGCCCTGGGCCGCCCCCGCCCCGGCGCCGCCTTGGACCGCCACGGCCGAACCTCGTGATCCGGCACCGCCCACCTGGGTTCCAGCGCCCGAACCCGACCCCACGAACTCCTCCGCACCGGTGAGCCCACCGGATGCGGCCGAACCGAGCGGCGCTGCGACCCCGACCAAGATCGGCGCCCCTGATCCGCAGGGGCTGTTCCCGGGAGAATCGCCGCCCCCAGCGGCAGGTTCCGACCCCGCGGCAGAACAGGCGTGGTGGGCCAACCACTGGAATCTCAAGCGGCAGTGGATGAACGGCCGCTGACAGGCGCTGCCGACGAGAACGCTTCCGGGCCGGCTGCTTGTCAGCCTGGGCACTGTCGACGTCGCGACACGCGTAGGCTCGAGGCGTGAGTCTGGCTCGACGTGAACGCCACGCCCTCGTGGAAACGATGACCGAGGCCGGCCCTGCCGCGCCGACCCTGTGCGGCACCTGGACGGTGCACGATCTCGCGGCCCACCTCGTGGTCCGCGAACGCAGACCCGACGCGGCGGTGGGCATCATGTTCGGCCCGATGGCCGGCTACCTCGAGTCGAAGCAGGCGCAGATCGCGCAGCGGCCCTTCGCCGAGCTACTCGAACTGGTCCGCACCGGGCCGCCGTGGTGGTCGCCGCTGCGCCCGGTCGACGCGGTAGCCAATCTCAGCGAGATGTTCGTGCACCACGAGGACGTTCGCCGGGCCGAACCAGGCTGGAAGCCAAGGCAATTGGCGGCGCGCGACGAAGATCGCCTGTGGTCCGCGTTGCGCACGGTGGCCCGCGCGGCCTACCGCAAGTCGCCGGTCCCGGTCGTTCTCGCGACGCCGCAGGGCGCCGCCGTGACCGCCCATCGTGGCGACGGCGCCGGAGTGGTGCTCACCGGGCCACCGTCGGAGCTGCTACTGCACGCGTTCGGACGCGACGAAGTCGCGATCACCCCTACCGGGGCCGATGCCGATGTGCGGGCGGTGCTCGCCACCGACCGCAGCGTGTGAACTAGACGACGTACCGACGCAGCCTGCGCGCGGCGAACTCCCGGAAGTACGACAGCTTCTCCGGCGGCACCAGCGAGGGCAGCAGGAAGTACCAGGCCCGCTCCATGCGCGCCGCCATCTGATCCATCGTTTCGGTGCCGACCGCGACGATGTGCACGCCCGCGGTCAGCTCCTGGAGCAGCACGCCCACCACATCGGGATCGAGATCGGCGATCAGATCGCCCTGGGCGATAGCCCGCTCCGACAGCAAACGGTAGGTCTCGCCCCAGGTCTTGGCGATATTGTCGCCCTGCGCGCCGCGATAGTCGCCGATCTGGTGGGTGAGCTTGAGCATCGCCCCCACCATCGGATCGTTCATCGACAGATCGGCCACCACATAGGTGATCCCGATGCCTGCTTCCAGCGCGGGCACCCGGGAATCGAAGAAGCCCTGGCAGGATCCGATCAGGCGCTCGTTGCCCTGATCGACCACCGCCCTGGCCAGCTCCTCCTTGGAGCCGAAGTGAAAGTACAAGGCGCCCTTGGTCACATTGGACTGCGCGATGATTTCGCTGAGGCTCGCGTTCGCGTACCCCAAACGGAGAAAGACATCGGCAGCGCCGGCCAGGACGGAGTCGCGGGTGATCTCCGCGCGTGCTTGCCTAGCCATCAGATCCGCCTGTCA
>JACIXH010000342.1 GCA_014360565.1 Nocardia sp.
GTGGGCCAGACGTTGCGACCGTAGTCCGCCTCGTCCAGGTCGAGGTCGGGGAAGGACCGTGCCTCGGTACCCACATTGAACGCCTCGAAGAAGTCGTTCATCCGGCTCGCCGATTCGATGCCGAGGCTCAGCGACAGCGATTCGCTCTTGGGCGGGGAGTACCCCCGATTACCGGAAACACGGTAGGTCGCCTTGTCCTCGGGCGGCAGGGCGAAGAAGCTGTCGACGGCCGCGGCCAGTCCGGCCAGGACGTCAGCGGGCACGCCGTGGCCGAGGATCTGCACGAATCCCACGGTGCGGCAGGCCTCGTCCATCCGCCGCGCGGTGTCGGCCCGTTCGCTCGCGGTGCCGGGCTGGACGAACGGCGAGATGTCGACGACGGGAACGGCGAAGTTCTCGGACATGGGCAGCACTCCTGCGCGATCGGGACCGGGACATCCATTCTTCGAAGCAAGACCTACTCCTGGGATGAATCCGCCGTAACAATCGTGTTATCCGCCGACACGGGCCGATCGGATACTGCCGGCGCGGACACGGCGGCAGTGCGGTCGCGAGCCGACGGCCGGGCGCCCGAAACGACCCAATCCATGCCGCTGCGAAGGCAGCGGTGCAGGGCAGGTAATCTTGCCCGTCATGTGGATCATTCTCGCCATTTCCGTGGTCAGCTCGGTAGCCATCGCGATCTTGTTCGCCCTGGGTTTCCCCGAGCACTGAGCGTCGCGCTGACCGGGTTCGTCGCGCCGGTCACCACGGACCGGTGATCCGTGCCGTTTTCGTCCTGATTCCAGGTGAGCGGCCTAGAGTTGACTGATTGTGTGGGGCAATGCGGAGGGGCGCGGAAGGGTTGCCCTCGTGCGACGCCGACTGTCCTGCCATCGGCGCAAGCCGAGCACCGTCGGAGTGTATTGGAAGCTGGCGCGCGCCGGGTTCAAACGGCAGGCCCAGTACAAACTGGCGATGTTCGCCGGCCTGTTCACCAACTGTGTGTTCGGGTTCGTCCGCGCGGCGGTGCTGGTCGCCGCGGTCCGCGCGTCCAGTGATTTCGGCGGCTACGACGAAGCGACGATCGGCGCCTACGTCTGGTTGTCGCAGGCGCTGCTCGGCGCCACTCAGTTCATGGGTCCACCGCTCGACCTCGTTGAGCGGATCAAATCCGGTGACGTCGCGATCGACTTCCTGCGTCCGGTCGACGTCCAGCTCGGCTACCTGGCCACCGACATGGGCCGGGCCGCGTGCGTCTTCCTGCCCCGCGGTGTGCCGAGCATCATCATCGGCGCAGCCACCTTCGGACTGTCGATGCCGTCGACCCCGGTGGACTATCTGATCGGGCTGATCAGCGTGCTGCTCGCGGTGGCGCTGTCGTTCCTGTGCCTGTTCGCGGTGGCGCTGATCGGATTCTGGGTGGTGGAGATCCGCGGGATCAGGGTGCTGTACCAGATCGTTGGCACGTTCCTGGCCGGTCTCTTCGTTCCGGTGCACATGTTCCCCGATTGGCTGCGCGTCATCGCGAGAGCTACGCCGTTTCCTTCCATCCTGCAGGCACCGATCGATACGCTGTCCGGGCGGGCCGCAGGCGTCGACGCTTTGCTCATCGTTGCGGCACAAGGCTTCTGGGTCCTGGTGATCGGACTGCTCGGCAGGGTGTTGCTGCGAGCGGGACAACGCAGGCTGGAGGTACAGGGTGGTTGAACCGGAGTCCGGGCGATTAGTGGCCGGGAACTGGTTCACCCCCTACCTCGCAGTATTGCGTTCGCGTGTGAAAGCACAGCGGGTGTACCGGCTTTCGTTCGCCAGCGAGGTGTTCAGCGCCTTCCTGATCGGGCTCGTCGAGTTCGCCGAGGTGTGGGTGATCTTCCACAATGTCGGCACCCTCGGTGGGCTCGACATGCACGCGGCGCTGCTGCTGTTCGGCCTGTCCAACACCGCGTTCGCACTGGCCCAGGTGCTGGTCGGGCACCTGGATTCGCTCCCGATGATGATCCGGATGGGCACACTCGACGCCTACCATCTGCGCCCGCAGCCATTGCTGCTGCAACTGGTGACCAGTGACATCTCACTGCGCAGGCTCGCCCGCGCCGCCGTCGCGGTGGTCGTGCTCTCGATCGGGCTCTGGAGCAACGATATCGACTGGGGCATCGCGCCGGTTACCTTGATCGTGATCACCCTGATCAGCGGAATCGCGCTGTTCTGTGGCCTTTTCGTATGCGCGGCGGGACTACAGTTCTTCTTGATCGACGGTGCCGAGCTCACCAACAGCTTCACCTACGGCGGATCCTTCGCCGCGATGCAGCCTGCCTCGGTGTTCCCGACACCGCTGAAACTGTTGTTCGGGTTCGCGATTCCGGTCGCGTTCACGGCGTACGTGCCGACCATCGCCTTGCTCGGTCTGCCCGGACCGCCGTTGCTGCCCGCGTGGTCGGCCTGGCTGACCCCGGTCGCCGCGGTGTGGGTGTGGCTGCTGGCGCTGGCGGCATGGCGAATCGGTACGAGGCACTATCAGGGAGGAGGGGGATAGCGATGGACGAGCCCAGCGCATCGGAACCGATCATCGACATCGACGACCTCACCCGGCAGTTCACCGTCTACCGCAAGAACGGCAGCCGCTGGCGCAGACATCGCACCACGATCACCGCGGTCGACCGGATGAGTTTCCGGATCGAACGCGGTTCCGCGGTCGGCTACATCGGCGCCAACGGCGCCGGCAAGTCGACCACGATCAAGATGCTCACCGGCATCCTCGTCCCGACCACCGGCAGCGTGCGTACCTGCGGCCTCGAACCGGTGCGCCAGCGCAGGGAACTGGCCTCCCGTATCGGCGTGGTGTTCGGGCAGCGCTCGCAGCTGTGGTGGGATCTGCCACTGCACGAGTCGTTTTCGATCCTCGCGGCGATCCATCGGCTCGATCCCGATGTCGCCGACAAGCGCACTCATGAGCTCGTCGAGCAGCTGGAGATGGCCGAGACCCTCGACACGCCGGTACGCCAGCTCTCGCTCGGACAACGGATGCGCGCGGAAGTGGCTGCCGCGCTGCTGCATTCACCGGAACTGGTGATCCTGGACGAACCGACGATCGGCCTCGACGTGCTGTCCAAGCAGCGCCTGCGCGAATTCCTGCGCGCCGAGCGCATCGAGCGCGGCACCACGCTGCTGCTCACCACCCACGACATGGGCGACGTCGAGCGCCTCTGCGACCGGGTGCTGGTGGTCGACCACGGCAGGCTCGTCTACGACGGCTCGCTGACCGGACTCGGCGCCACCGTCGGCGCGCGCCGGGTACTGGTGGTCGATCTCGCCGTGCCCACACCGGATCTCGACGACCTGCCATGCGGTGCGCAACTACTGTCCAGCGATGCCGGTGGCATGCGGCAGCGGCTGGCCTTCGACGCCGAACAGACCACCGCGGCACAGCTGCTCGCCGCGGTCTCCGATCGCGCGCAGGTGCGTGACCTGTCGATCGAGGAGCCCGGGATCGAGGACGTGGTGCGCCGAATCTACGAGTCGGCCCGCTGAGCGAGTTCAGCTGGGCGCGTGCGGATTTCCGGAGTACATGCGGACCTCGCCGTTCTCGCCGAGGAAGGCGTTGACCAACATGATCCGCTGGGCCTGCAGGTCGGCTTCCTCGGGGGCGCTGGTGGTGATCGAGATCTGCGGGATGGCGGCCCAGTTCACCACGTAGCGTTCCGGTGGCCCGTCGTCGTCGGACAGGCGCGCGAGCCGGAACACCGAGACCGCGCGGCGCTCCATGAGGTCACGCACGACATCGGCGATTCGCTGCGGGTGTTCCAGCGCGAACAGGAACCCGAACGTCAACTCGGGCGAGGACACATAGGCGGGCACGTTTATCGAGGTTAGTGCATACGACGGTGACGCCGGAACACAGCGGGGAGATGATTGCGGCGAATGCGCCACACGGTTACCTGGCGGACCTCACGCGGAGACCCCGCCGTAACGGTGGATAACAATTTCTGCCGACCACCGGTTTTGTACACCATACTATTGCGCGGTGGCGCCGGATCGCGCTTTCCTGAAAGGGTCCCGATTTTTCCCCGGGTCGTCTTCCTCGCCGCAGCGTCGCGGATATTCGTCGACGCCCGGGCGGGGCTACGCCGGTGCCGGGGAGTGCACCTCCCCCGAATCCTCCTCGGCCCTGGCGTATCCACATTCTGTGAGTGTTGTCAGGGGCGTGCACATGACCATCGATCCCGGCCATCGTGTGGATGACACACAAGTGCCGCCACCATCGGCCCTGCTCCGAGCCTTTCACGCACCCGCGGACCCCGATCCGACCCGCCATCGCGTGCTCGATGCCGCGAGCGGGCTCGCGCGCTGCCACGATCGCAGGCGCACAGCGCTGGAGGCGGCCCGGCAGCCCGGCGCGACCAGTGGCCGGATCGCGGAATCGGGCCGCCTGATCGACGCCATCGATGACGAACGCAGCACGCTCATCGCCCGGATCGATGCCTGGGTCGCCACCAATATCGCCCACCGGGCCGGCGCCTCCCTGCACACCGAGACCCTGGGTGCGGTGATCGATCGGATGGCGGCGAAATGGGTCGCCGCCAAGCACACGCTCGACGGCGACCCGCTGACGACAACGGCACCACGGCAGCGGGAGGCTCGTGCCCATCTGCAGTGGTGCCGTCTTGCCGAGTTGACCGATGGTTACCGCGACCTGATCACCGATGTCACCGAACGTCGCAGGCGCCTGCCGGTGTGGTGATCAGCGCTGCTCGGTCGAGGTTTCCGGCTCGGCGGCCTTCGCCTCGGCCACATCGGGCTGCCAGGAATCGCCGGGTTCGGCCGTCACGTCCGCGTCGTCGACGACGACGGCCTCTTCGTCGTGCCGCCGCGCGTCCTGTTCGGCATCGCGGCGCGCCGCCGCGGCGGCCTCGTTCATCTCGATCGCGTCGGTGATGAACTCACCGATCTCCCGAGCGACCGCGCTGACGGTTCCGGTGATGATGGCGGCGATATTGCCGACCCGCTGGGCACCGGAGGACGTCAATTCCTGGACCAGATCCTTGTTGCTTTCGAATTTGCCGACCATTTACACGCCCACTTCGGTTGCCTTCCGATTACGCATAACGATAACACCGGGCTTGGGCGCCCTCTTGACCAAGCTGTCCGGCAACGAGAGCGCGAAGATCTTGGCCCAGACCGAACCGATCTGCTTGGAGAAACGACCGGTGTTGTAGGGCAGGCCGTACTTCTCGGCCAGCGCC
>JACIXH010000343.1 GCA_014360565.1 Nocardia sp.
CGCGGGCCCCGGCGCGTCGTACTCGACGGTGCTCAACAAGCACGTCTTCGAGTCGATCGCGCAGAACGCCCGCATCGCGCTGCATGTACGGGTGCTGTACGGCCGCGACCAGCACCACATCACCGAGGCCGAGTTCAAGGCGGTCGCGCGGGCTCTGCGTGCTGCCGTCGAAATCGACCCCCGGGTCAGTGGTGTGCCTTCCACGAAGGGCGTGCTGTGAAAACCGTTGTACTGCTGGACTACGGCTCCGGCAACCTGCACTCGGCCGAACGCGCGCTGGTGCGGGCCGGCGCCCGGGTGGAAGTCACGGCCGACCCCACTGCGGCCTTGGCCGCCGATGGCCTCGTCGTCCCCGGAGTCGGCGCGTACGCGGCCTGCATGGCGGGGCTGCTCGCGGTGCGTGGTGATCGCATCATCGGTCAGCGCCTGGCCGGCGGACGTCGCGTGCTCGGCATCTGCGTCGGCATGCAGATCATGTTCGATCGCGGTGTCGAGTTCGGTGTCGAGACCGAAGGGTGCGGTGAGTGGCCGGGTACGGTCGCAGGTCTCGACGCGCCGGTCCTCCCGCACATGGGCTGGAACACGGTGAAGGCACCCGCCGACAGCACCTTGTTCGCCGGCATGGACGCCGAGACCCGCTTCTACTTCGTCCACTCCTACGCCGCCCAGCAATGGGAACTCCCTGACAACGAGCACATCGCACCCGCGAAGCTCACCTGGGCCGAACACGGCGTCCCGTTCTTGGCCGCCGTCGAGAACGGACCGCTCTCGGCGACACAGTTCCATCCGGAGAAGTCCGGGGACGCGGGCGCTCAGCTGCTGCGCAATTGGATCGAATCGCTGTAGTTCAGGCGATGCGGGGGTCCGGCGCCGTCGATTCGACGGTCTCACCCGGGGTGTAGAACATCTCCACCACGTTGTCGATGTCGAGGTGCCGATGCCAGTGCCCCTTCGGCACGATGGCGAATTGCCCTGCGGTGAGGGGGATTCGGTGCCGGTCGGTATCGGTGAGAATCTCGACCGTCACGCTGCCGCTGAGGACCATGAGCAGCTCGTCGGTGTCAGGATGTAGTTCCCAGTCCGATGAGTCGAGCTGGTCGCCGAAGTACATGCAGAACGCGGCGCCGTTGAACGGGGCGAGCTCGCGAAAATCGAACGGATCGAGATCGGCCGCCAGGGCGAGGGGGTCATGGCTACGCATGGTGGTGGTCTCCTTCTGTAGTGCGGCGGCTCGATTCGCCGGTCATGAAGTCGCGGACCAGTGCCGCGCACCCGGACGCGTCGTCGAACCATGGAGCGTGGCCCCCTGGGACGATGGTGAGATGTGCGTCGGGGATCTTCGCTATGGCGGCTCGCGCCTGATCAGGTGAGCTGAACGCGTCTTGCGCGCCCCAGACGAACAGCGCCGGGATATCGATTCGGGCGAGTTCGTCGTCGGTCAGGATGTTCTCGGGGCGTGGGTCGCGACCTCGGACCAGGCGACGGAGCAGCGCTCGGTAGGACGCGGCTTGTCCGGGTAGGCGCAGTGGTAGCCGGTGTAGGTCGAGCATGTCGTCGGACATGGCGTGTGCCGCGTTCGTGCCGATCGCCGCGGCGAGGGCGGCACGCGCGACGAACCGGGGCGAGGGTCGTCGCATCAAGCTCTCCTCGAGGCGGCCCCGGATCGGCGAGGTCAGGGAAGCGAACTCGGCGATGGCACGGGATCCGGGCAACGCGGTGGCGGGGGTGGCGACAATCGCCGCTCGCGATACTCGGCCGGGAGCGTCCAGTGTCGTCCAGAGTGTGAACAGACCGCCCAGGGAGCTACCGACGAAAGCGGGCCGATCCAGGTCGAGCGAGTCGAGAGTGCCGGTGACCACGCGCACCGCCAGCTCGCGCACTGATCGGCCCTGCCAGGTATAGGGCGGTGAGAGGCTGTGACCGGGAAGGTCGATCAGGATGTGGCCGAAGCCGGGCAGCCCGGCGATCAGCGGTGCCATGCCCATGGCAGGCGTCGCGATGCCGTTGATGTGAACAAGGGGCTCACCCTCACCGGCCGTCAGTACGCGAACTCGGACTGCGGGGTCCGCCAACGTGATCAGGTGTTCGGTGATCGTCAATCCGTGGGTGGCGGCGACGCGTTGTTCGGTGGCGCGGACCCGCCGGGCCAGTCCCTGGGAATCGGTCATGGTGGACAGTGTCGGGGTCGGGTGCGTTCGGCGTCTTGGACGAATGTTCGGCGTCAGGTCGCCGCGAGCGCGCCTGGGGTGATTCCGGCGAAGGCCGCCACATCGCGGTGCAGGTGCGACTGGTCCGAATAGCCGCATGCCAGAGCCACTTCGGCGGCAGGTCGGCCCGACAGCAGCAGGTCGAACGCGCCTCGGAATCGCACCACCATCGCGGCCCGTTTCGGTGTGACGCCGACCTGCGCGGTGAACCTCGACCACACGCGTTGCCTGCTCCAGCCGGTCATGTCGGCCAGCTCCCGGACCTGCACGGCGCCCTTGTCGGTGATGATTCGCTGCCAGCACGCGACGACCTCGGGGTCGGCCGTCCTGGTCGATTGCCGTGCGGCGAGAAAAGACGTTGTCAGCGCGAACCGCTCGGCCCACGTCGGCGCTTCGGACAACTGCTCGCGCAGCAGCGATGCCGCCGGGCCCCAGATATCGTCGAGCCCGGCCATCGTGGCGGCCAGCTCGGCCGGTGCGACGCCGAGCAGGCGGTAGGCCGCGATCGGCGACATCCGCACCTCGACGCATTCGACGCGCGCCGCGTGGACCTGCCGAATTCCAGGGGTGAGACCGGCGACCAGCCCGCCGGCAGTCAGCTGCTGATCGGGGCCTGCCAGGGTCAGTCGACTGTCCCCGAACTGGATCACCGCAGTGACCTCCGGCCGGGCGAAGATCCGCATCTCGCGCCCCACCGACGCACGATCGCGGAATCCGTCCAACGAGACGCCCGCCATCGCCGTCGCCGGTGACCTCGCCAAGTCCCAGCCGACATCGAGCTCCCGTTCGGACATGATCGGCCGCACAACATCGAGACTACGTCGGTCCGTCAACGAATCGGCTGGGTCAGGGGTTGTCCAAGCGGGCCCGGTCGGCGGCTTCGGTGCCCGCGGTCCAGCCTTCGGCGCTGCGGATGGTGATGCCGCGGGAGCGGACGGTGGGGAAATAGGTGTCGAAGGCCTGGTCTACTCGTTGCCGGTGGGAGGCGAGGACCGGGAGCAGATGGGCGGGGTCGGGGGAATGGGCGATGGTTGCCTCGGCGGCCTCGGTGAGGAGTTCGCCGATTCTGGTGGCATAGGCGGTGAGGAAGGCTTTGCGGTAGTGCCGCGAGCGGGATTCCTCGGTGGCGGCGCTGTCGATCATCGCGCGGGTGGCTTGGACGAGCAGGGAGGTGGTGAGTATTTCGACGGCGTCGAGGTCGGGGTCGTCGCCGACGATCGTGACGAAGCCCCACTCGGCGACGAAGATCGCGCGGGAGCGGTTGGCTCGGGTGACCATGTCGACCAGCAGGGCCTTGGCGTCGGTATAGGGCGTTTCGAGCCAGATCCGGCGGGCGGCGGGGAGGTCGGGGTCGGCGCGCTGGGTATCGAGCAAGGCCCGGTCGATCGCGTATTTGGTCATCAGCTCCTGTGCTTTGGCGGACAGGGATTCGGCTTCCTCGGCGAAGGAAGTGGACTCGGCCTTGGCCAGCAGGCCGCGCACGCGGCCGAGAGTCTTGTCGTCGACGTGGTGGTGGGTGACGGTCTGCGCGCGGGTGCCGGGCAGCGGGAGGATCTGCTCGAGTTTCGGCAGTTGGATGAGCAGGGCCAGGGCGTTCAAGGCCGCGGTGAGGGCCTCCTCGCCGGTGAGCAGTGCGCGCTCGGCCCACTGCTCGATGTGCGGACGCTCGGGCGTCCACCACACCGTGGCAGCCAGCTCGTCCAGTTGTGACTGCCAGATCTCGTCGACGGATTCAGCCGGGAAACCGGCGCGGTGCTCGGCCATCAGGTCGGTCAGATAGCCGACCGCGAACTCGTCGACCCGCCGGCGCGCGGCCTCGTGGATATCGGCGGGCAGCCAGCCGAACTCGAAGGCGCGCAGAATGATTCGCTGCCCGGCGAACTGAATTCCGGGAGTCAGGCGCGCACCCGCCACCTGATCGACGAAGCGCTCGATCGCGTTCTTGTCGCCCTGGGCCGCGAGGAAGGCGACGGTCGCGATCGCGTCGGCGACCTGCGACGGCTCACCCGAGAGCGCGGCCTCGACCGGAAGTGCGGCAGCGGCCGCCGGTGCACGACCCGTGCGTCGTCGACGATTCTGTTTGGCCAAGGGGATCCTGTTCGTGGGGTTACCGCACGTGATGGGAACGGCGGCGCGGCGTCCATTGTCGCGCATCGACGTGGCGGGGCGGCGCAGCCACCGCAGGACAGCCGGTCGCCGCAGGCGTAATCATCGATGGCCCATTGAAATCCGACTGTGGGTGGATGGCGGAGCGCGGGAACGGGCCTAGGGTGGCGGTATGAGCTATCGGGGGATGTTGGTCGAGGAACGGGCCGAACTGGTCGCACTGCTGCGGGGGTTGAGTGAGCAGGCGTGGCAGACGCCGTCACTGTGCGCGGGGTGGCGGGTTCGCGATGTCGTCGGGCACCTGTTGCAGGACACACTGGGTCCGCTGAGCTATGCGGGGGTGGTACTGAAGAGTCGCGGGTCGGTGAGCCGAACCAACAACGCGATCGCACAGTCGTTCTCGGCGCTGTCGACCGAGCAGTTGGTCGACAAGCTCGAACACGAGTCGGGCCGGCTGTCGAAGCTCTCACCCCGGCTGATGCTGTCGGACCTGGTGGTCCATCACCAGGACATCCGCCGCCCACTCGGTCGCCCCCGCACTATCCCCGCCGATCGCCTCACCGCCGTGCTGTCCTACCCGGACCCCTTCGCCTTTCCCCGCAGATTCACCAAGGGACTGAGCTTCACGGCCACCGATGTCGCCTGGACTTCGGGCGAAGGCCCGCAAGTCCGCGGTCCGGGCGAGGCCATCGCCCTGGCGGTGGTCGGCCGCTCCGTCGCCCTCGACGACCTCACCGGCGACGGCCTGCCCGAACTCCGCCGCCGACTCGGCTGACACCGCTGGCAGCATCACCGCGGTCCCCGGTAAACGCAGGCTCGTTCAGCCGCTCGTGACGTCGTCGCGCCCAGGGGGACGCAGGCGCGCACCGAGGGCTGACAACC
>JACIXH010000344.1 GCA_014360565.1 Nocardia sp.
TCGCCCCAGTCGTCGACTGGAGATCTCGCGCCATATCTCCGAGGGCGAGAAGCTGCTACGGGGTGCGTGCGGCGGGGCCGGGTTGCGATCACGGAACGCCAGGCCCGCGATCAGCGCGGCCACCGCGAGCGTGATGCCGCTGACGATGCCCGCCCAGCCCGCGAACGAGCGGGTGTTGGGGTCGGCGTATTTCACCTCGGCGCGCAGGGTGGACACCTCACCGGCGGGCAGCTTCCACGACACGGTGTTCTCGCTGTTGGACGTCTCACGGGTGCCGTTGGTCTTGGCGACGCGAGCCGGGAACGCGATGGAGAACTGCACGTCCGAGCCCTGCGGCGGCACCGATTCCAGATCGACGCGACCGGTGAGGCTCACCAGATCGCCGCTGCGCTGGAAGTCGAGGGTGAACATGCCCTGCGTCTGATCCGACAATCCACCGAGCTGGCCGACCTCGCCGAAGGACAGGTCATCGAAGAACACCTGGGAGCCGACGTAGCCGTCCTGGTTGTAGTTCTCCACCCGCACCTTCGCCGCCACCTGCTCCGGCGCCTTCAGCTGGGGCCCCTTGTCCTCGGGCCCCGTCGGCACCACCGCGGCGACGATCCGACCCGACACGCGGTCGTTGGACGACACACCCATCGACACCTGCACCCGCAGGCACCCGGTCAGTGCGGGCACCAGCAGTGCCAACAGGACAGCGACGGCCGCCACGCGCCGCGCGGGCGCGGAACGACGCGGTGAAGGAGCGGGCATGTCGGCGACGGGACTCGGCTGCACGGTTGACATCGTGCCAGGCTCGAGCCCGTGAGCCCACACGACGGGCCCACCACTCGCCGCTCACCCGTGTCGACCAGGCATTTTCGGACCGATCCGAGGTGGTTCGCGGCGGGGTCGGCGGGTCAGAATGCGCGCCGCTCGGCCCACAGACGCAGAAACAGGGGAATCCCGAGCACGCCCAAACCGCAGAAACCCCAGATCGCCGACGCCGGGAGGCCCAGAAACACCGCGTGCGCGAGCGTTGATCCGAGCCAGGTCCATCCGAACACCGCGACCGGAACAGTCACCGAGTGATCACGCGGCGGCGTGCCGCGCCGATCGAGCAGGGTGAGCAGCACCGCCATGACAGCGGCGACGAGCGCCCAACCCAGATAGTTCGTGTACGGGATCTCGGGCAGGCCGGGCAACCCGGCGTCGGTGACCGCCCAGCTCCACTGTCCGTCGGCGACCATCTGCGGATCGAGGAACAGATCCCAGCCGACCGCGCCGAGGACGAACAGCCCGATGCGTCGCACGTTCGACCCGTTCAGCAGTTCTGCGCGCCTGGCCTGGGGGTGGACCACGGTGTTGCCTGCGTTCGAGGCTTCGGGTCGACGCGGGTTCTGTGAGTCCGAGTCGCCCGACGAGCGGGCCCCGCGTCTGCCGGACACCAGGATTCCCGCCACGATCCACACCGGGTACAGCCCTCCGGTCCACGCCAACGGCACGACCAGCGGTACCTCGGCGAGCGCGGGCCCGAGCCGGTCGACGGCGTAGACGTAGCTGCCGAACGGGATTCCGGTCGCGGTGCCGACGATTTCGGCGGTCAGACCGAGCCCCGAGACGATGACGAAGAATCCGGCGGCCCACCATGCTCCGCGAGTGATCGCCGCGTGGGACAGCGCCGTCGCGGCCGCCAGCGCCACGACGGCCACGGTGATCCCATCGCGCGTCGTGCCGGTGCTCAACGGGTACATGATCTGTACGAGCACCAGCGCGACGGCGGTGGCAGCGGGAACCTTCATCGTCTGCCCGGCAGCGTGAACCGGCGCTTGCGGCGATCGCCCAGCGCCAGCCGCGCTGCGCTGCGACCACTGGCCCCGGAGACTCCGCCGCCGGGATGGGTGGACGCTCCCGTCAGGTACAGGCCGGGAGCGCCGGGGACTCGCTGCCCCGACAACTCGGGCAGCGGACGCCACAGCATCATCTGGTCCAGCGACATCTCGACGTGCATCACATTGCCGCCCCGCAAGCCCATCTCCCGTTCGAGATCGACCAAAGTCTGCACGAATCGCTGTCGCACCGACGACGCGAAACCCGGTGCGTACCTCTCGACTTCGGCGACGATCCGATCCGCCTCGGTATCGGCGTGTGCTGCCCAGTCGCTGCCATCGGCCAGTTCGTAGGGATGCCACTGTGCCCACAGCGAGAGCTGATGTTCGCCCGCGGGCGCGATGGACGGGTCGAGCGCGCTGAAACTCATGGCCAGCACCACCGGTCGCGGCGGCAGCGAACCGGCCAGCGCGGCGCCGTTGGCCAGCCGGAGCTGTCGTCGGTCCGAGACGAGAAACTGCAGACCACGGGCGGATTCGGCGGGGGAGGCGCCGGGGTATTCGGGTAGCCGGTCGGTCGCCAGGCGCACCACCATGCCGATGCCGGGACCCACCCGGATGCGGCGCTGCCAGTCGTCGAGGACCGCCGGGTCGAAATCGCCCGCGCGCAACAGGTCGAGCGTCGAGAGGATGTGGGAGCCCGCGATCACCGTCTCGGCGTGCAGCGTCCGGCCCGATTCGGTCGAGACCTGCCAACCAGCACCGGATCGGCGCAGCGAGGTGACGGCGTCACCGGTGTGCAGCTCGCCACCGTCGGCCCGCAGGCGCGCGATCAACGCCGCGCTGAGCGCCCCACTTCCACCCACCGCCCGTCCGGGCGGCACCGCATGCATGAGCGCTGCGAAGCCTGCCATCGGCGCGGTCCCCGGTTCCGACATCGGCGGACCCGACTGCGCACCGAACCACGCGAGCGAGGCCTTGAGCCGTTCGTCGTCGAACCAGTAGTCCAGCAGGGCGTCCCCGGACTGCAAGAACTCCCGCGACAACGCCGATCCACCGGCCCGCGCGTCAAGTCCCCAGAACGACCGGACGAGCCTGCCCGGTGTCGGCGGCCCGCCGAACGAGCGCATCACCCGAGCGCTGCGCTCGCCCCACACTCCGACGAACCGGCGATAGGCGTCAGCGTCCTCGCCACCACAGGCCGCCGCGATCGACGCGCACGTCGCGTCGAGATCCCGGCGGAAAACGATCGGCGGTCGCACACCGTCGGACGGGGTGAACCCCCACGGATCGCACTCGAGATAGCGCAAGCCGAACCGCGCGAGCTCGAGTTCCTCGATGATCCCGGTGTGGCGGATCATGATGTGCGCCGACGAACCACGATCGACGAGATGGCCGGGAAAGCGCTCCACCGTCGACACCGCGCCACCGGGCACCTCGTCGCGCTCGAGCACCTGGACCCGCTGCCCGGCCCGGGCCAGGTAGCAGGCCGCGACCAAGGCGTTGTGGCCGGATCCGACCACGACCGTCGTCATGGATTCGCCGGCGGCATCGGCAGCCTGCGGCCGAGGATCGCGAACGGCCTGGTATCGCCCGCGAACACGAAATTGCGGATCACATCCGTGAATCCGGCCCGCCGGTACAGCTTCCAGGCTCGATTCGCCTCTTCCGGGACCTCGGGAGTCGACAGCAACACGGCCGACTCGGCGCGGTCGGCGAGCAGCCGCTCGAGCAGCCGCGCCCCGATTCCGCGCCCCTGCGCGGCCGGATGCACGTGCAGCTCGGTGAGTTCGAAATAGTCGGCGAGCAGTTCGCGGGCGGCGGCATCGGGCCACCCGCAGCGGCGCATCCCCGTCTGTACCTGCTGATGCCACCACTGCCGCGGGGCGCCGCTGTAGCCGTAGGCGATGGCCAGGATCGGCGCGGTGCGCAAGTCGACGCCACCGGAATCGTCGGGCAGCACCGCGGCCACGGCCCGCCAGCCGGCCCTGGTGGTGTGTTCGGTCCACATGGGGGCGCGGTGGTGTTCGGTGCCGCGCGGGTAGTCCATCGCGGCGACATAGACCGACAGAGCGTCGTGCAGGCGTGCGCGCAAGGCGGCGACGCTGAGGTCGACGACGACGGGTGCGGGGGTGTGATTCGGCTTGACGGCTGTCATGGCTCTCGTCGATGGGCGCGGACGCGGAAAGTTGTCGGTGGGTGTCCCTATATTCAATCTCAATTCAAACGTTCGAATGTCAGTTCGATCAGTGCGAGGGGCGAAAGGGGCGGCAGATGGCCGGTCACAATGGTGCTCGAGATGGTGCCCGAGATGGTGCCCGAGATGTTGGCGCAGCGCACGCGGGCCACGATGGGCGTGCCGGCGGGCTACTACGTCAGGCCGATGCGCTGCTCACCGATTCGGCCTGGGAGCACGAGCCGGGCGAGCGGTTCCGCACCGCGTACTTGGCGGCGCTGCGTGGGGCGGGGTCGATGATCGCCCTCACCGGAGCCGACCGGGCGCCGCGCGCGCGATCGCGCAGCGCCTGGGTGTTACTGAGACGCGCCAGTCCGGAGTTCGTGATGTGGGCCGATTACTTCGAGGCGCACTCGCAATTACGGGCCGCATTGGAGGCCGGATTGGACCGTGCGATCACCGACACACAAGCCGACGAGTTCTGCTCACGGGTGGGCGCATTCCTCTACGACGTCGACGATGCGCTGGTAGCCGCGGCTAAGAGCCTCCCGCAGCCGAGTCGTGGCCGCGACATGACCGCTTAGTTATGACCGAGTAGGTGGTACGCCTTCGATCGAACTCGTATCATGGGGAGCAGATAGCCGCCAAGGTCGGCTACCCGTCGCCTACCCGGAGGCGACCAGCCACGCCTAGTGCCGGGGGAGGTACCGTGCCACTCTCCGAGCACGAGCAGCGCATGCTCGAACAGATCGAGAGCGCTCTCTATGCTGAGGACCCGAAGTTCGCCTCGTCCGTCCGCGGCGGACGTCTTCGTTCTACGTCGAGTAGACGCAGATTCCAGGCCGCGGCGTTGTTCGCCATCGGCCTGTGTCTTCTCGTCGCAGGCATCGCCGCCCCGTTCAAGCCGGGCGGTTTCCCCATCATCAGCCTCGTCGGATTCATCGCCATGTTCGGTGCGGGTGTCCTGCTGATGATCGGTAACTCGCGCCGAGCCGCGTCAGCGGAATCGGACGAGACCCCACCCGCGGCGGGCCAGGGCCCGTCGCCATCGGGAGGTTCGACCGGACGAGGTGGTCGCCAGCGCAAGTCCGGTGGCTTCTCCGAGCGGATGGAGGACCGGTTCCGCCGACGGTTCGAGCAGGAGTAGCTCGCCCGTAGCCGGAACACCACGGCAGGACAGGCGGCGTCGCACCCATCGGGTGCGG
>JACIXH010000345.1 GCA_014360565.1 Nocardia sp.
TGACGGAGAAGCCGTAGCGGTGCAGCCAGTAGGCGAGGGCGGGGCCGGCGACACTTGCGCCGGAGATCAGAACAGTGCGCATGACAACTCCTGAGATCTGTGTCCGATGGAATCTGTTTCCGGCGGATGCAGATCAGAGTATGGTAGACACGGTTTCGAGTCAAGGTGATTCCGGAGAGGATGGGTAGATGCCGTCGCCGACCACTGTCGAGCTGTTGTGGGGGACCACGCAGCGTCCCAAGCGTGGGCCCAAGCCCGCGCTCACCCTCGACGGGATCGTCGCCGAGGCCATCGCGCTGGTCGACGCCGAAGGTCTGGCCGCGCTGTCGATGCAGCGGCTGGCCGAGCGCCTCGGCTTCACCAAGATGTCGCTGTACCGGTATGTGCCGGGCAAAGAGCAGCTGACCGCGCTGATGCTCGACGCCGCGATCGGTGAGCCGCCGAACACTGCCGTCGCGCAACAGAATTGGCGTGTCGGCCTGCGATCCTGGGTCGAAGCGATCTTCGCGCGCTATCGGGCACATCCGTGGGCGATCGAGCTCACCCTCGGCGTGCGCCCCGTCGGCCCTAATGAGATGGGATGGACCGAAGCCGCGCTCACCGCGTTGGCGGGCACCGGCCTCTCCGGCTCGGAAAAGCTCGACGCGATCGTTCTGCTCAACGGTCACGCCCGCAACCTGGCCCAGCAGGTCGCCTCGATGAGCGGAGACGGCCAAGCGCGGTTCACCGAGCAGTTCGCCGAGATGATGGCCGCAGCGGCAGACCGCTATCCCGCCGTGCGCGCGGCCTTCGCCGAGGAAGCGGGCGCGCCGGCCGGGAAAGGTGGCTCGAACGACGCCCTGCGTTTCGGTGTCGATCGCATCCTCGACGGGCTCGCAGTCCTGGTCGATCAGCGAAACTGAGCAGACCTCTGGCCCGACCGCGATCGGCACCCTAGGCTCGTCCCATGAACGACCAGCCGGAACTGCCGGAGCCCGCCGTCACGATCGTCCGCGAGCTGTTCGGCGCGCTCGAACTCGGGGTGATCGACGAGGCGCTAGAGGTGCTCGATCCCGCGATCGTCTGGAAGAACACCTCGCTGCCGACCGTGCGAGGCAAGGATCGGGTCGCCACGCTGTTGCGCGGCCTGGATCGACCGAAGCTCGGCTTCTCGGCGGAAATACACCACATCGCCGCCGACGGCGACATCGTGCTCACCGACCGCACCGACTACCTGCACGTCGGCCCGGTGCGGATCGGCTTCTGGGTGAGCGGCACCTTCGAGCTGCGCGAGGGCCGAATCGTGCTGTGGGACGACCACTTCAGCAAGGGGAACGTGCTGCGCGGCGCCATCGTCGGAGTGGCGAAGGCGATCACCGGGCGCTGATCACTCGCGCTGCTTGCGCAGATACTCCAGGTAGGTCGGGCGCAGCACGTCGGCGAGCCTGCCGTCGCCCGCGTGGATGTAGTCGTCGATCATCGGCAGCACGTATTTGATGTCGGCCGAGCTCTCGCCGAGATCGCCCGCCTCGGCCTGAGCTGCTGGAATCGACTTCAGCAGTTCCCACAGGAACCGCACGTCACCGTGGCGCACGGCCGCCTTCACCGCGCGATCGTGCAGTTCCTTCGACGACAGCTTCTCCAGATCCTGGTCATCGGCCATGCTTCGACTCTAGTCCTCGGCGGCGCACGTGTACCGGATCCACCCGCGACAGTGCCGGTTAACGACAAATTCACGGACACGTGCGCCGGTCCAGCAGCGCGGCTGCGAATTCGGCGGTAGCGTCGGTACTGCGAGTCGCGTCGGTGTGATTCGTACGGGAGGTCCCTACCGTGACTGAGCTACTCAGTACGAGAGGGCCGGCACCTGGCCCTCGGGGCGGTTGACTTCAGCGTCAAACGCCCACAAGGACGGACCGGTCCAGCGAGATCGTTCGCGCGGGTGCCGTGCGAACACATAAGGAGCCCACCGTGACTGCTGCACGCTCCGTTTCCGCTTCCGCGAAGCACACGGCCTCGGCCTCGGCCTCGAGCAATTCGGCCTCGAAGAAAGGGGCTCGCCCCTCACGTTCCGGTCGCAAGACTTTTGTCGTCGACACCTCCGTACTCCTGTCGGATCCCTGGGCCGTTACCCGGTTCGGGGAACACAGTGTGGTCCTACCCCTGGTCGTGATCAGTGAGCTGGAGGCGAAACGGCACCACCACGAGCTCGGCTGGTTCGCCCGCGAAGCTCTGCGCATGCTCGATGACCTGCGTGTGCAGCACGGCAGGCTCGACCAGGCACTGCCCATCGGCACCGACGGCGGCACCCTGCAGGTAGAGCTCAACCACACCGACTCGTCGGTGCTGCCCGCCGGATTCCGTTCCGACACCAACGATTCCCGCATTCTGGCCTGCGCGCTGAACTTCTCGGCCGAGGGCGAGGACGTGGTGCTGGTGTCGAAGGACATCCCGCTGCGGGTCAAGGCGAGTGCGGTCGGATTGTCCGCCGACGAGTACCACGCGCAGGACGTGGTGACCTCCGGCTGGAGCGGGATGGTGGAACTCGACGTCGCGGGCCCGCAGATCGACCAGCTCTACACCGACTCGGTGATCGACCTCGACGAAGCCCGAGAGTTGCCCTGCCACACCGGTGTTCGTTTGCTGGGTAGCAGCTCGAGCGCGCTGGGCCGGGTCACCGCGGACAAGCGGATCCAGCTCGTCAGGGAGCGCGAGGCCTTCGGCTTGCACGGGCGCTCGGCCGAACAGCGCATCGCGCTCGACCTGCTGCTCGACGAGAGCATCGGGATCGTGTCGATGGGTGGACGCGCCGGTACGGGAAAGTCGGCGCTGGCGTTGACCGCCGGGCTCGAGGCGGTGCTCGAGCGCCGGACCCAGCGCAAGGTTGTCGTCTTCCGGCCGCTCTATGCGGTGGGCGGACAGGAACTGGGCTATCTGCCGGGTTCGGAGAGCGAGAAGATGGGCCCGTGGGCGCAGGCCGTCTTCGACACGCTCGACGGACTTGCCAGCCGTGAAGTGCTCGAGGAGGTGCTCAGTCGCGACATGCTCGAAGTGCTGCCGCTGACCCACATTCGAGGGCGGTCGCTGCACGATTCGTTCGTGATCGTCGACGAGGCGCAGTCGCTCGAGCGCAATGTGCTGCTGACGGTGTTGAGCCGCCTGGGCACGGGTTCGCGGGTGGTGCTCACCCACGATGTGGCCCAGCGCGACAATCTGCGGGTCGGCAGGCACGACGGTGTGGCCGCGGTGATCGAAAAGCTCAAGGGGCACCCGCTTTTCGCGCACATCACGCTCACCCGCTCCGAGCGCTCGCCGATTGCCGCGCTGGTCACCGAGATGCTGGAGGAGTACGGGCCGAACGCGTGATCATCGGCAATCGGGCCGCGTCGCGGCCCGAATCCGTTTGATTACCGCAAACGGTGGGTAATATCCGCGAGGACACCATTCCAGCAACGGCTCGGCGAACACTGTTCCGCCGGGCCGTTGCGGATGTCGGCCAGGCTCCACTCCGAGGGCGCGCCCTCCGGGTGAGCCACTCGCGAGAGGATGGATATGAACCACTTCGCTCGACGTACTGCCGCCGGAAGCGCCGCGGTCCTGGCCGCAGCGGGGCTGCTGCTCGCCGCAGGCTGCAGCGATGAGAACACCGACAAGGCCAAGGACGCCGTCGCCTCGGCGACCTCCGCGATCGGCGGCGCAGGGACCACTACCGAGCCGGGCATGGGCGGAATGACCACCACCCCCGGTTCGGAAACCACCCCCGGCTCCGAGACCACCTCCGGTTCCGAGACCACTTCGGGCGCGGCCGGCGGCGGTGCGGCCGGCGAATCGACCACCATCTCCACTCCGAACGGCGACATCACCGTCTCCGGCAAGGTGTACAAGAAGTACGTGGCGGCCGGCGGCGCGAACAGCCCGCTCGGCGCACCGGAAGAAGCCCAGGAATCCGGCCCCAACGGCGGCCAGTACCAGGACTTCACCGGCGGCACCGTGTACTGGAGCCAGGATTCCGGCGCCCACATCGTATGGGGCGAGATCCGCGAGGCGTGGGAGGAGAACGGCGGCGCCAACGGCACGCTGGGCTACCCGACCAGCGACGAGAAGGACATCCCCGGAGGCAAGCAGAGCGACTTCACCGGTGGCACCATCACCTGGGTCAACGGTGAGACCACGGTGACCCCGAAGTAGTCGAGTCCTCAGCTCAGCGCCGCATACCCACCCAGCGCGGGGGCCCGGTTCACCCCGTCGGTCCCCGCGCTTGCGCACGAAGTACTAGGTTGTCGGGGTGCAGAAAACTTTGACCGACCGCGAGCTGCTCGATTCGCTCGCGGACGAGGTGGAAACGAACCTGCGTCGTCATATCGAGGTGGCCGACGCCTGGCAGCCGCATGAGCAGGTGCCGTGGTCGGACGGGCGCAACTTCGCCTTCCTCGGTGGCACCGACTGGACCCCGGATCAGTCCGAGCTCAGCGACACCGCACGGCTCGCGCTGACCGTGAGCGTCCTGGTGGCCGACAATCTGCCCTCCTACCACCGTGAGCTCGGCAAGCACCTGCGCACCGGTTCCTGGTGGCGCTGGGTCGGCCGGTGGACCGCGGAGGAGAACCGCCACGAGATCATGATCCGCAACTACCTCATGCTCACGCGTGCGGTGGACCCGATCGCGCTCGAGCGGGCCCGCATGCAGCACATGACCGACGGTTTCAACCGGCCCCCGATGCACCTGATCGACGTGCTGGCCACCTGCGCGTTCGAAGAGGCCGCCGCCGCGATCCGGCATCGCAACACCGCCGCCCTCGGCGAGAACCCGATCGTCACCGCGATGGCCGAGAAGCTGGCCGCCGACGACGAGCTGCAGGCGGAGTTCTTCGCCGTGCTCGTCGCCGCCGCCCTCGACCTGGTTCCCGATCAGGGTGTGCGCGCGATCGCCGATCGGGTCGCCGACTTCCGGGTGCCGCACGTGGATCTGCCCGGTGGCGGGTCCAGCGATGAGGCGCTGGCCGCCGCCGGCATCTACGATCCCGCGCAGGAGGGCGAGCTGGTGTTCAAGCCGCTGCTGCAGCGCTGGAACATCTTCGCCCGCACCGATTTCAGTGAAGAAGGCGAAAAGGCGCGCGCCGAGCTCGCGCTGTATCAATAGCGGCTGACGTCGCGCGTTCGCGGCCCCGAGGGGCCGCGAAC
>JACIXH010000346.1 GCA_014360565.1 Nocardia sp.
GCGACCGGCTCGCCGCGCTGCTCGACGAGACCCGGGCCCTGCTGGGCAGCCTCTCGGACCGCACCGACCAGATCAACGGCGTCCTGCATGCCGCCGCCGATCTCAGCGCGACGGTGGCCGCCCAGCAGGCCACGCTCGCCGACACCGTGGCCGCGGCCGGACCAGCCGTGGAAGTCCTCGCCGAGAACACCGATTCGGTGGTCACGCTGGTCGATCGCGTCCACGCGATCGCCACCCAGCTCGCCCGGTTCCCCAGCGTGGCCGGCACCAACACCACGAGCATGGCCGCCAACATCAACCAATTGGCGGCCGGACTCAACGCCGCGGCCCTCAATCCGCAGGCCGACCTCGGCGCGGTGAACGACATGATCAAGATCGTGCTCAAGATGATCAGTGGTCCCAACGGGCACGTCGCGGTCGACATCGCCCAGCTCGCGATCCCCGACCCCGCGAATCCGGGCGGGTCCGGCGGCCGGGCTCCCGACATCACCGACTGGACCGCCTTCGTCGGCTCGCTCC
The DNA here is from genome assembly GCA_014360565.1 of Nocardia sp. Classification (GTDB taxonomy): domain Bacteria; phylum Actinomycetota; class Actinomycetes; order Mycobacteriales; family Mycobacteriaceae; genus Nocardia. Next base: position 520 of record JACIXH010000346.1, read on the forward strand.
AGCACATGATCGACCGGCTGGGCACCCGGCTGACAGGAGCACCGCGATGACCCCGCGCAGCGCGATGGAAGGACCGGCCCGCGCGCTCGTCGAGGTGGTCCGCACCGCACACCGGCATCGGTCCGTGGTGTCGCTGCTCGGACTGCTCGCCATCCTCACCGGCGCCTGTTCGCATCTGATCCTGTCCACCTTCGGCGTCGACCCACTCGATCAGCCGTATCGAGTACGCGTCGAACTCACCCACTCCGGCGGGCTGCTGCCGGGACAGGAAGTCACCGTGCGTGGTGTGCGCGTCGGGCGCGTGGACTCGGTGCAGGTGGTGAACGAGAAGGTGGTCGCTGTCGCCGCCATCGACGAGGATGTCCGGATCTCGGTGTCGGGGCAGGTGCGGGCGGCGGCGCTGTCCGCGGCGGGCGAGCAGTATCTCGATTTCCTGCCCGCGAGCAACCACGGGCCCTATCTGAGCGACGGTGCTGTGGTCACCGCCGACCGCACCTCCACCCCGGTGCCGATGTCGGACATGCTGCAAAGCCTCAGCGGCACCCTCGCCCAGATCGATCCCGACCGGCTCGCGACGATCTCGCGGGAGCTGGGTGTCGGTTCGGGAGGCCCCGACAAACTGGCGGCGATCATCGACGGCGGCACGTTCCTGATCTCCACGCTCGACACCGTGCTGCCGAATACCGTGAACCTGCTGCGCAACAGCCGAGTCGTCGTCGCGGCACTGCACGACGGGCGCACCACACTGCGGTCGACGTCGGCGAACCTCGCGGCCGCGCTGGGCGGCATGGCGTCGATGACCGGCGGCTACGAACAGCTGCTGGCGCAGACACCGCCGATGCTGACCGAACTCGACACCATCCTCGCGCAGAACTCACCCACGATGGTGCAGTTGCTCGGCAACCTCGTCACCGTCTCGAAGGTCGCCTACTCCCGCATTCCCGCACTCGAGGAATTCTTCTTTCCCCGTCAACGCGCCGGTTCGGCCCTCGATGCGGTGGCCTCGGCGTTCCACGACGGCGGCGTCTGGGCGCTGGCCAGCATCTACCCTCGCTATGCCTGCGACTACAACGTGCCGCGCCGGCCCGGCTCCGTGCCCGACTACGCGCAGCCCTACGTCAACGCGGACTGCACCGACCCGGACCCCACGCTCATGCCGCGCGGCGCCCGCAACGCTCCGCGCCCGGCCGACGACCCCGTTCGCCCTCCCCCGCCCACCGATCCCTTGCAGACCGCCGAGCAGGCCCCGGTAGGACCGCTGACCGTTCCCACTCCGTACGGCGGACCCTTCACGCCGGGTCCCCGGTGACGGTGCCATCATGAATGCATGGCCGCTCCCGATCGTGACGCGACGAGCGTCGGCAAAAGCACGCGGCCCACCCATGCCGACGTCGCCCTGCTGGCGAACGTGTCGACCGCGACTGTCAGCTACGTGCTGAACAACTCAGCGGGCAAACGGATCTCCGCGCGCACCAGGGAGGCGGTCTACCGCGCCGCCGGACAACTCGGCTACCGCCCCAATGTCGCCGCGCGCAACCTCGCGCGGGGCGCGAGCGGGGTCGTGCTCTCGGTCCTGCCACGAGTCGCGGTGGGCGACATGCCGATTCAGGCGGGCAGCCTGATGGCCACCGCGCTGGCTCGGTACGGCCTGCTCCAGGTGCAGATCTTCGAGACCGAGGACCACGATCAGATCATCGGCGCGATCGAGAACCTCGATCCGATCGCGGTGCTGACCCTGTTCCCACTCAGCGATGACGCACGCGTGAAGGTGCAGGCCGTCAATGTTCCCCTGATCGAGATCGGGCTGCTGCCCGCGCTGGGCGATCCTTTGCTCACGGTCGGGGCCCTGCGCGTCGGGCATCTGGTCTCGCGGGGGCATCGCCAGATCGCGTTCGGGCACACCGACATCGCGAAATGGCGTGTCATGGGCGACTATTGGCTTCAGGGAATCGTCGAAGCCGCGCGTGCGCGCGACCTGCCGCCGATCACGGTGAACGCGGTCAACGCGAGCAACGCGGCCGACGTGGTCACCGGCTGGGTGCGCGATGGGGTGAGCGCGGTGTGCGCGCAGAGCGACGAGATCGCGGGTCTGGTGTTGCACGGTCTCCGGGAGGCGAGATTGCGCTGCCCGGATGACCTCGCCGTGATCGGTATCGACGCCAATCCCATGGGGGCGCTGTGTGATCCACCGCTGACCACGGTGGAGTTCAACCCCGCCTCGATCGCCGACGCCGCGATCGCGGCCGTCCTCACCGAACTGGGATATCCGGCGCCGCCCGCTCCCCTGCCGACCGATGTCGCCCGCCTGATCGTGCGGGAATCCACCTAGTTTCCAGGTTCTCACCAAAGGCCCTGGAGCCCTGGACACTTCGATGGTTATGCGCTTAACCTGACGAGGACGGTGGATCACGCGCACCGAATCCCCTGCGCTCGACAACACCGCTGATACGCGAGGAGCTACACCATGACCCTGCAGAACGTGCTCGACGAGATCCGCAACCGACCCGGCACCGGCGACGTGATCCCCGTCATCGATCCCGTCACCGAGCAGCAGCTCACCGAATTCACCGACGGCGGCGCCGAAGCCGTCGACGACGCCGTCGCCCGGGCGAAAGCCGCGTCGAGATCCGGTGCCTGGAAGGACCTGCCGGGCAGCGAGAAATCCAAGATCCTCTGGCGCGTCGCGGATCTGATCGACGAGAACACCGAACTGCTGGCCGAACTCGAATCCGTCAACGCCGGCATCCCGCAGAACCAGGCCGCGACCATCGTCGGCATCGGTTCGGAATGGTTTCGCTACTACGCCGGCTGGTGCACCAAGATCGACGGCATCGCCCACGACGTGAACACCGGCGGGCTGACCGGCGTGGAATCGCGTCAGCACGCCTACACCCTCAAGGAGCCCTATGACGTGGTGGGGCTGATCTTCCCGTGGAACGGCCCGGTCTTCAACTACTGCGCCAAGGTCGCTCCTGCGCTCGCGGCCGGGTGCAGCAGCGTGGTGAAACCCGCTGAGGAGACACCACTCTCCGCGCTGGTACTCGACCGCATCCTGACCGAGGCCGGCGTCCCCGACGGTGTGGTCAATCTGATCAACGGCTACGGACACACCACCGGCGCGGCGATCACCGCCCACCCGGACATCGACAAGGTCGCTTTCACCGGCTCCACCGAAGTCGGCCGGGCGATCGTGGGCGCGTCGGCGGCGAGCAATCTCAACAAGATCACCCTCGAGCTCGGCGGCAAATCGCCGGTGCTGATCTTCGACGACGCCGATCTCGACATGGCCGTGATGATGGCCGGATTCGGCTCCTTCGTACACTCGGGACAGGCGTGCGTGTGCGGTTCGCGGATCTTCGTCCAGCGCGGCGCCTACGAGAAGGTGGTGGCGGGCATCGCGAACCTGGCCGACAACATGAAGCTCGGCGGGCCCAAAGAAGAAGGCACGATGATCGGTCCGCTGATCAGCGCCAAGCAGCTCACCCGGGTCCTGGGTTACGTCGATCAAGGCAAGGCCGAGGGCGTCGAATTCGTCACCGGCGGTGAACGTCTCGATCGAACCGGCTACTTCGTGCACCCGGCCGTCGTCACCGATGTCGACCCCGCCACCAGTCGCCTCTACCGCGAGGAGATCTTCGGGCCGATCGTCACGATCCTGCCGTTCGACACCGAAGAAGAAGCCGTCGCGATGGCCAACGACAGCACCTACGGCTTGGCCGCCACCGTCTGGACCAAAGACCTCGGCCGCGGCCACCGGCTGGCCAAACAGCTCCAGGCAGGCACCGTCTCGCTGAACTGCCAGATGGTGTTCGACCACTCCATGCCCTTCGGCGGGTACAAGCAGTCGGGTTGGGGCTACGAAGCCGGTAAGGCGGGCCTCGAGGCCTACCTGCAGACCAAGACGGTGTGGGCGCAAATGTAGGACGCCGCCGTACTCGCCCGCTCCAGGAGCGCGCCCTGGAGCGGACAAAGTGCTTGCACATAGCGAGAATGGCGATATCATTTAAGGAGAATCACACTTCCGTCAGTGGTACTGCCCAGCACGAGAAGTTCGCCGAGGCGGACATCGCCTCGTCCGCGACCGAGAACGGCTGGAGGAGAACCGTGCAACCGACTATTCAGATCAGCGTCCGCCCGATCCTCGACTATTACGGCAAATGCCAACGCTGCGGCTATCCCGCGGGCGCGGCGGAAACAGTGCGCAAGACCCTCGACGGCCACATCGAACTCCTCGTGGTGGCCAGCTGCGAACTGCCGTGCGGCTGGTACGGGCCCGCGACCCGTACCACCAAGACCGGTGGTGCGGCCGCGGACGAACCAGCCGCCTGAGCGGATCTAACTCTCGCGCAACACGATCGCCATCGTCGGGCACGCCGACGCCGCCGAATGAACCTCCGATTGCGTTGCCCCACCGGGGTACTCGTCGACCACCACGGCCAGGTCCTCGGCATTCACCTCGAACACCGTCGGCGCGATGCCCGCGCACAGGGCATGTCCCTCACATTTGGTCCCGTCGACCGACACCCTCATGACCGTTCTCCGCCTTCGTTGTTTCTCGCCGGCCGCGCCGACCACCAGGTCGGCGCGGCCGAAGTGTCTACTTGAGCATTCCGCCCGCG
>JACIXH010000347.1 GCA_014360565.1 Nocardia sp.
CACCGCTGTCCTCGTAGTAGATGTCGGCATCGATCGCGCGGGCGAATGGCACGTGCACGAGGATAGCCAGAGCCGCCGCGCCACGCCCAAAAACGGGCGCGCGTCGTGCTCGATCACTACCGCGTCGTGGTCGGCCGCTGCCGTGCATTCGAGGTCCGGCGATGCCCGCTGATCGCTCGTCGTGGCCCGTCACTAAACTGTGGCGGTGGCAGATACTCAGAGACCGGTCCTCGTCGTCGACTTCGGCGCGCAGTACGCCCAGCTGATCGCCCGCCGCGTGCGGGAGGCGCGGGTGTTCTCCGAGGTGATCCCCCACACCATGACCGTGGAAGAGATCGCCGACAAGCAGCCGCTGGCCGTGATCCTGTCCGGCGGGCCGTCGAGCGTATATGCCGAGGGCGCACCGCAACTCGACGCGCGCCTGTTCGATCTCGGCGTGCCCGTGTTCGGCATCTGCTATGGCTTCCAAGCGATGGCGCAGGCGCTGGGCGGCACCGTCTCGCACACCGGCACCCGCGAATACGGCCGCACCGAGCTGAACATCGACGGCGGTGTGCTGCACGGCGGTCTGCCGACCATCCAGCCGGTGTGGATGTCGCACGGTGACGCGGTGACCGACGCCCCCGAGGGTTTCGAGGTCACCGGGACCACCGCGGGCGCTCCCGTGGCCGCGTTCGAGGATCGCGCGCGTCGGCTGGCAGGCGTGCAGTACCACCCCGAGGTGCTGCACTCCCCGCACGGCCAGCAGGTGCTCAGCCGCTTCCTGCACGAGCTCGCAGGCATTCCGGCGCAGTGGACCCCGGCCAATATCGCCGAGTCGCTGATCGAGAGCGTGCGCGAGCAGATCGGTGACGGTCACGCCATCTGCGGTCTGTCCGGCGGTGTCGACTCCGCCGTGGCGGCCGCGCTGGTGCAGCGCGCCATCGGCGACCGGCTCACCTGTGTGTTCGTCGACCACGGCCTGCTGCGCGCCGGGGAACGCGAGCAGGTCCAGCACGACTTCGTCGCAGCGACCGGCGCCAAGCTGGTGACCGTCGACGCGGTGGACAAGTTCCTCGGCGAACTGAAGGGCGTCTCCGATCCCGAGGAGAAGCGCAAGATCATCGGTCGCGAGTTCATCCGCTCCTTCGAGGACGCGGTCGCGGGCATCGTCATCGAAGAGGGCGCGGTCGAGGGCAGCGCCCCGAAGGTGGAGTTCCTGGTTCAGGGCACCCTGTACCCGGACGTCGTCGAATCCGGCGGCGGCACCGGCACCGCGAACATCAAGAGCCACCACAATGTCGGCGGCCTGCCCGACGACCTCGAGTTCGATCTGGTCGAGCCGCTGCGCCTGCTGTTCAAGGACGAGGTCCGCGCGGTCGGTCGCGAGCTGGGTCTGCCCGAGGAAATCGTTGCGCGTCAGCCCTTCCCCGGTCCCGGTCTCGCGATCCGCATCGTCGGCGAGGTGACCGCCGACCGGCTCGAGCTGCTGCGCCAGGCCGACGCCATCGCCCGCGAGGAGCTCACCGCGGCCGATCTGGACAAGCAGATCTGGCAGTGCCCGGTCGTGTTGCTGGCCGACGTGCGCTCGGTCGGCGTGCAGGGCGACGGTCGCACCTACGGTCATCCGATCGTGCTGCGGCCGGTGTCGAGCGAGGACGCGATGACCGCGGACTGGACCCGGCTGCCCTACGAAGTGCTGGAACGGATCTCGACGCGCATCACCAACGAGGTGGCCGACGTCAACCGTGTGGTCCTGGACGTGACGAGCAAGCCGCCGGGCACCATCGAGTGGGAGTGATCCGCTAAGCCGGTCGTGGCGGTGGCGCCGCCTGGGTGAACAGGATTCTGCCCAGGAGGAAGCCGCCGCTGTTCGTTCGGTGGGTGGCCGGGGGTAGGACTTTCGCCAGTGGGGTTTCCGGGCGCTTCTCGGATTCGTCCATCGTCCTTGTCTTCTGGTCCGACAGCAATGGCCCGTCACGATGACGGGCCATTGCTGATTTCCGGGTCGTCCTCGGGGTCAGTGGTGTTTGCGGCTCGGCGCCAGCGTGAGCATCAGGCCGATGACGATGGCCGCGATAACCACTCCCCAGCCGATGGGCAGGATGCCGCCGTCGTCGGGGGTGGGTGCGCCTAGCAGGGCCCAGATGCTCACGGCCAGCGAGATCAGGCCGGCGGTCAGCAGGGTGAACGCGGGTCGGCGCCTGGTGTCGACGCTGTTGGACTCAGCCACGGTGCACCGCCGCTTCGCCCATGTTCACTGCCACGCGCAGATCGAGAATCGGGGCGCCGGGGGTGTTGGGCCCGGAAATGCCGTCGGTGCAGTGTGATTCGCCCATGTCGACCTCGCAGGTAGTTTTCACGGTCATGTTCTCCGGTAGCAGGACAGTGGCTTCGCCCATGTTCACCGACAGTTCGACGCTGCGGGATTCGGTGAGGTTCATCCCGCGTAGGTCCAGCGTGCCCGTGCCCATGTTCACCGCATAGCTCGGCTGCAGTTCGGTGATCGCGGCAGGCGCCCACGTGCGGTCGCCCATCGTGGCGCTGTCGAATTCGATCGGCCCGATCAGCGAGGCCAGCAACACGAACCCGGCGAGGGGGGCGGTGAGCACCAGCAGCCCGTATCCGCGCCGCAGGAACGCGCCTGCGACGAGTCCCAGACCGACCACGGCCAAGGCGAAGGCCGCGATGCGTGCGGGAGTCATCCATTCGACGCCAGATGCCGCTGCGGCGCCGGCCAGTGCCGCGGCCAGGATCGCCAGGCCGATGGTGACCGCAGTCAGTCGCGAGCGTGGACGTTTCGGCGCCGGTGGCGGCACGGGCGCGAAGCGGGGTGCGGCTTCCGGGAATTCCCAGGCCAGCGGCGCGACAGCGAGCGGGTCCCAGCCGTTGGGAACCTGGGCGTTGATGCGCGGGGGTTCCGGTGCGGCAGAGATGGTTCTGGGTACGCCCTTGTGCAGGACCGCAGTGGCGCGGGTCTGCTCCGGGCGGGATTGCTCGACGGGCGACGTGGTCGCCGCCGCGGCGGGAGTGGACTCGCTCGCGCTGTTCGCTCGTTTCTCGAGATCGATGGGCGCGGTCGAATCATCGGCCGGACGAACCGAATCCGTCGCCTGCTCGCTCGAACTCGTATCCGAAACGGCTTGTGCGGCGTCCGGCGCGTCGGCCGCAGAGGCGGCTGCGGGCAGGTTCGTCGGCGCCGAATCCTGGCCCGAGTCCGCTGTTCCGGGCTCGTCGGCGTGTGCCGAGGTCACCTCGATCTGCACGGTGTCGACCGAATCGGCAGTGGCGCCCGCTGTTTCGTCGACGCCCTTGTGCAGAACAACTGTCTCGGTCGCATCGACCCGCAGCAGCGGGGTGGATTCCGCTGTTGCCGTGCGGGTTTCCTCGCGGACGGTCGCCGGATCGGGGACGTAGGCGTCGGGAAGTTTGGTGTAGGGCGTGTACATCCCCGTCGGCGCCACCTCCGGGTTGTAGGGGTAGCCGCGCACCGGGACACCGGTCGGGTAGCCCGCACCCGGATAGCCCGTCGCGCCGAGGGGCGAGCGATAGGCGTCGAATCCCGTGGGCAACTCGGGATGCCGCAGATACAGCATCCACCAGCCCGCGAGCATCAGCCCCAGACCGAACACCCCGCCCCCGCCCATGCCCAACCCGATCGGGCCCATGGCCGACACCGCGATGGCCAGCGCCACGATCAACACGATCGTCTTGGTCTGCGAATGCGACCCCCGATCGTGGGCGGCCAGCGCCTGCGCTGCCGACACCTCGTTCCCCGCCGACCCGAGCACCAGCCAAGCCAGCAGATACAGCACGATCCCGGCCCCGCCGAAGATCGTGGACACCACGAAAGCCACCCGCACGAGCACCGGATCCACTCCGTACCGCAACCCGAACCCCGCGGACACGCCGGCGATCGGCCCTTGCCGAGGCAGCCGGACGGGCCGGGTCTGCCAGATCTGGTGAACCTGGTCGGCGAAGCTCGTTCTGCTCATGCCATCCATGGTGTGCCGAGCGACCCATTCCGCACATCGGGGGTAACCCTGATAATTTCCCGGGTTCAGGGCAGGGGAGTGAGCGAGATGTCGGCACCGGACGGATTCGGCGAGTTGGCCGGTGGTCGGCAGATGTCAGCGCCGCCTCGTCGATATCGGGAACGAGATCAGGGACTTTCCTGATGCCGCTGTCGCGCCGCGCGTGCCACTATCGAGAGCATGGATCCGTCTGTTCCCATCCGCACTGCCGCCCAGGGGCCTGCTGTCCCGCCCGGGCCCGGCGTCGCCGCCGGGAACAACGCCCCCGGCTATTACGGTCCTGCGGGCGCAGCGCCCGGCTACCGGTCTGCGGTGGGCAACAGTGCCGGCGGTTCGATGGTCGGCGCGAGCGCCGCCTACGGTCCTAGCTCGAACTCCGCGCCCGGTCGTCAGCCTGGGATCGGCGCGGGCGCTGTCGGCCGGGCGCCGACGGCGGGTAACGGGTTCCGTCCGAGAGGCTGGGCCGGACCTTCCGGCGGACCGGGGGCCGCGGCGGACCCGCGGTTCGGTAGGTTGCGTAATCGTTTCGTAGGGCGTGCGGCCGATCCGGCGGTCTACGGGACACAGCAATTCGTTCCGCCGCAGCAGTACCGGCCCGCGCCGGGCTATCCGCAGTATCCGCAGGGCTATGGCGTGCCTCGCGGCTATCGGCCCATGCTGCCCGCCCCGGGTCCTGAGCCGACGGGTGCGCCGGTGCCCGAGATTCCGCGCATGGTCCGCCGCAGCGGTGGGCGCGTGGTCGGGGGTGTCGCCGGTGGTCTGGCCGACCATCTCGGTGTCGACGTGATCAAGGTTCGGCTGGCGTTCGTGCTGCTGTCCGCGCTGGTCGGCGCGGGGCTGGTGGCGTACGGGCTGTTGTGGATCTTCACCCCCAGTGGCGCGGACACCGCGAAACCCGCCGGTGACGAGCGCAGACAGGCGATCGGGCTGGCCTTGCTCGGTCTCGGGCTCTCGGTGACGGTGGGGTGGCTGTTCCAGGGGACCGCGGCGAAGGTGATCGCGCCGATCGTGGTGGTCGCGGTCGGTGCCGCGCTGGTGTGGCGCGAATAGGACGTCGCCGCGCCGGGCCCTCGGGCCCTGTTCGGGCTGCCCGCGCGCCCCTCGGTGGTCACCTGGTCGCGCATCG
>JACIXH010000348.1 GCA_014360565.1 Nocardia sp.
GGCGAATCCCGATCGGGATTCGCCGCCGCGGTGGCGTTTCGGTCGACTCAGCTGACCGGAGCCGCTTCCTTCTCCTCCGCATCGTCGGGCTCGGCCCGCCGATTGCGCAGGATGCTGGAGATGAGCGCCGCGCCGATGAAGGCGACACCGACCAGACCGGTGATGATCTCGTTGACGTGCACGCCGATCGAGATGAGCAGGATCGTGGCCAGCGCACCGATCGCCCAGTGCGCGCCGTGCTCGAGGTAGACGTAATCCGAGAGCGTGCCCTGACGCACCAGGTACACCGTGATCGACCGGACGAAGATCGCGCCGATCAGGCCGAGGCCCAGCGCGATGATGATCGGGTCGGAGGTGATGGCGAACGCGCCGATGACACCGTCGAAGGAGAACGACGCGTCGAGGACCTCGAGGTAGAGGAACAGGAAGAACCCGGCCTTACCGGTGGCTTTCACCAGCTCGGAGGGGCCGCCGGTGTTCTCCATGTCGTCGGTGTGGAACATCGAGCCCAGACCGTCGACGGCGATGTAGACGATCATGCCGAGCAAGCCGGCGACCAGCACGGTGGCGCGGTCCTCGGAGTCGGCGAGGAACTCCGCGGTGAGCACCAGGCCGACACCGCCGACCACGACGGCAAGCATGTCGAGCTTGCCCGCCCTGGCCAGCGGCTTCTCCAACCAGCTGAGCCAGGTGATCTCACGCTCTTCGAAGATGAAGTTCAGGAACAGCAGCGACAGGAACATGCCACCGAACGCCGCGATCTGCGGGTGGGCGTCGGTGAGCAGGGTCTCGTAGCTCGGGCTGCCGTCGGGGAAGGTGGCCGCGTCGTTCGCCGGTGGGTTGAGGGCGAGGTCGAAGGCCTGCACGGGGTTGAGCCCGGCGGTGACCCACACGATCGCCAGCGGGAACACCAGGCGCATGCCGAAGACGGCGATGACGATGCCGATGGTCAGGAAGATCCGCTGCCAGAATTCGCTCATCCGGCGCAGCACGGTGGCGTTGATGACAGCGTTGTCGAACGAGAGCGACACCTCGAGAATGCCGAGGATCGCGCAGAGGAACAGCGCGGTCAGACCGCCGTAGAGGTAGGCCACGACCAACGCGAACACCGTGATGGCGATGGACAGGCCGAAGATGCGCGTAATCACGCGGAGGGACCTTTCTGTGTCACACGAACAGGGGGCCCGGAATGTCGAGCCCCCTGTCCATGATGGTGACTAGACGTTGACGCCGTAGTCCCGGGCGATCCCGGCCAGGCCGGAGGCGTAGCCCTGCCCGATGGCACGGAACTTCCATTCGGCACCGTTACGGTACAGCTCGCCGAAGACCATCGCCGTCTCGGTGGACGCGTCCTCGGTGAGGTCGTAGCGGGCGAGCTCGTTGCCGTTGGCCCGGTCGACAACGCGGATGTAGGCGTTGCGCACCTGGCCGAACGACTGGCTGCGGGACTCCGCGTCGTAGATCGAGACCGGGAAGAAGATGCTCTCGATGGTCGGCGGGGTGTTCGCCAGGTCGACGTTGATGACCTCGTCGTCGCCGTCGCCCTCACCGGTGAGGTTGTCGCCGGTGTGCTCGATGGCACCCTCCGGGGACTTCAGGTTGTTGAAGAACACGAAGTGCTTGTCGGAGACGACCTTCTTGTCGCTGCCGGTGGCGATCGCGCTCGCGTCGAGGTCGAAGTCGGTGCCGGTGGTGGTGCGCACGTCCCAGCCGAGGCCGACCGCGACCGCGGTCAGGTTCGGAGCCTCTTTGGTCAGCGAAACATTGCCGCCCTTGGACAGACTGACACCCATGCGGGAATCCCTTCGGTTGTTCCGGTGTGTCGTTTCCCGGCATGTCCGAATCGCCGGGTACGGCTACGACAGTAATAGGTTTCGTCGAACTTGCGTAGGAACGAGCTGCAGCCCTGGTGAACGGGGGGAATCTCCTACCATCGACGAGGAGTAGGCGCCGTGGACTGTTCCGCGGTTCGGGAAGGGGACGTGCCGGTGACACCTCGCAGACGCGGATGGTTCAGATCGGGACCTGATCATGAGTGGATCAGTGGAGCGCGGGCGGCGACCTCGGCCGCCTTCCTCGATATGGATCGCAGGCAGTCGGCGGCGGAGGCGGGTGTGGTGGCCAGTGATCAGGTCTTCCCCGATCGCCGGGTCGGCGCGGCGTGGGAGCCGGTTCGGGCACGCTGCTACGCGGCGGCGGGCGCCTATCTGAGTCTCACCGAGGAGCTCGACACCGCCGAGGCGACCGGGACGCCGATCCCGCACGGGCCGGCCAGGGCCGACGCGGTGGTCCGGCAGTTGCACGAGGCCGCGCGCGGAGTCGACGAGTTCTACCACGCCAACAGCGCCGGGCTGGCGGAGGCGGCGAGCGTGCGGGCGACGGTGCCGCAGTTGCTCACGCGGGTGCGCGCCGATGCCGAGGGCGTGCTCGTGAAGGCGGCGGGCTCGGAGTTCGCGGCGTATCCGTCGGTCGCGGGTGGTGTAAGGCGGCTGAACGAGGCTCTGATCACAGCGTCGGCGGTCGATCCGCTGGCGGCCGTCACGAGCGCGCGCGAGGCCGCCGCGCAGGTGCAGCAGGCGACGACGGATCTGTCGGATGCCTTGGCGCAGGCCCCTTCTCGCGCGACCGCCGCCACGAACGCGATCGCCTCGGTGACGACGCGGCTGGCGGCGGTCCGCAATCGCGCCGCCGCGCTCGGGCCGGCCTACTCGGCGCTGCTGCGGGAGTTCAGTGCTGCGAGTTCGGCGGATCTGACCAACAATGAGCGGGAAAGCCAGCGCGGCATCGATGCCGCCGACGCCGAGCTGGTCGGAGCTCGCGTCGCAGCTGCCGATCGGGACCCGGAGACCGCCCTTGACTTGACCGCCGCCGCACGCCAGCACCTCGCCGAGGCCGAGCAGTTGGTCGACGCCGTCACCCGACGGCTCGAACTGCTCCGCGGGGTGCGCGCCGATCCCGAAGCGCAGGCCCGCACCGTACGATTCCGGCTGCGGGATGCGCAGATGCTCGCGGTCGACCGAGGACTGGTCGCCGAGTGGGGTTCGGTGCTCGATGCGCAAGCCGAACGCCTCGACCGGATCACTTCGGGACTGACGGGTCGTCATCCAGACTATTGGGCGTATGTGTCCGAACTGGGTACTGTCGCGGAGTTCATCGCCGGAGTGGTCGACCGCATGAGAAAACACGAGTAGAGAACACGCCATTGGCCCGACAGATGAGGTGGGGGGAATGACCGCGGGGTATGCCGTCGCGCCGGAGGTTTGCCTGTACAAGCAGACTCCGCTGCGCCATTTTCGGCAGTTGCAGGGTCCGCGCAGCCGGGAGTTGTTCCTGGTCGAGCCGGAACCGATCGTCGCCTCCGACGATCGGGAGTTACTCGCGACCGCCCTGGGCGCCACCCTCTACGTGCCCGCGACCAGACCCGATCTGGCCGAGACGATCCGTAGACGGGCGGCACGCGGGGTGTGCTCGATGGTGATCGACCTCGAGGACGCCGTCGCCGATCACCAGGTGGAGGCCGCCAAGGAACACGCGGTGGCGACGCTGGATCTGCTGGCGCGCAGCCAGGATCCCAATCCGATGCTGTTCGTGCGGGTGCGCGATGCGCAGACCGTCACCGAACTGGTCGGGCTGCTCGGGCCGGGCGCGAGCGCGCTCACCGGGTTCGTCTTCCCCAAGTTCGACGCGGTCACCGGGCCTGCCTATCTGACCGCCCTCGAGGCGGCGAGCCATCGGCTGGGCCGGCCGGTCTACGGCATGCCGGTGCTGGAATCGGCGAGCCTGGTCCATCGCCAGACCCGTGACGAGCAGCTCTCGCGGATCGCCGACCTGCTCGCCGCACACCGCGAGCAGCTGCTTGCGGTGCGGATCGGCGCCACCGACATGTGCTCGACCTTCGGCATCCGCCGCGACCGCGATCTCACCATCTACGACGTGCGGGTGGTCGCCGATGTGATCGCCGACATCGTCAACTACCTCGGCCGCACCGACGGCACCGGGTTCATCATCACCGGGCCGGTGTGGGAGTACTTCGCCGATCACGAGCGGATGTTCCGGCCGCTGCTGCGGAGCGCGCCGTTCGAGGAGTCCGACGCGGTGCCGTTCCGCCAGTATCTGGTGAGCCGCGACCTCGACGGCCTGCTGCGCGAGATCACCCTCGACCGCGCCAACGGTATCCAGGGCAAGACGGTGATCCACCCCTCGCACGTGGCCGCCGTGCACGCGCTGTCGGTGGTGACACACGAGGAGTACGCCGACGCGCTCGACATCATGGCCGCCGACGTCGGTGGCGTGGCCGCCTCGGAATACCGCAACAAGATGAACGAGATGCGCCCACACCGCAGTTGGGCCCGGCAGACGCTGGTCCGGGCTCGCGCGTTCGGGGTCGCCAACAAGGGAGTGTCCTTCGTGGATCTGCTGACAGCGATGATCGCCGAATGAGCGGGTTCGAACGGGAAACGACCTGGGCGAGCGAGCATCTGGGAATCGAGCTGCATCACGGTGAGTCGTTCTCGACGACACCGCCTTCGGTCGCGTCGCCGCCCGCCGCGCCCACTGACGGCGCGTCAACTGGCGGTGACTCGGCGGTCGGCCTGTCGTCTCTCGACGCTTCGGGCCTCGGGTTGTCGATCACCGACCTGGTGCGGCCGGGGCTGCGCCGCAATCCACGCCGGGCGCATCTGCTCGTCTCCACCGTGCTCGGTAAGCACCTGCCCACCGACCCGCGCGTGGTGATCGGCGCGGGTGACCGTCTCGGCGATCTCGTGCGCGAGAAGCTGGGTGACCGCGAGCCGGTCGTGCTCGGATTCGCCGAGACCGCGACAGGTCTGGGTCATTGCGTGGCGGCTCGCCTCGACGCGGCCTGCTACCTGCACTCCACCCGCAGGCACGAACCGCGCGCCACCACGCTGGCCGGATTCGAGGAGGGGCACTCGCACGCCACCTCGCATCTGCTCCAGCCCGCACCGGGCGAGATCTTCGCCAACGACCAGCCCCTGGTCCTGGTCGACGACGAGATCTCCACCGGCGACACCGCCATCGACGCCGTACGCGCTGTGCATGCCTTCGCGCCCCGCGCGCACTACGTGCTCGCCTCCCTGGTCGACATGCGCACCGCCGCCGA
>JACIXH010000349.1 GCA_014360565.1 Nocardia sp.
CTCAGCAAGCATTCGCGGTCAGCGCTCGGCAGCGACCCGAGTGCCCGCCGATGGACGCCGTCGACAATCTCGGCGCTGCGCGCCGCCAGTTCCGCACCGGCGGGAGTCACCGCGATGATGCGCGCGCGGCGGTCGGTGCCCGACGGTTTACGTTCGGCCAAGCCCGCCTTCTCCAACGCGTCGACGGTGACCACCATCGTCGTCTTGTCCATGTCGCCGAGTTCGGCGAGCTGCGCCTGCGTGCGTTCAGCCGCCACCGCGTGGACCAGCACGCAGTGCATCCGGGCGGTGAGCCCGATCTCGGCCAGCGCCGCCGCCATCTGCGTACGCAGGACGTGGCTGGTGCGGTCGAGTAGGAACGACAGGTCGGGCTCGCTACGGGTGGTCGACAGGGCGGTCATACCGCCCACTATAGTTTTGTCATAGATAATCCGCATCCATCTATAACCGGGAATGTTATCGGACTGCGGTCCGTTTAGAAGGAGACCGCATCCCGAAGAGAGGTTCACATGGAACTGGGGCTCACCACCTTCGCCGAGCTTTACCCCACCAGTGACCGGCCCGCACCGACCGCCGCCGAACGGCTGCGCCAGGTGGTCGACGAGGCGGTGGCGACCGAGGCCGCCGGGCTCGACGTCTACGGCGTCGGTGAACATCACCGCAAGGATTTCGCCGCGTCCTCGCCCGCTGTCGTACTGGCCGCCGCTGCCGCCCGCACCGAGCGCATCCAGCTCACCAGCGCCGTCACCGTTCTCAGCTCTGATGATCCGGTGCGCGTGTACCAGGACTTCGCGACGCTGGACGGATTGTCGAACGGGCGCGCGGAACTGATGGCCGGGCGTGGCTCGTTCACCGAATCGTTCCCGCTGTTCGGCTACGACCTTGCCGACTACGACGCCCTGTTCGAGGAGAAGCTCGCACTGCTGCTGCGCGTCCGCGAGGAAGGACCGGTCACCTGGTCGGGCCGGTTCCGGGCCCCGCTGCGCGAGACGACGGTGTATCCGCGTACCGACGCTCGTCCGCTGCCGGTCTGGATCGCGGTCGGCGGTAGCCCCGAATCGGTGATTCGCGCCGGGCTGCTCGGCCTGCCCCTTGCCATCGCGATCATCGGCGGTGAGCCCGCGCGGTTCAAGCCCCTGGTCGAGCTGTACCACCGCGCACTCGCCGAGGGCGGCCACGACAAACAGCCGGTGGCGGTGCACGCGCACGGCTATGTCGCCGACACCGACGCGCAGGCCGTCGCGCAGTTCTACGAGCCCTACGCACTGGCGATGTCGACCATCGGCCGGGAACGCGGGTGGGGTCCGATGACGCACGCCCAGTTCGACGCCCTTCGCTCGCCGGGCGGTTCCCTGTTCGTCGGCACCCCCGACGCCGTGGCGAACAAGATCGCCGAGGTCCGCGACACCCTCGGCCTCGATCGCTTCATGCTGCACACCAGCGTGGGGACATTGCCGCCGGAACAGGTCCTGCACAGCATCGACCTACTCGGCACGAAGGTCGCACCGCAGGTGCGGTGAGCCCCCGCTGCGATCGGCGCTTCGCGAGACGACTCGAACGTGCGCTCGAGCGCGAGTGACGCCGAATTCGGCGCTCCGGCCCACGTTCGAGCCTGCGCTACTCCAGCGCGGGGCCCGGTAACCGGGCGGCGCGGCGTTCACGCCTGCGGCGGAGATAGCGCCGGATCCGGCTCGCACACAGGTACACCACCCACAAACCGATCGCCAGCAGAACGGCGGCGATCACCGCCGCCAGCACCGGGAAGAACACCGCGAGGGTGAGCACGCCTCCGACGGTGAAGTCCTCGGCGGTGCTCATCGCGATATTGGTGACCGGTTCCGGCGAGGTATTGATCGCCATCCGGGTGCCCGCTTTGACGATGTGACTCAGTAGCGCAGTGGTGCCGCCGACAGCGGCCGCGAACAGGGTGGGCAGCGAATCGTCTTGGCCCGCGATCAGTGCCGAGACGACCGCGCCCGAGGCCGGGCGCACCACCGTGTGTACCGCATCCCAGAACGAGTCGAGATACGGGATCTTGTCCGCCACGGCCTCGATCAGGAACAACACTCCCGCGGCAACGAGCACATCGGTTCGCTGTAGCCCTGGCGGCACATCGCCTGCCCACCCGATCCGCCCGAACAACCCCAGCAGAAACACCACCGCGTACGCGTTGATCCCGCTGGCCCAGCCCGCGGTGAAGATCAGAGGGAGCACCGACACTCGCTCAGCGTAAACCGGCCGACCGACTTCGCGCGGTATCCACCCGCCGTTGCCATTTCGGCTTCGACTCGGTGACGAGACCCCCTCCCCCATCGGCCGGATTTCTCTTGCAGCCACCTCTCGACAGATCACTGGATCGTCGGCTAAGTTCTTCTTAGTCAGTCAACTAACTAACCAAGGAATGAACATGATCGTAGTGACCGGAGCGACCGGCAATGTCGGAAGCGCCCTCGTGCAGACCCTCGCCGCGGCAGGCGAGCAGGTAATCGCCGTATCCCGCAGTGCCACAGAGCCCGCACTACCCGCCGGCGTTCGTCACCAGCGCGCCGATCTCACCGTGCCCGCAACCCTGTCCCCCGCCTTCGCCGGCGCGCGAGCGCTCTTCCTGCACGACACCGGCATCAGCGCGCATCTGATGGACCCCCGAGCCATCCTCGATCTCGCGAAATCCGCTGGTATCCAACGAGTTGTGCACCTGTCCTCGCAGGGCGTGCTCACCCGGCCGGAGTCCGCCTCACACGGTCAGCTCGGCCACTCCTTCGAGGAGGCCGTCCGCGGATCCGGGCTGGAGTGGACGATCCTGCGCCCCGGGGCCTTCGCGTCCAATGCCTACGCCTGGGCCGAGTCGGCCCGGACCGAACGCACCGTCGCCGCACCGTTCGGCGAGGTCGGCTTGCCGGTCGTCGATCCGCTCGATATCGCCGAGGTCGCCGCCGCCGCACTGCGCGAGGACGGCCACGCCGGACACAGCTACACGCTGACCGGCCCGGCGCTCAGCACACCCCGCCGGCGCGCCGAAGACCTAGCCGCCGCTCTCGGCGAACCGATTCGTTTCGTCGAACAGACCCGGGCACAGGCGCGTGACCAGATGTTGCACTTCATGCCCGAGCCCGTCGTCGAGACCACACTGGACATCCTCGGCGCACCGACCCCCGAGGAGCAACGACTTTGCGCCGACATCGAAAAGGTGCTCGGCCGTCCACCCCATACCTTCGCGCAGTGGGCTCGACGAAACACGTTCGCGTTCAAGTAGCCGGTATCGATCGCCTGGCGCCGGCCGACCCGATGACCGGGAGTTCCTTGATGGCGCAATGCGACTCGGTTTGACAGAATCGACGTCGACTTACACATCCAGGATTTCCGGTCGAGGGGCGGTCCACTGTGCCGAGCCGTCGCTTCTTCCAACTGGGACCGGATCGTCGACGGCAGGTTCACCTTTCGCTGTGCGAGGATGCCCTGCTGACCTGGATCGGCTATGTCCGCGACAAGCCTGCCTCGCTGCGCTACCGCGACTCGGTTGTCGCGATGTGGCACCAGGTAGATGTCGACCTTCCAGCCGACGCCCTTCGCGCAGCTCACGCAGGCGTGGATCTCGCGGATGTCGGCAGCCGCTATCTCGAGCCCATGAGCGCGCTCCAGGACGATGACCTGACTTTGCCCGACCCGGTCGAGTTCGCCTACTTCGCGATCTACAACTGTTTCTGCAAATACGTTCGCGATCAGGACATCCCGGACTGGCTGATCGTCAACCAGGCTCTGTCGGTTCACGACAACGACGCGGTTGCCGCACGCCTGACCCGCGCGATCGACGACATCGACCCGATCACGAATGGGAACGGCGAGAATGCCGGACCGATGGGATAACGGCCAGGGACACCAGTCGATGCCGTGGCCCCAACGTGACGCGTTGGCGTAGACGCGAAGTTCGGCCGGTGGTGCCGAGATACGCGCTCGGACAATGTCTTCGGTGCCTGGTTGTTCTCGGCTGATAGTGGCGGTACCGTACGAGCCGGGGGTATTCGCCGCAGACGGCACAAAATGAGGAAAGCCGTCCTCCGCTCACCATTTCAACTGTCACACGGGGGTTTTCGTATGTCTCAGATCAACGCGATGCAGGCTGGGGTGCAGTCGCCCTACGCGAACGAGCCCGCGGTTCGGCGCTTGACCCGCCTTGCCGGATCCGCCGCAATCGCACTGGGCATCACGCTCGCGGCCTGCTCTGCCGGACTCGTGGTGTCCGGGCTGGCCAATCCCGACTACCTGATCGTCGTCTGCGTGGTCGCGCTGTTGCCCGGGATTCCCGCCCTCAGCCTGCTCGCGGCGGCGCGGCGGATCCTGCGCGGCGAGATCAACGGAACGGCCAGGGCGATCACGATGTTGGTCGCCACAAGCGGCCTCGTCCTACTGGGAGCAGTGGGCGCCATCATCGAAGGGCCATGGCCCGCGAAGATTCTGATGGTCGTCCTCGCCCTCGGCACCTTCACCACCGCGGCCTTCGTCAACCGTGCCGATCGAGCGTTGAAAGGTGTCAGCGGCCTATGATTCACCCGTTACCTTATTCGTGGGCCTGAGACCAGGCCCATGGTCGCCGGAACCCGGTATGACTACGTCCCCCAGTCGAACGCATGATCCGGGGGGTGGTGTCGCCGGGCACCGGTGGCGTCGACGGACCGCTAATGGGACAGGGCCGCAACAGAGGTCTCTTCGTAACGTGGGCGCCGGGCGTTGACGCTTCGATCGGCGGCCGTCTCCATCAGCGTTTTCGGACCTGACGA
>JACIXH010000035.1 GCA_014360565.1 Nocardia sp.
CTCGGCACCATCCTCGGTGGCGTCAACATGCTCACCACCGTGGTCTGCCTGCGCGCACCCGGCATGACCATGTTCCGCATGCCGATCTTCACCTGGAACATCGCGGTCACCTCGGTTCTGGTGCTGCTCGCGTTCCCGCTGCTCACCGCGGCGCTGTTCGGTCTGGCCTACGACCGCCACCTCGGCGGCCACATCTACGACCCGGCCACCGGCGGCATCCTGCTCTACCAGCACCTGTTCTGGTTCTTCGGTCACCCCGAGGTCTACATCATCGCGCTGCCGTTCTTCGGCATCGTGTCCGAGATCTTCCCGGTGTTCAGCCGTAAGCCGATCTTCGGTTACACCACGCTGGTCTACGCGACGCTGGGCATCGCGGCGCTGTCGATCGCGGTGTGGGCGCACCACATGTACGCCACCGGCGCGGTGCTGCTGCCGTACTTCTCCTTCATGACCTTCCTCATCGCGGTTCCGACCGGTGTGAAGTTCTTCAACTGGATCGGCACCATGTGGAAGGGGCAGTTGACCTTCGAGACACCGATGTTGTGGTCGATCGGCTTCCTGGTGACCTTCCTCTTCGGTGGTCTGTCGGGCGTCATCCTGGCCTCGCCGCCGCTGGACTTCCACGTCACCGACTCGTACTTCGTCGTGGCGCACTTCCACTACGTGCTCTTCGGCACCATCGTGTTCGCGACCTTCGCCGGTATCTACTTCTGGTTCCCGAAGATCACCGGCCGCATGATGGACGAGCGCCTGGGCAAGTGGCACTTCTGGACCACCTTCGTCGGCTTCCACACCACCTTCCTGGTCCAGCACTGGCTGGGCGCCGAGGGCATGCCGCGTCGCTACGCCGACTACCTGCCGTCGGACGGTTTCACCACGCTGAACACGATCTCCACGATCGGTGCGTTCATCCTGGGCTCGTCGATGGTGCCGTTCATCTGGAACGTCTTCAAGAGCTACCGCTACGGCGAGGTCGTCACGGTCGACGACCCGTGGGGTTACGGCAACTCCCTCGAGTGGGCCACCACCTGCCCGCCGCCGCGCCACAACTTCTACGAGCTGCCGCGGATCCGGTCCGAGCGCCCCGCGTTCGAACTGCACTACCCGCACATGGTCGAACGCATGAAGGCCGAGGCGCACGTCGGCTGGGGCTCGGGTAAGCACAACGAGCACGTGTCCGAAGGCGCGCTCGCGAAGAAGTAGGACACCACCGAACGACAGGGTGTGCACCTGCTGGGTGACCAGCGGGTGCACACTCTTTTTGTGGGTAATCGAACGGAGCAGATCGACTTGGCCGACACCACAGTTCTCGTGACCGTCACCGGCCCCGACCGACCGGGCGTCACATCGGTGCTGCTGGCGGCGCTGTCGCGGCACCAGGTGAGCCTGTTGGACGTGGAACAGGTCGTGATCAGGGGCAGGCTCACCCTCGGCGTGTTGGTGTCGTGTCCCCGCGACGCAGAGGCCTTGCAGGACGACCTCGAAGAGGCGATGAACACCGTCGGCATGCAGGTCGACGTGTCGGTCGACGCGCAGATCGGCAAGCCGCCGATGTCCACCCACGCCGTCGTGGTGCTCGGGGCCCCGGTCACCGCGCGGGCATTCAGCGCGATCTCGCGCGAACTCGCCACCGGTGGCGCCAATATCGACTCCATCCGCGGCATCGCCGACTACCCGGTGACCGGCATGGAACTGATGGTCACCGCGACCGACACCAGCGACGACGGCGACGCACGGCTGCGCACCGCGCTGGCCGAGGTGGCCGTCGCCGAACAGGTCGACATCGCAGTGGAGCGGGCCGGGCTCGCGCGCCGAGCCAAGCGGCTCATCGTGTTCGACGTCGACTCCACGCTGATCACCGGCGAAGTGATCGAGATGCTGGCCGCGCACGCCGGCGTCGAAGAGCAGGTCCGCGAGGTCACCGAAGCGGCGATGCGCGGAGAGATCGACTTCGCCGAATCGCTGCGGCAGCGCGTGGCCACCCTCGAAGGCCTCGACGAGTCGGTGATCGAGGAGGTCGCCGACCGGATCGAGCTCACTCCGGGCGCGCGCACCACGATTCGCACCCTGCGCAGGCTCGGCTTCCGCTGCGGTGTGGTCTCCGGTGGGTTCCGGCAGGTGATCGAGCCGCTCGCACACGAGCTCGAGCTCGATTTCGTGCAGGCCAATACCCTCGAGATCATCGACGGCAAGCTCACCGGGCGGGTGGTGGGCGAGATCGTCGACCGGGCGTTCAAGGCGACCGCGCTGCGCAAGTTCGCGGCCGAGGCGGGGGTGCCGATGGAGCAGACCGTCGCGGTCGGCGACGGCGCCAACGACATCGACATGCTCAACGCGGCCGGGCTCGGCGTGGCGTTCAACGCCAAGCCCGCGCTGCGCGAAGTGGCCGACACGGCGCTGTCGCATCCCTATCTGGACGCGGTGCTGTTCATCCTCGGCGTCACCCGCGACGAGGTGGAAGCGGCCGACGCGCGTGACGGCGGTGTGCGGCGGGTTCCCCTGCTCGGCCGGTAACCGGCTGAGTGTTCGGCGGGAGAATCGCTACTTCCTCGACGTAGAGTGACGGCACAGGCACGTCGTTACCGCTCGTCACTGGGAGGTTTGTTGTGCGCAGGTCATTGCTCGTCCTGGTCGCTGTCGCGGGTCTCGGCGGGTTGACCGCGGGCTGTGGCGACGACGAGCCCGAACCCTACGACGTCACCCTGCGACCCACCTCCATTCCGTCGGCCCCGATCGCTGCGCTGACGATCGAGCGGTCCGCCAACGGCACCACGGTGCAGGCATCGGTCGGCCAGCAGCTGCTGGTGCGACTGGCCAAGGACCCCGGTTCCTCCGACGAGTGGACGATCGTCAACGACGACGGCGGCATCCTCATCGCCGACGGCGGCCCGATCAGCGAGGGCAACACCACCGTGTGGCCCTTCCGGGCGACCGAACGCGGCGACACCGCGCTCCAGTTCGTCTACGGGCCCGCCAACGAACCGCCGACCGACCCGGAGCCGACCTTCCTGGTGAACGTCCGGGTGGGCTGAACTCCGGGTCCGCGTCCGTGCCGTCGCGTCGGTGTCCCGGCGCGCCGAGACCGCGCCGACCACGGCGCGGTGAGCAAAGACCGAGGAACGCTCCGTGCGGGCGCCATTAGGCTGGCGAGGGGACTGGTGTCGATCGGATGGGTGTTGTGGCATGAGCAGTGGCTTGGAAGCCGAGGTGGAGACCGCGGCGGAGGTCCGTGACGAGGCGGCCGAATTCGCTGTGCTGCACGCGGAATTGGCGCAGGGCTACGGCGGCAACGGTGACCCCGACGACCCGTCGATGGTGCAGGCGATGCAGATGGTGCTCCACATTCCCAAAGCCGATCCGCCCGCCCGTAGCGCACTGCTGCAAGCAGCGGCCGCCGCGGCGGCCGCGGTGTGCCTGGACCCGCGTTCGGGTCCGGGCGGGGAGTGGGAGTCTCGATATCTCGCGTGGAAGCGCTCGCGGATCAGGAAGGTCGCCCGGCGGGCCCGTGGTGCGCAGTGGGTGGCCGCGGGCGAGGTCGACGGGTTGACCGTCGATGTCGACGGGGCGCAAGCTCGCGCGTTCGTCCCCGGCCCGGTCGGGCAGATCGATCAGCGCATTCGCAAACTCCAGATCGGCGGGACCGACCTCGACCACGACGAGCCAGGGCCTGCCGATCCCACGCTGCCGGTGCTGTGGGTGAACGCGGCCTTGGAGATGTCGGTGGGTAAAGCGGCCGCACAGGTCGGCCATGCCGCTATGTTGCTGGCGGGTGCGTTGCCCGTGCAGGTGGCGGCCGCGTGGGCAGAGCGCGGGTTCCGGTGTGCTGTGCGCGACGCAGACGAACAGCGGTGGCCGGGCCTGGTGGCCGAGGTGGCCGCGGGGCGCGCGGTGGCTGTGCGCGACGCCGGTTTCACCGAAGTGGCGCCAGGCTCGATGACGGTGATCGCGGTGCCGCCGCGTCAGTGATCGCATCGACACGCGCGGGCCGAATCCGACAGTTGGATTGCGGTTTTCACGACTCACCGCGCGGACGCGGTGTGACGCGGCATCTCGGGGGTAATACATAGCCGACAGCCGGCACGTCGAGGCACAGGGAGGTTCCGCGATATGACGACCATTGTGGTGATCCTGATCGTCTGGGTCGCGCTGTCGGTGCCGGTCTCCTTCGTCGCCGCACGGATGTTGCGCACCGAGGTCCGCAGCACGGGTGACCCGTCGACGACCAGGACCGACGAATCTCGCACGGGCCGGTCGCTGCGCTGAGGGCTCGCGTGGGCCAAGATGGAGCGCGTGTCGCAACCCGATCCCGATCTGCTCATCGACTTCTCCGACGTGACCATCCGCCGCTCGGGCCGAACCCTGGTCGGTCCTGTCTCTTGGCAAGTAGAGCTCGACGAACGCTGGGTGGTGCTCGGCCCGAACGGCGCGGGCAAGACCTCGCTGCTGAGAATGGCCGCCGCCGAACTCCATCCGACCTCCGGTAACGCGAATCTGTTGGGGGAGACGCTCGGTCGCGTCGACGTCAGCGAATTGCGACCGCGGATCGGGTTGTCCTCGGCGGCGGTGGCCAGCCGTATCCCGGTGGACGAGAAGGTCAGTGACCTGGTGGTCTCGGCCGGCTACGCGGTGCTCGGCCGCTGGCGCGAGCGGTACGAGGACATCGACACCGACCGCGCCGTCGACATGCTGGAAACCCTCGGCGCCGAACACCTTTCCGACCGCGCCTACGGCACCCTCTCCGAAGGCGAACGCAAGCGCGTGCTGATCGCGCATGCACTGATGACCGATCCGGAACTGCTGCTGCTCGACGAACCTGCCGCAGGCCTCGACCTGGGTGGCCGTGAGGAGCTCGTCGAGCGTCTCGGCGATCTCGCCGCCGACCCCGACGCCCCCGCGATGGTGCTGGTCACCCATCACGTCGAGGAGATCCCGCCCGGCTTCACCCACGCGCTGCTGCTCAAGGAGGGCGAGGTCGTCGGCCAGGGACTCTTGGAGGACGTGCTGACCGCCGCGAATCTGAGCAGCGCCTTCAGCCAGTCGATCGCGCTGGACCGGGTCGACGGACGCTGGTTCGCGCGGCGGGCTCGTCGTTCGGGCGGGCATCGGCGCCGGAACTGAGCGTCGGCTCGTCGCGCCGATTTCGGCGCACCGAGGCTCGAGCCGACCTGGTAGGCGCCCGCCCGGCGGGAAGCCCGGCTCACGGGCGACCAAGCGGGCGTTAGGGTGCTGAGAGGGCCGCGCTCGAAGGAGGCGGCCTCGTCCGGTCGGCAGACCGGCGCGCGCCGGGCCTGCGGTGCGCTGGTGGAAAGGAACGATATGACTGAGTCCGGGGTCCCCGTGCGGGATGCGTCGACGGTGATGCTGGTGCGCGACGGCGCGGCGGGTATCGAGGTGTTCCTGCAGCGCCGGGTCGAGGCGATGGCGTTCGCGGCGGGGGTGACGGTCTTCCCCGGCGGTGGCGTCGACGCGGCCGACGGGACGGCCGATATCGCCTGGACGGGGCCCGAACCTACCTGGTGGGCACAGCGTTTCGGCACCGACGAACCGACCGCGCAGGCGCTCGTCGCCGCTGCCGTGCGGGAAACGTTCGAGGAATGCGGCGTGCTGCTGGCCGGACCGACCGTGGATTCCGTCGTCGGCGACTCGGCGCGCTATCGCACCGCGCGGGCCCAGCTGGAGCGCCGCGAATTGTCGCTCGCCGATTTTCTCGCGGCGGAGGGCTTGATCTTGCGCGCCGACCTGCTCCGGCCGTGGTCGAACTGGATCACTCCGGCGGCAGAGTCCCGCCGCTACGACACCCGCTTCTTCGTCGCAGTGCTCCCGCAGGGCCAGATCGCCGACGGCGCCACGTCCGAGGCCGACCACGTGGCCTGGCGGACACCGCAGGACGCCCTGGCGAGCTGGCGAGCCGGCGAACACGTGCTCATGCCACCGACGTGGTCGCAGCTCGACGCACTGTGCGGGTTCGCCGACACCGCGGCCGTGCTGGCCGCCGACCGTGTGATCGAGCCGATCATGCCGAAGTACTCGCCGGGACCAGGCGGGCGCCCACTGTCGAACTTCCCCGACAACGAACGGTATTTCGACGATCTGCCGCGATTGGGTGCACTGGGCGGCCGGTAGGTTGCTCCCATGGCCGAATTCGTGACTCTCGAGCTGCCCGCCGAGCCGACCACCCGTGGCGTCGCGCTGTTGCGCATCGATCGTCCGCCGCTGAACCTCGTCGACGCCCAGCTGGCCCGAGAGGTGGCGGCGGCTGCGGCCACAGTGGCCGATCATCCCGGGGTCTCGGCCCTGATCGTCTACGGCGACGAACGGGTGTTCAGCGCGGGGGACGAGATGTCGGAGCTGGCCGTGCTCGACGCCGGTCAGGCCGCCGCCATGGCCGCCGATCTCCAGGCCGCGCTCGGCTGTCTCACGCGGGTTCCGCAGCCGACGGTCGCCGCGATCACCGGCTACTGCCTCGGTGCGGGCCTCGAGCTCGCGCTGGGCGCCGACCACCGGATCGTCGGTGACAACGTGAAACTCGGTCTGCCGCAGATCAAGGCGGGCCTGATCCCGCTCTCGGGCATCCGCAGGCTCTCGCTGCTCATCGGCGCGAGCCGGGCCAAGGATCTCGTCTACACCGGACGTTTCGTCGACGCCGAAGAAGCCGCCAAGCTCGGTCTGGTCGACGAGGTCGTCGCCCCCGACGATGTCCTGACCGCAGCCCGCGCGTGGGCTGCCCAGTTCGTCACCGCCGCCCCGCGCGCGCTCGCCGCCGCGAAAGCTGTCTTCGAGTCCGGTCCGCACGGGCACTCCACCGCGGTCACCGAATGGTCCGCGCTCTTCGACACCGACGACGCCCGCCTCGGCACCCGCACGTTCGCGGCCGACGGTCCGAACAGCGCTACCTTCACCGGGAAGTAGCGACCCGCCGATCCGCGCGGACATAGGTGACCGCCTGAGCACCGCACACCAGGCGGCGCGAACCACCGGTCGGCCGACCTTGCGCACCGCCGCCGAGAACCCGGGGCGGGACAACCGCGCGAAGTTAACTCCCGTTCCGCGCGCACCCGCCGAGTCGGCCGCGCGTGACGGAAAAGGCCGTCCCTCGTCCCAGCAGCGGCGTGCCCGGGCACACATATTAGGCTGGCCTCTATGACGGTCCATCCCGACGACCCGGCGCCGAACCCCCACGCCACCGAGGCCCAGGTCGAAGCAGCGCGCAAAGACACCAAACTCGCCCAGGTCCTGTACCACGACTGGGAAGCGGAGACCTACGACGACAAGTGGTCGATCTCCTATGACGAACGCTGTATCGCGTATGCGCGCGGCCGGTTCGACCTCGCCGTCGGCGCGGCACCGCTGCCGTACGAGCGCGCGCTCGAGCTCGGCTGTGGCACGGGATTCTTCCTGCTCAACCTGATGCAGGGCGGGGTCGCCAAGTCCGGTTCGGTCACCGACCTCTCGCCCGGCATGGTGAAGGTCGCGTTGCGCAACGCCGAGCACCTCGGCCTCGATGTCGACGGTCGCGTCGCCGATGCCGAGACCATCCCGTACGACGACGACACCTTCGATCTGGTCTGCGGTCACGCTGTGCTGCACCACATCCCCGATGTGGAACTGGCGCTCAAGGAGTGCTTGCGCGTGCTCAAGCCGGGCGGGCGTTTCGTCTTCGCCGGCGAGCCGACCACCATCGGCAACATCTACGCCCGCCGCCTCGGCCAGGCCACCTGGAAGGTGACCACCGAGATCACCAAGCTGCCGTTCCTGGCCGGCTGGCGTCGCCCGCAGACCGAGCTGGACGAGTCCTCGCGCGCCGCTGCCCTCGAGGCCGTCGTCGACCTGCACACCTTCGACCCGAGCGATCTCGAGAAGATGGCGAAGTCGGCCGGTGCCGTCGACGTGAAGGCCACCACCGAGGAACTCGCCGCCGCGCTGTGGGGCTGGCCGGTGCGCACCTTCGAGGCCGCCGTCCCCGACGAGAAGCTGACCATGCCGTACCGCCTGGCGCAGTACCGCGCGTGGCTGGGCCTGAGCTGGCTCGACGAGAACGTGCTGCGCAAGGTCGTGCCGCGCGAGTTCTTCTACAACGCGATGATCACCGGCGTGAAGCCGGGCGCGGCGCAGAAGTAAGTGGGCTATCGCTTCGGCCGCGACGATGTCGCCTATCTCGGCAGCGCGGCAGGCCGTGCCGCGCTCGCCGAGGTCGACCGGCTGGAGCTGACCCCCGCGACGCACCTGCGCGATATCGAGCAGGTGCGTCGTTCGCACGCTGATCGCACCGCCGCGCTGATCGAGACGGTGCGTTTGCGTCGCAAGGCCGTGGTGAAGTTGCCCGCGGCGGGGCAGTGGTTGTTCACCGACGACGCGTTGCAACAGGCCACACCGGCGCTCGTCGCCCGGCATCGAGCCGCTCGGCTGGCGGGTCGAACGGTCCACGACGTCACCTGTTCCATCGGCGCGGAGCTGGCCGAGCTGTCAGCGGTGTGTCCGGCGGTGATCGGCAGCGACCTCGATGAGGTGCGCCTGGCCATGGCCGCCCACAACCTCGACGTCGCGTCTGTGTCGGCAGGCAGCCGCGGCCTTGTCGGTGGTACCTCGCCGGGCTCTCGATCCGCTGTCGAACGGGACGGGAGCGCGCACGACGGTCTCGCCACCGGCGCGTTCGCCGCGCCGACCCATGGCCGAAACATTGTGCTGGCCAGGGCTGATGCTCTGGTTCCGGTCTCCCGTGACACCGTGATCATCGCCGATCCGGCCCGCCGGGCAGACGGCCGCCGCACCTACGACCCCGCCAAGCTCCAACCCCCGCTCCCGGAGCTGCTGGCCGCCTACGCGAGCCGCGACATCGCGGTGAAATCCGCCCCCGGCCTGGATTTCGACCGGCTGGCCTGGGACGGCGAAGTGGAGATCGTCTCCCTCGACGGCGCCGTCCGCGAAGCCTGCCTCTGGTCACCCGGACTGACCGAGCCGGGTATCACCCGCCGCGCCACCGTCATCGATTCCCGCGGCACCACAACCACTCTCACCGACGCCGAGCCCGACGACATCCCCGAACGCGCCCCCGGCAACTGGATCGTCGACCCCGACGGCGCCGTCGTTCGTGCGGGCCTGGTGCGCCACTACGCGGCGAAACACGGCCTGTGGCAACTGGACCCACAGATCGCCTACCTCACCGGCGACACGGTCCCCGCGGGCATGCGTGGGTTTCGCATCGAAGGCCGGTTCGAACTCCGTGAGAAGACTTTGCGCCAAGAGCTCGCCCGTCGCGACTGCGGTTCCCTGGAAATCCTCATCCGCGGCGTCGACGTCGACCCCGACGCCCTGCGCAAGAAACTCAAACAGCGGGGCTCGACGCCGTACACCTTGGTGATCACCCGCATCGGCCGCGCCGGTGTCGTCTTCGTCTGCCGAGCGGTCGCGCCCACTCGCTGAAGCTCACCTCGTCGCTACTCAGCCTTCCATCTTCTTCACCACGCGCTGCACCGTGAGCCAGGTACGGGTGGTGATGTCCTTGCCGTAGGTCTTCTCCAGGCGGGCCATGAAGTCGGGGGTCTTACCGGTGCTGTTGTCGATGACGGTGAGGAAGGCGCGGGCCGCGCGGTCGTAGCCGATGACCCGGGTGAGGGGGTCGTCGTCGAACGCGTCGGTGTCGGCTTCGCGCATCGCCGATTTGAAGAAGGTGACCGTGAGGTAGGAGCCGCGTTCGTGAGGCAGGCCCTCGAAGGGGTCGCGGTCGAGCAGCGCGCGTAGTTCGGCATGGCTGCGGACGATGGTGCCACCGGGGATGCCGAGCTCGGCGGTGAGTGCCCGCTGAATGCGGTCTTCGAGGTCGGCGGGCTCGTCGGCGGTGCGGAAGACGACATTGCCGCTGCTCAGCACCGAGGCGACCTTCTCGAAGCCGAGCCCCTCGAACACTGCGCGCAACTTTTCGTTGCGCATATTCGGGTTGGTCGGCATGATCCCCCGCAGCAGCGCCGCATAGCTCTCCACGCCGCTGACCGTACCGACCCCCACCGACAGAAACCATCGCATCCGGCGGCGGCGTCAGCGCGATTCGGCCGATTCGTGCGAACCGGCCGAATTGTCCGGGAGTCAGGCCTGGGCGGCGGCGTTCTTCTTGCGCTCGATGTCGGCCAGTGCCGCCATGTAGGCCTCGCGTTCTTCGGCACTGGCGTCCCAGGCGACCTTGCGGTTCTTCACGACCTTGGCGGGGGCGCCGACCGCAATGCTGTAGTCGGGGACATCTCCACGCACCACCGCATGCGCGCCCAGCACACAACCACGGCCGACGCGGGTATCGCGCAGGACCGTGACCTTGGCCGCGATCCAGGTATCAGGGCCGATCCGTACAGGGCTCTTCACGATGCCCTGATCCTTGATGGGCATGTTGATGTCGTCCATGCGATGGTCGAAGTCGCAGATGTAGCACCAGTCGGCGACCAGCGTCGATTCGCCGATCTCGATGTCGAGGTAGGTGTTGACGACGTTGTCCTTGCCGAACACCACCTTGTCGCCGATGCGCAGCGAGCCTTCGTGGCAGCGCAGCGCGTTGCCGTCGCCGATGTGTACCCAGCGACCGATTTCCATGCGCGCGAACTCCGGCGTTGCATGGATCTCCACATTGCGGCCGAGGAACACCATTCCGCGCAGCACGATATGCGGGTTGGTCAGGCGGAACTTGGCCAGGCGGTAGTAACGCACCAGGTACCAGGGGGTGTAGGCGCGGTTGGCGAGCACCCACCGCAGCGAATCCCTGGTCAGGAACCGGGCCTGCTGCGGATCGCGGCGGCGTGATCCACGCCAGCGCGCGCTCAACGGCGCGCCCCACATGCTCGTCACGAACAACTCTCCCGTCATGATCACACCGGGCCTGCCCCGGGGATTCGGTCGTCGGGTACACAGAGTACTTTCGCAGGGCACACTTACCGTGCCATACCCCGATTAAACAGGGAGATCAGCAGGTGCGAACTCGGACTCGCGTCGTTGCCTCGCTCGCTGCCGCCGGTGTGGTGGCGCTTGCCGGGTGCGGCACCGATGTGGACGACATCACGGTCGGGGCCGGAAAGGGCTGGCCCGCAACGCACCACGACGGCGCCAATGCGAGCAGCAGCCCGGTGCGAGGTGCGGAGTCGGTATCGCTGAGCTGGTCACGTCCGGTCGGCGGTCCGATCGCCCAGCCGTTGACGATCGGCGCCGAAGGCCAGATGTTCGTCACCACGAGCACGGGCAACTGCGCGATCTTCTCCTTCCAGATGCTCACCGGCCGCAAGCGCTTCTGCAACCCTCTCGGGCCCTCGACGATCGCAGCACCGACCGTGCTCGACGGGGTCAGCAATGTCTACGTCGGTGACGACGGCGCGGTGAATTCGTTCAACTACCTCGGTCAGCCGCGCTGGCGTACCCCCGTGGCAGGCGTTCCGGTGGCGATCCAGTTCACCGGTGACGGCAAAGTGCTCACGGTGACCCAGTCGGGTCAGGTGGACGTGCTCAGCAGGCAGACCGGTGGTCGTGAGGTGCCGACGGTGCAGTTGCTCGGCGAACCCGACTTCCTGAAATATCCCGGCCTCACCCGTCCTGCCTCCGGCGACGGTCTGGACGACTGCCAGGTCGGCGGGCCTCGCTGCGCGGTCGCCAATACCACCGCCGTCGACCCGGCGACCGGTCGTTTCTTCGTCACGGTCTGGGAACCGGGCAAGCAGGCCGCCGCGCTGCGTGCGATGCGCTACGCCGACGGCGCCCTCACCCAGGAGTGGAACGCCGAGGTCCTCGTCGAGGGAAGCGCCACCAGTCCCGCGCTGTCGGCGGACGGCGACACCGTCTACATCGGCGACAACAGCAATCGCCTGATCGCCCTGAACGCCGCCGACGGCGCCACCCGCTGGGTGCAGTCGCTGCCCTGGGCGCCCCGCGGCGGCATCTCCGTCGCAGGCGACCTGATCATCCCCGCGGGCGACGAGGGCTATCTGACAGCGCTGCGCGACCACGACGACACTGCCGAAATCATCTGGGAGCGTAAGGATCTCGCGCTGCGCGGCACCCCGGCGCAGACCGCGGGCGACATCGGCTACACCGTCGCCGCGATCGGCGCGGGCCTGAACCTGATCACCTTCGACACCACCAACGGCAACACCATCGATTCCGACCCGCTGCCTGCTGCCACCGGGACCACCACGGGCACCTCCATCGGCCCGGAAGGTGAAGTCGTCGTCGCCACCCGCCTCGGCGAGATCTTCGCCTTCACGCCGGACGCCTGACAGGCGCTGCCGCAGCGAACGCCGACGGTGGCCCGACCGGGTTCACCGGTGTGCGTGGCGCGTCAGTACGGGTTGGCTCGGTCCAGCCAGCGCGCGTCGAGCTCCGTCGCGCGCTGGTGTGTGAAGGAGATGCGCGTGGGGTCGCCGTCGGCGGTGTAGCGCTGGTCGGGGTTCTCGGCGAGCCAGTCCAGCCAGTGGGCCGAATCGAAGGGGACCGCTCCCCGGCCAGACCGGATGCGTGGCACACCGCCCGGGTCGACCGCGCCGTACGGGGCAGGGGCGGGGTTGGAGCCCACCAGCATCACGGCGTCGAACCGGTAGGGCGTGCCGTCCCAGTTGCCTGCCGTGGCCAGCGCATGATCGCGGGGGTAGACGCCGAGCGGTAATGCCATGGTGCGCACGGTGGCTCCGGGCGCGGCGGTGGTCACCGCGCGCACGTTCTGGACCATTTCGCGTTGCACGTTGTCGGCGTCCAGGCTCGCGAGGTTCGGGTGATCGGCGGTGTGCGCGCCGATTTCGTGGCCGTTCGCCACCAGCCACGGCAGTGCGCGGGGGTCGCCGCCGAAGGGTCCGTTGTTGACATAGAACGTGGCCACCGGCCGGAAGTCCGGGTAGCGGGCGCCGAATTCGGCCAGGATTCCCGCGGCAGTGTCCGGGGCCACCGCGCCGGAGGCCGTGAAAGCGAGTTGGCTGCTGGTGGAATCGTCGAAGGTGAGCACCACCGGGTGAGTGCCCGCGGGTAGGTCCAGGTCGCCGGAGATGTATTGCGCGGTGGTCACCGGGCGGTAGCCCTCGCGGTGGAGACGTTCGAGTTCGTCACGGAACTCCGCCGGGGTCTGGTCGTATTCGCCGACCGGGTTCGGTGTGATCTGGTGATACATCAGCACCGGGACGAGGCCCAGTTCGTTGGCGCCGATCTCGGCCGGATTCGGCGGTGGCGCGACCGTTGTCGTCGCCGGTATCGCCGGGGGCAACGTGGAGGCCGCTTCGTTGGCGACCGTGGCGCAGGCCGTCAGCGCGGCCGTCACAGCTGTGGCCGACGCGAGGCGAAACATTGTGTTCGAACCGCCCATCATCAATGCGATATTACGCCGCGGCGACGGATTACAGTCGATCTATCGATACCGGGGTACTTCGTGTCGGAACTACGAAATAGTTGGCGTGTCAACGGTTTTGGAAGGCGGTGTTGACGTTGGAAATGCAACCCCGATCGGCCGATCGACGGCGGTGGATGACCCCTGTCATCGGTGTAGCCCTTGCCGCTCTCGTCGTCTCTTTGGTGGCAGGCTTCGCACTGAGCAGATCCGCCGAGCAGCCGTTGGCGGATACGGTCGCGCCGGCGCTACAGATGACCCGGACCGAGCCGGCGAGCTCCTATCGCGCGCCCGTCGTGGTGCGTGGTACCGCCGCCGACGCGGTTCGCGTGTCCATCGGACCGGAT
The DNA here is from genome assembly GCA_014360565.1 of Nocardia sp. Classification (GTDB taxonomy): domain Bacteria; phylum Actinomycetota; class Actinomycetes; order Mycobacteriales; family Mycobacteriaceae; genus Nocardia. The sequence goes on from JACIXH010000035.1 coordinate 13,684, forward strand.
TCGGTGGTGCCCGCGGCGGACGGGACGTTCGAGCTCTCGGTGCGCTGGGCCCCGGCTTTCGAGGTCGTCGCGGTCGACGAACACGGCAACCAGTCCAGCAGCACCGTGATCACCGCGCCCACGCTGCCGCGCATGCGCGCGGTCCACGTCACCGCGCACGCCTGGTCGCACGAGGGATTGCGTGAGGCGGTCCTCGATCTCGCTCGCGAAGGCCGCATCGATACCGTGCAGCTCGATATCAAAGACGAGGACGGCGTAGTCGGCTACGACTCCCAGGTGCCGCTGGCCCGCGAATCCGGCGCCACCGCCGCGATCTATGACGCCCCGGCCGCCCTGCGCCAGCTACACGAGATGGGCTTGCAAGTAGTCGGCCGCATTGTCGCGTTCCGCGATCCGACGCTCGCGGAATGGGCCTGGCACAACGGCCGACGCGACTGGGTGGTCCAGAATCCCTCCGGGCAGCCCTATTCCAGCCACTACGGCCCGATCGCCTTCACCAACTTCGCCAACGCCGAGGTACGCCGATACAACATCGCGCTCGCGGTGGAAGCCGCCGAGCTCGGATTCGACGGCATCATGTACGACTACGTTCGCCGCCCGGACGGCAGTCTGACCAGCATGCAATTCACCGGCCTCACCGGCACCCCCACCACCGCGATCGCCGACTTCCTCGCCGAGAGCCGCTACCCGGTGCACCTGGCCGGCGCACATCTGAGCGCCGCGGTCTACGGCATCGCCTCCACCCGTCCCGACGAGATCGCCCAGGACATCCGGCTCATATCCCGCAATGTCGACTTCGTCGCGCCCATGATCTACCCGTCGCACTGGGCTTCCGGCGAGTACGGCGTCGCGAACCCCAACGCCCAGCCCTACGACATCGTTTTCCGCTCACTGCAAGACTTCAAGGCGGCCACCGCGGGCACCGGCGCGAAAGTAGCTCCCTGGCTCCAGGACTTCAGTCTCGGCGTCACCTACGGCGACGCCGAACTCCGCGCCCAGATCGACGCCACCCGCGATGCGGGCATAGACAGCTTCTTCCTGTGGAACGCCGCCACCCGCTACCACGGCGGCGGCCTCCACCCTGCCTGAACCGCCCACCGATTCCGCGCGACCGATCACCTGCCGCAGAGAGAACCGCTGAGCGTCTCGCGCTCAACCGAGCGGTGGTCGAACTACTCGACCGGATCCGATTGCGTGACCTCGGCCTGTTTCGGCGCAGCGGGCACCCACTCACGGAGCGGTTGCATCACCGAGCCGTAGAACGCGTCGGTGGCCGTCGTGACCCCGGCGATGAAACTGGCCGCGGTGCCGGAGCGCTTGTTGCCCATCGGGAAGGTCTGTTCGAGGGTGAACGAGACGAGCGGGCTGGTGCGACCGTCGATGAGGGACTTGGGAGTGGTGCGCACCGTGTCGAGGAATTCGCAGGTTTCATTGCCGCGTTCGGCGAAGACGGCCTCGACCTGGACGCGCCCGGGTGCATCGGTGAGCTGTTTGGTCAGCCAGGACACCCGTCGGGCTTGCGTGCCCTCGTCGGGTGCCGCGATCGTGGTGCGGCAGCGAACCTTGTTGGTACGCACATCAGCGATGACGGTGAGGTCGCCCGCGGTGTCGGGGATGCGAAGGACGGCCTCGAACAAGCCGTCGGTGGCCAGCCGTTCGGCGACGGCGGCGGCGCGCACCGCCGGGTCGGACTGGAACTTGCGGGCGAGAATGTGCTTGACCTCGACACCGAGTTCGGCGGTGAGCCGCAGCGCGAGATGCCTGCACAGCGATACCCACGTGTCGGCAACGGTCAACGCCTTGGCATCGCCTGCCCGCAATGTTCCCTGGGTGACGGCATCACGAACGGTAACCCAGTGCCTGCCCATGTCGACGAACTCGGCCGCGCCCGAACGAGGATGATCGAGGAAACGCAGGAACTCGGCGAGAATCCAGGCTTGCAGCGCGTCGTCGATACCGCCGTGGGTGGTGAGCATGCGCGCCTCGTGTGCCACTTCGGCCCACGACAGATGGCGCAGGGCGACCTTCGTCAGCTTGCGGCGGTCCACGGGGACGGGCAGTTCGCCCGGCCCGGCGGGGATGTCGTTGGACAGGCTGACGACGGCGTCGTACTTCTTTCGCCGCGCGACGTCGAGATAGCTCTCCAGCTGGTCGCGCCGGAGTTTGCCGTTGCCCGTCTTCACCTCCAACAGGCCGGTCCACTGCTTGGTGCCGCGGCTCACCTTCAGCACCGCGTCCGGGATGACTTTGCTGTCACCCGATTCGTACTGCACCTCGAGATAGCCCTCGAAGGCCCCTGCGGGCGCACCCAGCCGGGCACAGATAGCGCGGGCGAACGGGCTGACGGCCTGCATGGTCGCGATGAGCGCGGAGGTGGTGCGTCGCTCCTGTTCCTCGCCCGCGCCCACGCCGATAACCGAGAACAGGCGAGCGGGTTGCCATGTATCCGATTCGGCCTGCCGGAATTCGATCGGCTTGGTTTTGCGCACCACGCGCCTGGTCGTCGCGACTCCGCGCTTCGGAGTCTGCACCGGCGGCTCGGCGACAACGACTTCCGGTTCCGCGGCCGCGGGTTCGGTGTCCTCGACGGTGACTCCGAAATCGGTCGCGAGTCCGGACAGACCCGAATCCCATCCCTGCCCGACGGCCCGTACCTTCCAGCCGGCGTCACGTCGGTAGATCTCGCCGAACACGAATGCCGACTCGGTGTCCGCGTCGGCAGTCAGATACTCGGCCAGCGAGTGCCCGGCTGCATCGATGACGTGGAACGCGAGTTTGCCCAGTGCCCCGAAGGCGCCCTCGCCCACGCTGCCGGCCAGCACGATGGTGTGCACGTGGGCGGGAACCGACGACAAGTCGATCGAGATCCTGGCCTGTTTGCCTTCCTCGGTGGCGCTCGTTCCGAGGAAACGCACCGAGCCGTCGGATGATTCGGGCTGGTTGTAGAAGACGAAATCGGCATCGGACCCGACGCGCCGGTCGGCGCCGAGCAGCAGCGCGGAGGCATCGACCTCGATCGCGGGTTCCGGCCATCCGATCACGATGTCGACGCGGTCGACATCCTCGGGAAGCGGAATGTTCTGGCCCTTGGACAACAGCGGAGACGACACAGTGGTGACTCACCCTTCGAAGGTCGGCGATCAGTTCGCAAGGCTGATGCAGCCGACCCGCTCGCTGACCCCCTGCCGTCCACCGCGATTGCTCGACGGTGCCGAGGGTTGTCGGCGTCGGCACCCATTGTGTTACACAGATCACGTTTGAGTGAGGCGGCGAATGGTAACCAGGCCTACTTCGGATCCCGTTCCGGGAGTGGGCGTTCCACGATGTCGGGGCGGCCGAGAGACGTGCGGACTCGGCGTTTGGCCGCTGTGTAGACCTGGGCGGTTTCGGCGGCCACCACGTCCCAGGCGAAGTCGGCGGTGAGGCGGTCCCTGGCGGTGCGGGCGCGGGCCTGGGCGGTGACAGGGTCGTCGAGGACGGCTCTGGTGGCGTCGACCAAGCCGTCGATGTCGGCGGGGGCGAAGGAGGCGCCGGTGACGCCGTCGATCACCGCTTCTCCCAAACCGCCTGCGGTGGAGGCGATCAGCGGGACGCCCGCCGCGGCGGCTTCCAGGGCGACGATGCCGAAGGGTTCGTAGCGGCTCGGCAGGACGATGGCGTCGGCGCCGTGCAGCCAGCCGAGCAGTTCGTCGTGGCCGAGGCTGCCGACGAAGTGGACGGCGCGGGCCACGCGGTGCACGCGGGCGCGCTCACGCAGCCACTCGAATTGTGTGCCGACGCCGGCGATGGTGAGCGTGGTGCCGGGGTGGGCGCGGCGGATGCGCGGGAGCGCGGCGATCGCGTCCTGCACGCCCTTCTCGTACTCGAGCCGGCCGACATAGAGCAGCCGCGGCGGCCCGGAGCGTGATGCGCGGGGGCGGAAGGTCCACGAGCCGACGTCGATACCGTTGCGGATCACCGTGACCGGGGCCAGCTCGGGTCCGTAGAGCCGTTCGACTTCGTCCTGCATGGAGGTCGAGCAGGTGATGAGCTGATCGGATTCGTTGGTCAGCCACCACTCCACCGAGTGGACCTGCTTGTTGACCCGGCCCGACACCCAGCCGCTGTGGCGCCCGGCCTCGGTGGCGTGGATCGTCGAGACGAGCGGCACGTCGTAGTACTCCGCGAGGGCGATCGACGGATGCGCGACGAGCCAGTCGTGCGCGTGCACCACATCCGGCGTCCAGCCCTCGCCGACGCCGGGCTTGCCGAGCGCGACCCCGGCCCGGACCATCGCGTGCCCCATCGCCAGCGTCCAGGCGAGCATGTCCTCGCCGAAGTCGAAGCACGGCGGATCTTCGGCCACCGCGACGACGAGCACGCCGTCGGCGATATAGGAGTGTGTGGGATGGGTGACCGAGTCGGTCCCCGTCGGCCTGCGTGCCAGCACAACGACCTCGTTGCCGGCCGCGGCCAGCTCGACGGCCAGGTGATGCACATGCCGACCGAGCCCGCCGACCACGACCGGCGGGTACTCCCACGACACCATCAAAATCTTCATGCGAATCCTTCAGCGGCGGCCGACGGGACAGCGGTCGGCAACCGCCGCGCGTCCAGACCAGGGAAGAATCCGTCGGCCATGGCCCATCCTGCCGCGAGACGGGTCGCTTTGGCGAACTGTCCGGCCCCGATCGCCTCGGCTAGTTCGCGGACGGCGTGCGCGTGTTCGTGCGCGCGGTCGCGGGCGTACCCGGCGGCGGAGTCCTTGCTGACCATGAACGCCCAGTCGCTGGACACGGTGAGAATCGCCTCGCGCAGCAACTGATCGGCGACGGGGTCGCGCAGGGAACCGTCACGCCGCACCTTGTCGAGGGTGTCGAGAGCCAGGCCGACGATGTCGGCGTTGAGCTCGACGAGGTCGGCGACCTGGTCGCCCGCCCACACCCGCCAGTCCTTGCCCGAACCCCACGACGAGTCGTTGAGCTGCACAGGTTCGCCGACGAAGCCGTTGTCGCGGGCGTCGGCGAGGGTCCCGATGTTCACGCCCGCCTCGGGCAGCGCGCGCAGCACCTGCTCGAGCCACTGCGGTCCCTCGTGCCACCAGTGCCCGAACAGTTCGGTGTCGAACGCGGCCACTACGAGCGCGGGCCTACCGATGCGCGCGGACTCCTCGATCAGCCGGGCGCGGACGGTCTCCACGAAGTCGGCGACGTCGCGGGTGACCGCTTCGGCCGCCAACGCGGGATCGTAAGGGGCCTTGTCAGGACCGTCGACGGTCTTGCCGGTGACGCGCGAGGGCTTGAGCCCGGTCGCGTGGTCGTAGTGGTGGAAATCGCGATAGGCGCTCTGGCCCGGGTAGCCCTGTTTCGGCGACCAGACCCGGTAGCTCACGGCCAAGTCGCGGCCGAAGGCGACCACGTCGGCATCGCGCACCGGCCTGCCGAGCGAGGTGTCCCCGCGCAGGGCGGGACCGTCGACCATGAAGTGGGTGATGCCCGCGGCGTCGTAGCCCGTTTCCATGCCGGGGCTGTACCCGCACTCCGGCGCCCAGATGCCCGTCGGGGTGCTGCCCCAGCGCAGTCGCGCGTCGGCCAGGCCCTCGGTGAGCTGGAACTGGCGCAGGCGCGAATCGAGCAGCGGCTGGAACGGGTGCGCGAGGGGGCCGCCGAGCAGTTCGATCGCGTCGGCATCGATCAGCGAACGCCACACCGGCGAACCGCCGTGCTGCCAGTGCTGTTCGAAATCGGCCGAAGCCGTTGCCGCGAGCCGATGTTCGTGACGACCCAGCGCCACGTTGCCCGACATCGACGCTTCGTCGGCGCGCAATTGCCAATTGCCGAGCCAGTGGTGCATGCCCGCGAGGCAGTGCGGATCGTCGAGCTGCGCGGCGAGCACGGGCGTGATGCCGAGGCTGAGCAGGTGCGAACGTCCTTCGGCGGCCAGTGTTTTCAATACCCGGACCAGCGGCAGATACGACGCGGCCCAGGACTGGTAGAGCCATTCCTCGCCGACCGGCCAGCGCCCGTGATGGGCGAGCCACGGCAAGTGGGAGTGCAGGACCAGCGTGAACTGACCCGGCACGGCGGAGCGAGAACCGGTCAACGTGTTGCCTTCTCGGCGATCGCGACCAGGTCCAGGCTCGCGTCGATATCGCCTTCGCGCAGGTCGAAGTCGTCGATGGTGACGGCGGCGACGTCGGCGGTGAGGTCAGCGGGCCAGGGCTCACCGGCCAGTGCGCGCTCGATCTGGGCGTCGATGAAGGACCCGCCGTGCTTGTCGTCGAGGGCTTTCAGGCCGGCGCCGTGGTGCACACCCAGCATCTGCGAGACGGTGAATCCGGCGTCGACGAGCAGTTCGGTCAGCTCGGCGGCGTTGAGTTCGCGAGTGTGGAACGGGTTGAGCGGGGTGTCGCGCCCGGGGGAGAAGGTGATCCGGTTCGGGGTGCTGATCAGCAGCACACCGCCGGGGCGCAGCACGCGCAGGCATTCGCGCAGGAACTGTCCCTGGTCCCAAAGGTGTTCGATGACTTGGAAATTCACGACGACGTCGACGGATTCGTCGTCCAGCGGCAGCGCGGCGAGGTTGCCCTGGATCATCTGCACGCGCGGGTAGCGCGCGCGAACGTGCGCGACGGCGCCCTCGTCGTAGTCGAGACCGGTGACGCGCTGCGCCACGCCCGCGATCATGTCGGCGCCGTAGCCCTCGCCCGAGCCGGCCTCCAGCACGATCTTGCCGGTGCATCGGTCGAGCAGGCGGGCGTAGGCGATCTCGTGCCGTCGGAACCAGTAGTTCTCCTCGGCGATGCCGGGCACCGTCCGCTCGCCGGTCAACGGCAGTGGTTCATGTGTTGCGGCCACGGGTGCGGCAGGGATCACAGCCTCGCTCATTGCTCCGACGTTACTGGTACCGCCGGTTCGTACAAGAGTCAGGGACCTCTTGCGCGGATAGGTTACCCACGGGTAACTTAGCGTAGGGTAGTGTTCCGATCTGAGCTAGATATCTCACACGGACGTACGGCTGAGCTCGTGCGGCCCCACCACACACGTGTCCCCAGAAGGAGGTCGACGAAGACCGATGCCGAACATCGTCGTACTCATCAAGCAGGTCCCCGACACCTGGTCCGAGCGCAAGCTGACCGATGGTGACTACACCCTCGACCGCGAGGCCGCCGACGCGGTGCTCGACGAGATCAACGAGCGCGCCGTCGAGGAAGCGCTGTTGATCAAGGAGGCCCAGGGCGGCGAGGTCACCGTGCTGGCAGCCGGTCCCGACCGCGCCAACGAGGCCATCCGCAAGGCGCTGTCCATGGGCGCCGACAAGGCCATCCACATCAACGACCCGGCGATCCACGGCTCCGACGCCGTGCAGACCGCCTACGTGCTGGCCGCCGCGCTCGGCCAGGTCGAGGGTGTCGAACTGGTCATCGCCGGTAACGAGGCCACCGACGGCCGCGCCGGTGCCGTGCCCGCGATCATCGCGGAATACATCGGCATCCCGCAGCTGACGCACCTGCGCAAGCTCACCGTCGACGGCGACAAGATCACCGGCGAGCGCGAGACCGACGAGGGCGTCTTCAAGCTCGAGGCGTCGCTGCCTGCGATCGTCTCGGTCACCGAGAAGATCAACGAGCCGCGCTTCCCCTCCTTCAAGGGCATCATGGCCGCGAAGAAGAAGGAAGTTCTGGTCTTCACCCTGGCCGATCTGGGCGTCGACCCGGAGACCGTCGGTGTCGCCAACGCGGGCACCCAGGTCACCGGTGCCACCCCGAAGCCTGCTCGCACCGCGGGCGAGAAGATCGCGGACGAGGGCGAGGGCGGCAACAAGATCGCGTCCTACCTCATCGGTCAGAAGATCATCTGATCCGGCGCCGTCCGAGACTTGTAAGGAGAAAGAACTAATGGCTGAAGTACTTGTGCTCATCGAGCACGCCGACGGTGCCGTCAAGAAGGTCAGCACCGAACTGCTCACCGCCGCCCGTGCGCTGGGCGAGCCCGCCGCCGTCGTGACCGGCCCCGCCGGTACCGCCGACAAGCTGGCCGCCGCGCTGGCCGCCGGTGGCGCCGAGAAGATCTATGTCGCCGAGTCCGACGACATCGAGGGTTTCCTGGTCACCCCGAAGGTCGACGTCCTGGCCGGCCTGGTCGATTCCGCCGCGCCCGCCGCCGTGCTGGTCGCCGCCACCGCCGAGGGCAAGGAGGTGTCGGGCCGCCTTGCCGCGCGCATCGGCTCCGGTCTGCTCGTCGACGTCATCGGCGTCAACGCCGACGGTTCGGCCACGCACTCCATCTTCGGTGGCGCGTTCACCGTGGAGGCCAAGGCCACCGGCGACGTGCCGGTGATCTCGATCCGTCCGGGCGCCGTCGAGGCCGCTCCGCAGGCCGGTGCAGGCGAGCAGGTCGTCGTCGAGGTTCCGGCGCAGGAAGACGGCGTCGTGAAGGTCATCTCGCGTGACCCGATCGTCGGCGGCGACCGCCCCGAACTCACCGAGGCGAGCATTGTCGTCTCCGGTGGCCGCGGTGTCGGTTCCGCCGACAACTTCGCCGTCGTCGAGGCGCTGGCCGACTCGCTGGGTGCCGCTGTCGGCGCCTCGCGTGCCGCCGTCGACTCGGGCTACTACCCGGGCCAGTTCCAGGTGGGTCAGACCGGCAAGACCGTCTCCCCGCAGCTCTACATCGCACTCGGCATCTCCGGCGCCATCCAGCACCGCGCCGGCATGCAGACCTCGAAGACCATCGTCGCTGTCAACAAGGACGAGGAAGCGCCGATCTTCGAGATCGCCGACTACGGCATCGTGGGCGACCTGTTCAACGTCTCCCCGCAGCTGACCGAGGCCGTGAAGACCCACCGGGGCTGATCACTGCACGGTTGAGTTGACCTCGGCCCGCGAAACTTGTTGCCGCTCAGGCGCCGGCAGGTTTCGCGGGCCTTTGTCATCGGTGGGCAACTACTGTGAGGCTATGTCGCCACCCAGTGTCGAGCGTCCTGAGCTGCCTGTATTCATGACGTGGGAAGAGCTGGAGCAACTTCCCGAGGACGTCGCTGATCAGATCGAGCTCTGGGATGGGCGAGTTGTCCGGGGACGCCGTGGGCCGGGCGAGCGCCAGACAGCGATGCGCCGTCTGACCAACGAACTCGAACGGTGCGCCCGAGACGACATGTCCGCGCATCCCGAGCGGTGCTGGCGGGCAAACTTCGAAACCAACGTGTTCTTCGGCAGTACCGGTAAATCCGACTTCGTCACCCCGGATTTCCTGGTGCACCGCTGCCTGCCGCCGGGCGCCGAAGTTCGTGCTACCGACACGCTCCTTGTCGGCGAGGTTCTTTCGCCGTCGAACACCCCTGCCGAAATGGAAGCGAAGAAGGCCCGCTACGCGAGCGCGGGCATCCCGTCGTACTGGGAAATCGACCTGACCCCAGGCCTCACCGGTATCGGCGCCCTTCGCGTGTACGTACTTCAAGTCGGACACGCCGAGCTGCCACCGGGCGTGCATCTGCTCCGAAACGCCAACTATCTCCTGGCAAGTCAGTGGACCCCCGACTTCGGTGCGGGTATCTCTTTCCCCTACCCTTTCTTCATCGAAATCCCCTGGCCCGCACTGGCTTTCTGATTGACCGCCGCGCCGTTCACCATCACTGGTCGTGCTGTTCGCGCTCCCACCGTCATCCAGTTTGCGGTGGGCGTCAGTAGGGTGGGTTGATGTCGTTGGGGCGGATGCCTCTGGTGTTGCCGATCGAGGTCGAGGAGACCGTTCGCACGGTGTTCGGTGCGGATGGGGCGCGGTGGATCGACGCGTTGCCCGAGGTGGTGGCCGGGTTGGCCGCTCGGTGGGGGCTGACCGAGTTCTCCGCGCCGTTCGGTGGCGGGACCCACGCCTATGTGGCGGCCGCTCGGCGGGTGGGCGGGGCGTGGGCGGTGCTGAAGGTGCCGGTGGTCGACGAGGAGAACGTCGCCGAGGCCACCGCACTGCACAGCTATGACGGCGACGGTGCGGTCCGGCTGCTGGATTTCGACCCGGACAGCGGTGCGCTGCTGCTCGAATTGGCGCGTCCGGGAACGGAATTGCTCACCCAGCCGGGGTTTCCGAGCCTGGAGGGGCGACCGGAGAACGCCGACAAGGTGGCGTTCGCCTGCGGGCTGTATCGCCGGCTGCGGCGCCCCCCGACGGCAGTTCCCGCCGGTTTCCCGAACCTGCCCATGGCCACCGATCTCGCGGACGGCCTCCGCGCGCGCCTGGCCGATTCCGAACCCGCACTGGCCGAGCACATCTCACCGCTCCTGCGGGAACATGCGACACGCCTGTGTGCCGAGTTGAGCGAGCCTGCGGGCGAGCTGCTGATCGTCAACCGTGACACCCATCTCGGCAATATCGTCGCCGCCGAACGTGAACCGTGGCTGCTGATCGATCCCAAACCCTGCCTCGGTGAAGCCGCCTTCGACGCGGGCTTCCTGATCATGATCCAGATCCAGTCGAATCCGACTCGGGAGCACGCGAACACCGTCGTGGCCGCCACCGCGGCAGCACTGGCTGTCGACCCCGATCGCGCCCGTGGCTGGGCCCTGGTCCGAGCTGTGGAAGAGATGGTGTGGGCGATCGATGACGAGGCCCACGACATGCTCACGTTGCATACCGCTGTGGCGTATGCGCTGGCCGACGCACCAGTGAATCAGTCAGACAGCCCCTGATCGACGCTGGGCATATGGCCGAAAGCTGTGCCCACGGGTAGCGTGCGAGGCTGCGAGTGGGGAACGGTGAGGAGTTGTTTGTGCTGCAGGCGGGGGCTGATTTCGCTGGGTATCAGGTGGAAGGCGTATTGGGGCAGGGCGGGATGGGAACGGTCTACCTCGCCAGGCATCCGCGGCTGCCGCGAAGCGTCGCGCTGAAACTGCTGAATCGGGAGCTCTCGGCCGATCAGGAATTGCAGCGGCGGTTCGAGCGAGAAGCCGATGTTGTGGCACAGCTGGATCATCCGGGGATCGTCGGGGTGTACGACCGTGGCAGCGATGACGGGTATCTGTGGATCGCGATGCAGTTCATCCGCGGAACTGATGCCGCCACATGGGATTCGCGCGCGCACAAGCCCGCGGCCACCGCGAGCTTGATCGGTGAGACGGCCGCGGCACTCGACTACGCGAACCGCCACGCTGTGCTGCACCGTGACGTCAAGCCTGGCAACATCCTGATCGCCGACGCCGAACACGGCCGCGAAATCCGTGCGGTACTCACCGATTTCGGGATAGCCCGGGTCACCACCGCCAACACCCAGCTCACGGCAACCGGCACCTTCACCGCCACCCTCGCCTACGCCTCACCCGAACAACTCTCCGGCGAGATCGTCGACCACCGCAGCGACCAGTACTCGCTGGCCTGCACTCTGTTCGCGATGTACGCGGGCCACCCGCCTTACATCGCGACCAACCCCGGCCAGGTGATCGCCGGGCATCTGTCGCAACCGGTGCCACGGCTCACCTCGGTCAGGACCGATCTGCCACCCGCCGTCGACAGCGTCATCGCCCGGGCGATGGCCAAGCGCCGCGACGAGAGATTCGTCAGTGCAACGGAATTCACCGATGCGGTGCGGGATGCGCTGGAAGGCAGGCATATCGCCGCACCGACGGTCTTTCAGCCATGGACCGACCTCGCGCGTCAGCGGCCCGGCTCCGGCGAACACGCGCAGCGCCCGGGGGGCGATCCCGCGCAACAGTGGCATGGTCCCGGTGGGCATGCGCAGCAGCGTTGGGTCGATCCCGCGCATCAGGCGCATGGTCCGGGCGGGCAGGTCCAGCAGCCGGGCCGGGGTCAGCCTGAATTCGGTGCGCGGTGGGGGGATCCGCGGAATCGGTCGATGGCGGCCGGAAATCCGTGGCACCCGGCATCCGCGCAAGGCCCCGCGCCGTCGAAGGTCACCGCGTTATTCGTCGGCATCGTATTGTCATTGCTCAGTCTTGTGGTCCTGGTGTTCTTGATCGTGGGCACTTCCGAAACGCTCGACCGAATGGGCGAAGGCAAGGACATGCCGGATGACGCGCGTATCGCGATTCCTCTTTTGAGCGCGGTCGTCATCTACACCGCCGCGGCCGGGGCTCTGATGCTGTGCGCACGCACCGCGGGCCGGGTCATGGCGATGATCATGGCAGTGCCTATCGCGATCTTCTCGCTGGTCGCGATCGTCGGGTCGGCGATGGACTCGTACTATTCGACGACCGCGATCTTCGGCGTGGTATTCGTTCTCGCGGCCGCACTGGTCGGCTGCGCGGCATCCCCGTCGACCGGGCGCTGGATCCGATACCGCAAGGCGGTGCGCACGAATCGCTGGTGATGTCGTGTCGCAGGGGCGCTTCGCCGGCGATCCCGCACCGTTCGATCTAGCTGGAAATCAGAGGTCGGCGGGGAGGATGCGGAAGGATCGCATGCCGGGTGTCAACGGCTCGATCGCCCGAAAGTCTCGTTGGTCGAGCGTGAAAATGCTGTTGGTGCGGTACTTGTCCGCGAGAGCGACGCCGACTGCATCAGCCAGATCGAGTCGCAGCGCCTCGTACTTCGCTCGAACCGACTGCGCCGCATCGAGATCGACGTGTTTGAGTTCCGCGAGTTTGTACCGGCCATCGATGAGCCGCCGCATCAGTGCGTCAGTGACCTGCATCGCGGCGTCGAAGCCGAGGTCTCGATGCACCAGACGGTCGAGTTCGGTGAGTACCAGGGGTGAGATCAGCAAAGTCTCGGACTCCATCACCTGAACTGACTGTGTGTGCTCCGCCTGGCCCTTGTCGAAGGCAGCGAACAGGGCGGAGGTGTCGGCGACAACGATCATCGCCGCGACGACCGCGACTTGATGTGGTCGTAGACGGCGTCGTTCATCTCCTCGACAGTGCGCGACCGTCCACTATCGAAGACCGGCAGCGGCCCATCGAGTTTCGGCCTCTCGGAAGCGTCGAGCAGCATGGCGATCCCCCGTCGAATGAGTTCCGCCTTGCTCACCCCGGTCGCGGCTGCTTCGGCGTCGAGCCGGACCTCGATTTCCTCAGGGAGGTACACGGTCGTCTTGATCACACCATATGGGTACCGCCCGTCATCGCTGGTGCAGGGCGTCCAGCAGGGTCCGCACGATCGGGTTTTCGCGGGCGTCCTCGCGTAGGACTGCTGACACCGGGATGCGTAGGCGGTGGTCGGTGAGGTCGAGGGTGAGCAGGCCTTTGGTGGGGCCTTCGTAGAGGATCGTCCAGGATTCGGGGCGGTTGAGCTGTTCCATGGTGGCGGTGTGGTCGGGGGGGATCGGGGGGCCGAACGTGGGGCCGGTGGGGAGGTCGGCGAAGGCTGTGCGGATGAGTGTGTGCAACAACACCTGCTCCTGTTCGGGCGGGAGCAGGAGGGGATAGGGGCTCAGATCGGCGAGGGTGACAGCGCCGCGCTCGGCCAACGGGTGACTGCTGGAGATGGCGATCACGAGGTCCTCGACCCACAGCTGTTCCACCGCGAGACCCGGCTGTTCGACGCTGCCGCGGATCAGCGCCAGATCGCAGTCGCCGTCGGCCACGGCCGTGATCCGCTGCCGGAACGGTTTGATGACGTACTCGATCTCGGCATCGGGGTGGGCGGCCCGCGCGGTGGCGATCGCCGAGAGCGACGGCGCGGCGAAAGACATGTTGGCGGCCAAGCGAATTCGCGGTCCGGTGGTGCGCACGGCAGCGCGGATCGCTGATTCCAGACTCAGCATCTGCTTGGCCAGCGGCAGTAGTCGCAGGGTCGCGTCGGTGGGCACGACGGCGCGGGTGGTGCGCTCGAACAGCTGCGCGCCGAGGTCACGTTCCAGTCTCGCGATCTGATGGCTGATCGCCGATTGTGAGATGAAGCAGCGGTTGGCCGCGCGGCTGAAACTGAGCTCCTCGCAGACGGCCACGAAGTAGGCCAACTGTCGAAGTTCCACCAGGTACCTCCCATTGATTAGTTATACAGATAAGAGTCATCTTTATTATGCGCCCAGGCAGTGGAAACATCTACGTTCCGCATCGCGTTTACTCATAGGAAAGGATTCATTACCGATCTAGAACGCGATCTTGGAGCGAGCGATCATGGAACACACAGATGTCGTCATCGTCGGCTCGGGCTTTGGAGGCCTGGCCGCCGCCAAGCAACTGGCCAAGTCACGAGTCGGTGTCGTGCTGATCTCGAGCACGCCCGAACACCTGTTCCAGCCGTTGCTCTACCAGGTGGCGACCGGCGTGCTCGCTCCCGAGGAGATCGCGCCGCCGATCAAGAACGTACTGCGCCGCCACCCCGAGATCGATGTCCGCCTCGGCAAGGTCACCGGCATCGACGCCGAGAACGCGGTCCTCACCTACGAGACCGCCGACGGCCCCCGCGAGATCGCCTACGCGTCGCTGATCGCCGCCACCGGCGCCAGCCAGAGCTACTTCGGCCGCGACGACTTCGCCGAGAAGACCTATTCGCTCAAGACCATCGACGACGCCCAGCGACTACGTGACCAGATCGCCCACGTGTTCGCCCAGGCCGAGAACGCCGACGAGGTGACCAAGCACCGGCTGCTCAGCTTCGTCGTGGTCGGCGCGGGCGCGACCGGCGTCGAGGTGGCGGGCCAGATCAAGGAACTCGCGAAGAGGCACTTCCACCAGCAGGTTTCGGTGACCCTGGTCGAGGGTGCGGGCGAGGTGCTGCCGCCCTTCGGCGGTGGGCTCTCGGAATACGCGAAGCGCTCGCTCACCGACAGCGGCGTCGAAGTGCTGCTGGGCACCTTCGTCACCGACATCGACGAGGGCAAGGTGACGGTCAAGGACAAAGAGGGCATGGAGCGCCGGATCGCCGCCGAGACGGTGGTGTGGTCGGCGGGCGTGCAGGTCGGCGGCTTCGCGACGCTGCTCGCCGAGGCCACCGGCGCCGAGACCGACCGCGCGGGCCGCATCCTGATCAACCCCGATCTGACCGTCGGCGGCCACGCCGATATCTACGCCATCGGCGACATGACCTCGCTCAACGGCTACCCCGGCCAGTCGCCGGTCGCCATGCAGGAGGGTCGTCACGCCGCCGACATCATCCGTCGCAAGAAGGACGCGGGCACGCCGTTCGTCTACTGGGACAAGGGCAGCATGGCCGTGATCAGCCGCTTCAGCGCGGTGGTGAAGCTCAACGAGCGCATCACGTTCAAGGGCACCATCGCCTGGGCGATGTGGTTGGCCGTGCACCTGATGTACCTGGTCGGTTTCCGCAACCGTTTCGCCGCGGTGGCAGGGTGGTTGGTCGCGTTCATCGGAACCGCGCGTCCCGGCTTCGACGAGGTCAGCGCCCCGGCCGAGTCGGCTCCGGTCGCCGCTGACGTAGCGCCTGTCGTGGTGGAGGAGCAACCGCGTACGCACGTTTCGGTCTGAGGCGACGAGAACGGCCTGCCGCACTTCGCGGTGGGCCCCGGCTGCCTCGACGGCTGCCGGCCGACCATCACTCCCAGTGGTATTCGCCGACTTCGGCCGATAGACGCCCTGCGGGAGAACCACTGCGCAGGTAGGTGTTTCGAGGCGATAACGGTCGCTTCGTACCGTAACGATTGCGCACGATAGGTAACCGCTACCGACTCCCCGGCGAACTGGCATGGACAACATTCCAGTGTGGGGAGCACGTCATGCGGCACACCATCTTTCAACATTCCCTTCGTCGGATCGGCGTCGGAGTCGGCATCGTCTCGGTGATGGCGGCCGGGCTGTTGCCACTGTCGGTCGGTTCGGCGGCGGCCGGATCAGGGTGGCCGAGCTGTGCGGTGACGAACTCCACGCAGATGTTCGCCACCGGGTCGGCCATCGACGACCGATACAACAGCGACCCGGCGCTGCGTGATCTGCTCGGCGCCCCGACCGGTCCCGAACGCGAAAGCGAGGAGGGCGGGGTGTTTCTGCGCAACTACGCAGGCCCACCCGAAGGGCCGGGGATCCTGTACTCGCGCGCCGACACCGGTGTGCACGAGGTGCACGGGCTGATCAAGCAGACGATGTGGAACGCGGGCGGGCACCGCGCGACCGGTGTTCCGATCACCGACGAATGCCCCACCGCCGAATTCGATGGTCGCTACAACCATTTCAGCCGTGGCGGAACCACCCCGGAAGCTTCGATCTACTGGCGGCCGGGCGAGTCGGCCTTCTGGGTGCACGACTACGGGCAGGCGGGCTACGGCATCCATGGCATGTGGGCCGACTCCGGCTGGGAGAACGGCCGCTACGGCTGGCCGACCACCAACACGATGAACCTCGAGAGCGGTTGGTACAACCACTTCACCGGTGACGATCGGCAGGGCGCGTCGATCTATTGGAGCCCGCAGACCGGACCGCACGGCGTCAACGGCCGTATCCGTGACCGTTGGGCCGCGCTCGGCTGGGAGCGTTCCTACCTCGGCTACCCGATCACCGACGAGTACGACATCCCTGGCGGCAAGCGCAGCGATTTCGCCGGCGGTTGTGTCACCTGGGACCGTGCCACCGGAGCGGTCACCGATTCCGCCGGCTGCTGACCCACGTTCGGCGTGCGGACCGATCGGCCCAGAATCGGTGGGCCGATCGGCCCTTTCCGCAACGCTCGAAATACACGATCGCGAACCGGGTTCCACGCCGAAATCACCTGGTGTTCGGCTAGAAACCCGCAGGTGGGCGAACGATGGGCAGCGGGTCGGTAAACGTGTGGTGTGACGCCCATCTCGTTCACCGAACGGGCATCGCCACGACACTGGAGCGTCGCTCCGATGCCAGCTCGGACTGGCTTCATCAGCAGTATGACAATTTCGTCCGTGTTGACCGCCCCGGCGCCGGACTCCGGGGTGGGGAAATCTCGGTACTCCTTGGTCGTCGCGTCTGATGCCGAGCACCGGGAAGCCGCGCAGCGACTGCGTTACCAGGTGTTCGCCTCCGAACCAGGTTTCCAGATGCCGGAGAACGGCACCGGCCTCGATGCCGACAAGTTCGACCTGCACTGCGACCACCTGCTGGTCCGGGACGAGTTCTCCGAACAGTTCGTCGGCTGTTACCGGATGCTGCCGCCGGACAAGGTCGACGCGGCGGGCGGCTACTACACCGCCACCGAGTTCGATCTGGCCCAGCTCGATCCCACCGGCAATCGGATTGTCGAGATGGGTCGCGCCTGCGTGGTGCCCGATCATCGCAACGGCTCGGTGCTCACCCTCATGTGGGCGGGCATCCTGCACTACATCCAGCTCACCGGCTACGACTGGGTGATGGGGTGTGTGTCGGTGCCGATGCAGGATTCGCCCGAGGACCCCGCCGGGGTGAACGTGCGCGGCGTGCGCGACCAGCTGCTCGGCCGCCACGCGTGCGACCCCGAGCGCCGCGTGCACCCGTACAACCCGGTTGTCGTCGATGGACTCTCCCTCGACCAGATGACCGCGCCGAGCCGTCCCAAGATGCCGCCGCTGCTGCGCGGTTACCTGCGCCTTGGCGCCGAGATCTGTGGCGAGCCGGCCCACGACCCCGACTTCGCCGTCGCCGACTTCGTCGCGCTGCTCGGTATGGAAACCATCAACACCCGGTACCTGGAGCGGCTGCAGAGCGCGGCCGCCAATTTCGACGGGAAGTAGCCCCATGGTGTTCGACGCGCCGCTCGCAACGCACTCTCATTCGTGGATGCCGTCGAGCCCCTGTGGGTCCGGCTGCATCGAGCCGATCGACGAGGTCGGCACCGCCAGAATGCTCGCTCGACTGGCCGGGATGGCCGGTCTGGTCCTCAGTTTCCCGGTGCTGACCGTGGCCACTCCGAAGTCGCGGCGTGAGCGGTTGCAGCGTCGCTACGCCAGGGCGGCGCTGAGTTGTCTGGGGATGCGGTTGCGCATCATCGACAACCGCTCGCCCGAGCAGGCCTCGACCGAAGGGTTCGCCGACACCGGCACCGCGGTGATGGTCGTGGCCGGACACATTGGCTGGGCGGATGTGGTGACGCTGGCCGCGGTGCAGCCGGTCAGCTTCGTGGCCCGTGCCGACATGGTCGAGTGGCCGCTGCTGGGCAAGCTCGCCCAGCTGACCCGCGTCATCCCGATCGAGCGGGCGCGACTGCGCGCACTGCCCGGCGTGGTCGGGCAAGTGGCCGAACGGCTCAGCGCCGGTAATCGCATTGTGGTCTTCCCGGAGGGCACGACCTGGTGCGGCCGGGCGTACGGTTCGATGCGGCCCGCGATGTTCCAGGCCGCGATCGACACCGGTACCCCCGTTCAGCCGGTGCGCCTGCGCTATTTGGATGGTGCCGGAATGCCGTGCACCGTACCGGGTTTCGTTGGAAACGATACCTTCGCCGATTCCGCGAAGCGGGTGCTGCGCAGTAAGGGCATGACCGCCGAGATCGTGCTCGAGCCACTCGAACTTCCGGGACCGGATCGCCGGGAGCTGGCTCGGCGCTGTGAGTCGGCGGTGCGCGGCACCGATCGTTCCCGCCACGGCGTGGCCGACACCCAGTGGATCGAAGCGGGCAACACCCGAGTGCAGGATCCCTCGATGGGGGAGCAGGAGCAGGTTCGCCGACCCGCCGGGGCTACCGTCCGGTAACCGTTCTCGGCGCAATTCATCGAAAACCGGAGGCCACTATCGTGGCCTCCGGTTTTCGTCGTCCGCGGACGCGCAATCGTCACTGACGCGCAGTGTCGGCCCAGCCGCGCAATGTGAAAAGGCAGTATTCCGAGTTTAATCGTTCGCCCTGCGTAAGACCTGGATATGACCCGCACAACAGACTAGACAGTCGGCTATACCCGTTTTGTTCGAGGTAAAAC
>JACIXH010000350.1 GCA_014360565.1 Nocardia sp.
TCTCCGTGACTAACGCTGGGTGCTGCCCGCGTCGATGGGCAGGGTCACCGCGGTGATGTAGCGGCCCTCGTCCGAGCCGAGGAACAGGGCCGCGTTGGCGATGTCGACCGGGTCGACCCACGGGATCGGCAGCATGTTCATCGTCACGGCCGCCTCCGCGAACTCCTCGCGGGTGGGGTTCTCCCGGTCGGGGCGGAACACTTTGCGGACCATGTCGTTCTGGATCATCGGGGTGTCGACATTGGTCGGATGCACCGAGTTCACCCGGACATGGTGCGGCGCGAGCTCTTTGGCGAGCGAGCGCATCAGCCCCACCACTCCGTGTTTGGCGGCGGTGTAATGGGCGACGCCGACCAGGCCGCGCAGTCCGGCGATCGAGCTGGTCAGAATCATCGCGCCGCCGCCGCGTGCGATCAGGTGCGGGGTGGCGGCCTTACAGGTCTGCCACACACCGGTGAGGTTGACGTCGATCATCGTCTGCCACTGCAGTTCGGTCAGTGCCAATGCCGGACCGCTGGAACTGATTCCGGCGGTCGCGCAGACGATGTCGAGACCGCCCAATTGCTCGACCGCGGCATCGACAGCGGTACGCAGCGCCGTACCGTCGCGGACGTCGACGGTCGCGGCGACGATCCGCGCACCGGTCGCCTCGACCGCGCGCACGGTCTCGGCGAGGTCGTCAGGCGTGGCGCCCGGCGAGACCACCGTCTCGACCGGTCCGCAGATATCGACGGCGATGATGTCGGCGCCCTCCTCGGCGAACCGGATCGCCTGTGCGCGCCCGATACCGCGCGCAGCGCCGGTGACCAGCGCGATCTTGCCCGAAACCCGTCCCATGTCACACCTTCTGAGTAAGTCCGGCATCCACCACGAGTTGAATTCCCGTCACGTAACGGGACTCGTCGGATGCGAGGAAGAGCACGGCATTGCTGACGTCGACCGGATCCACCCACGGCACCGGCAGGATCGTGCGCTGCGCGAGGACCTCCGCGGCGTCCTGCCTGGTCGGGTTCGGCAGGTCGGGGCGCAACTTGGCGTACACGGTGTCGTTGAGGATCATCGGTATGGCGACGGAGCCGGGATGCACGGTGTTCACCCGGATCCCCCGCGGGCCGAGTTCGTTGGCCAGCGTGCGGGCGAGCCCGACCACGGCGTGCTTGCTCGCCGAGTAGTGCGCGGCGGAGGCCGCGCCGACGATGCCGTTGGTGGAGCTCACGATCACCACCGAACCGCCGTCGCTCAGGGCCGGGACGGCCGCGCGCACGGTGTGCCACATGCCGGTGAGGTTGATGTCGATGGTGCGTTGCCAGGCCTGGTCCGTCATTTCCCAGGACGGGCCGAGGTCGGTGTAGATACCGGCGTTGGCGACGATCACGTCGAGGCGGCCCAGCGCGGCGACGCCGTCGGCGACCGCCACGTCCAGGGATGCCTGATCGCGCACATCGGCGATGCCGGTGACGCACAGACGACCTGTTGTCTCGACTTGCCGCGCTGTCTCGGCCAAATCGGCCGCGGCTGCCTCGATGTCGAGGGCGATGATGTCGGCGCCCTCCTCGGCCAGCCGGAGGCAATGGGCGCGGCCCATCCCGCCGGCCGCGCCGGTCACCAGCGCGACGGTGCTCTGCATGCGGTTCATCGGGTGCCCCCGGAGAATCTGGTATCCACGAGCCCGACGCTAGGGTCAGCACCCTCCTCATCGGCCCTGGTCTTCCCGGTCAGTGGGCAGTGCGCGGGCGATCTCCCGGCCACCGGGAACCACGCCTCCACGGTGCGCACGGGCCTGCGACGGTTGCTCCGCAACGCCGGTTCTGTGATCGAGGAGGACACCAGTGACGAGGGCGACTGTCGATGTTTCGCGTGGCTCGCGGGTGGTGACGCTGCGAGTGTCAGCGGTGATCGAGGAGACTCCGGACGCGCGCTCGCTGGTGTTCGACGTGCCCGACGAGGTGGCCGATCGCTTCACCTACCGACCCGGCCAGTTCCTCACGCTGCGTATCCCCAGCGAGCGGGCCGAACCCGTGGCGCGCTGCTATTCGCTGGCGAGTTCACCGTTCACGGGCGAACCGCCGCGGGTAACGATCAAGCGCACCGCAGACGGCTACGGCTCGAACTGGTTGTGCGACAACATCTCTGTCGGCGACACTGTCGACGTTCTACCGCCGCAAGGCAGCTTCACCCCGGCATCCCTCGATACCGACCTGCTGCTGTGGGCGGCGGGCAGCGGTATTACGCCGGTGATGTCGATCCTGCGATCGGCCCTGGCGCACGGTTCGGGCCGGGTGGTGCTGTTCTACGCCAATCGCGAGCAGGAGTCGGTGATCTTCGCCGAAGCCCTGCGCGATCTGGTGGCACGGTATCCGGGCCGGATCACGGTGGCGCACTGGCTCGAGTCGCTGCAAGGTTTGCCCGGCACGGCCCAGCTGGCCGAGTTCGCCGCGCCGTATGCGGCCTTCGAGTCGTTCGTGTGCGGACCCGGCCCGTTCATGTCGGCGGTGACCGCGGCGCTGTCGGGCGCTGGATGGCCGCGCGAGCGCATCACCACCGAGGTGTTCGTTTCGCTGTCCGGTGATCCCTTCGCCGAGCCCGAACCGCTCGACCCCGCCGAGGACGACGACGCCGCGCAGGTGGAGGTGGAGCTGGACGGGACGGTGCACGCGCTGAGCTGGCCGCGCTCGCGCACCCTCGTCGACGTCATGCTCGTCCGCGGGCTCGATGTCCCCTACTCCTGCCGCGAAGGCGAGTGCGGTTCGTGCGCGTGCACGGTCGTCGACGGCGAGGTCACCATGACCAACTCGGCGATCCTCGATCAGGACGACATCGACGCCGGCTACACCCTGGCCTGCCAGGCCCGCCCGCGCACCGACCAGGTCCGCATCCGATTCTGAGCGAGAGGCGTTCTGTGGCAACCGATACCGCTCGCACCGATGTCGGGTTCGGCTCGGACCGTGGGCCGGTGCTCGCCTCGCTGATGCTCGCCACCGGACTCGTCGCGCTCGATTCGACGATCCTGGCGACCGCGGTGCTGTCGATCACCGACAGCCTCGGCGATTTCACGCTGTTCCCGTGGCTGTTCACGAGCTACCTGCTCGCCCAAGCCGTCACCGTGCCGATCTACGGCGCGCTCGCCGACACCTTCGGCCGTAAGCCGGTGATGCTGTTCGGCATCGCGGTGTTCGCGCTCGGGTCACTGCTGTGCGGGTTGGCGACCAGTATGCTCGCGCTGGTCGTGTTCCGTGCGGTCCAGGGCATCGGCGCCGGTGCCATCCAGCCGACGACCATGGTGATCGCGAGCGACCTGTACACGCTGGCCGAACGTGCCACGATCCAGGGCTATCTGGCCGGGGTGTGGGCGGTGGCGTCGGTGACCGGCCCAGTGCTCGGCGGCATCTGCGCCGACTATCTCGGTTGGCGGTGGATCTTCCTGGTGAATCTGCCGCTGGCCGCCCTGGCCGCGTGGATGCTGGTGCGCAACTTCCAGGAATCGGTGCCGCGGCGCCGACGCACGATCGACTACGCGGGCGCGGCGCTGCTCACACTCAGGGCCGGGTCATTGGTGCTCGGTCTGCTCGAGGGCGGTCACGCCTGGGCGTGGGGATCGCCGACCGGGATCGCGGTCTTCGGTTGCGCCGCGCTGGCTCTGCTGCTGTTCGTGCTCGTCGAGGCCCGCGCCACGCAGCCGATTCTGCCGCTGTGGTTGTTCACCCGGCGGGTGGTGATCGCGAGCAGTATCGCGTCCATGCTGGGCGGGGCGCTGCTGTTCGGGTTCACGACGTATGTGCCGATGTTCAATCAGGGCGTGCTCGGCACCAGCGCCTTGGTGGCGGGGCTGGTCACCGGAGCGCTGACGCTCGGCTGGCCGCTGGCCGCGGCCAGGGCGGGAAAGGTGTACCTGCGCTTCGGGTTCCGCACGTGCGCGACGCTCGGCAGTGCCGTCGCGGCGATCGGCGCGGCGACGATGCTGCTGCTCGACGAGAATTCGGAGCTGTGGCAGGTCGCCGTGTCGTGTTTCGTGGTCGGCGCCGGCATGGGTTTAGTGGCCACACCCACGCTCATCGCGGCGCAGACGAGCGCGCGCTGGACCGAACGTGGCGTCGTCACCTCTGCCAATATGTTCGCTCGGTCACTCGGCAGCGCCGTGGGAGTCGCCGTGTTCGGCGCGATCGTCAACGCGGGCATCGACGGATCTGACACTCCGTCACCGCAATCACTCTCGGCTGCAATACATCTCGTGTTCGTGACCATCGCGGTCATGACCATCGTGCTGGTGGCCGCGTGCGCGTGGATCCCCCGCCGGGCCACGGAGTTTCCTGTCCATCCAGCGGGAGAGCCCGGCCCGGCGCCCGACGCCGAGCAGCAGCATGGGGTGGCATCACCAGACGAGAAGAGGGAGCCAGGATGCTGACAACCGGCATGCGCACCGAGCTCGCCGCCGAATTGGCGCGGGCGGAGCTGGATCGGGTGGCGGTGTCCCCCATCGCCGAGCGGTATCCCGACATCGATGTGGTGGACGCCTATGAGGTTCAGCTGCTCAACATCCGGCGCAGGCTCGATGACGGCGGGAAGGTCGTCGGGCACAAGGTGGGGCTGTCGTCGAAGGCGATGCAGCAGATGATGGGCGTCGACGAGCCCGACTACGGTCATCTGCTCGCCGACATGGAGGTCTACGAAGACGTCCCCGTCGACACCACGAAGTTCCTGCTGCCCCGGGTGGAAGTGGAGGTCGGGTTCGTCCT
>JACIXH010000351.1 GCA_014360565.1 Nocardia sp.
CGAGCACATCGACACCTGGGGGACTGGCCACACCGAGGCCATCGTCACCGCCGACCTGGCCGCCGCCCGCGAGTTCACCGCCCGCGTCGACGCCGCCGCGGTGATGGTGAACGCCTCCACCGCGTTCACCGACGGCGAGCAGTTCGGGTTCGGCGCCGAGATCGGCATCTCCACCCAGAAACTGCACGCCCGCGGCCCGATGGCCCTGCCCGAACTCACGTCCACGAAGTGGATCGTGTGGGGCGACGGCCAGACTCGGCCGGTGTGATCGTGACTCTCGTACAGGAACCGATCTTCACCTCGGTCGACGATGTCATCGCCCGGCTGGCCACCACCGGCTACCTGGCCGACAAGGCGACGGCCACTTCGGTTTTCCTCGCCGATCGGCTGGGTAAACCGCTGCTCATCGAAGGCCCTGCCGGTGTCGGCAAGACCGAACTCTCGCGAGCGGTGGCCCAGGTCGCCGGCGCCGAACTGGTGCGCCTGCAGTGCTACGAGGGTGTCGACGAGGCGCGCGCACTCTACGAGTGGAACCACGCCAAGCAGATCCTGCGCATCCAGGCATCGAGTGAAAACGATTGGGCCGAAACCAAATCCGACGTCTTCACCGAGGAGTTCCTGCTCTCGCGCCCGTTGCTCACCGCCATCCGCCGCACCGAGCCGACGGTGCTGCTGATCGATGAGACCGACAAGGCCGACGTCGAGATCGAGGGCTTGCTGCTCGAGGTGCTCAGCGATTTCGCGGTGACCGTGCCCGAGCTGGGTACCATCACCGCCACCCGCAAGCCGTTCGTGGTGCTCACCTCGAATGCCACCAGGGAACTGTCGGAGGCGCTCAAGCGTCGCTGCCTGTACCTGCACCTGGACTTCCCCGACGAAGACCTCGAGCGTCGCATCCTGGCCAGTCGCGTACCGGAGCTCCCGAGCGCCGTGGCCGAGCAACTGGTGCGCGTCGTGCACGTACTGCGCGGAATGCAACTCAAGAAACTGCCGTCGGTGGCGGAGACGATCGACTGGGGCAACACCTTGCTCGCGCTCGGCGCCCCGGATCTCGACGACGCGACCGTGCGCGCCACGCTCGGTGTGGTGCTCAAGCACCGCAGCGATCATCAGCGTGCGCTGGCCGAGCTGAAGCTGGCCTGACCGTGACCGCGTCCGCGCAACACGGAATCGGCGGCCACGTCGCCGGTTTCGTCCACGCGCTCCGGGCCCGCGGCGTGCCGGTCGGGCCGTCGGAGACCGTCGACGCAGGCCGGGTACTGACCGTGCTGGACCTGCTCGATCGCGAAGCGGTGCGCGAAGGGCTGGCCTGTGCGTTGCTGCGCAGGCCCACCCATCGCGCCACCTTCGACGGACTGTTCGACCTGTGGTTTCCGGTAGCCATGGGTGACCGCAGCGCCGAGGCCGCAGACCTGCCACGTACCCCCGACGGTCAGGTCGACCTCGCCGCCCTGCGCGAGCAGCTCGCCGAACTGCTCGCCGCGGAGGGCAGCGGCGAGCAGTTGCAGATGCTGGCCGGGCAGGTGGTCGAGCAACTCGGTCAGTACCAGTCCGCGCGCGGGCCGTCCTTCTCCGCGTACCAGGCACTCAAAGATCTCGCGCCACAGTCCTTGCTGGCCAAGGTGCTCGCGGGTCTGGCCCTGCCGCCGGATGCGAGTGAGCGCGACACCGAGGTCGCCCGCCGCGTCGCCCGGGAACGGATCGCGGGCTTCCGAGCGTGTGTGCAAGCTGAAACGAACCGGCGGGTGGCCGAACAGATCGGGCGCGAACGCGTCGCGACCTACGGTGTCGCGCGCCAGGCCGAGGACGCCGACTTCTTGCGTGCCTCCGAACGCGAGCTCACCGAACTGCGGCGCGGCACGCAGCGCTTGGCCCGAATCCTGGCCTCCCGGCTGGCGGTGCGGCGCAAACGGTCCCGGCGCGGCGAGATCGATCTGCGCAAAACGCTGCGTGCCTCGATGTCGACCGGTGGTGTGCCGATCGACCTGGTGAACCGTAAGCCTCGCCCCGGTCGGCCCGAACTCGTGTTGCTGTGCGATATCTCGGGCTCGGTGGCGGGGTTCAGCAATTTCACGCTGTTGCTGATGAGCGCGCTGCGTGAGCAGTTCTCCCGGGTGCGGATCTTCGCGTTCGTCGACAGCACCGACGAGGTCACCAGCTTCTTCGAGCCGTATGCGGGCCTCGACGACGTGATGACCAGAATCTTCACCGAGTCACGCGTCATCGACGCCGACGGGCACTCCGACTACGGCTACGCGCTGACCAGCTTCGCCGAGAATTTCGGCGAAGCCGTCACCAGCCGTAGCTCGCTGCTGATCCTGGGTGACGGCCGAACCAACTATCGCAACCCGCAATTGGACACACTGCGCGAACTGGTCGGCACCGCACGGCACGCGCACTGGCTGAACCCGGAGCCCGAAAATCTCTGGGGGACAGGAGATTCGGCCGCTCGTGATTACGGTTCGGTGATCGAGATGCACGAATGCCGATCCGCTCGGCAGCTGACCGAGGTGGTCTCCCGATTGTTGCCCGTCTGAAGGAGCGTCGAGGATGAGTGTGGACGTGCTGGCGTACTGCCTGGCCAAACCCGGTGCCTGGGAAGATGAGCCGTGGGAGGGCGACACCGTCGCGAAGGTCGGCGACAAAATCTTCGCGTTCCTCGGCGCGGGCACATCGATCGGCCTCAAATGCGGGCGCGATCGCACCGAAGCCGACGAACTGGTCACCGTCTACCCCGACGATGTCACCGTGTCGGCCTACATCGGCCGCTACGGCTGGAACAGCATCCGCGTCGGCGGCGCGGTGCCCGACGACGAACTGTGCGAACTGATCGACGCTTCCTACGAAGCTGTCGTCGCCAAACTCCCGAAGTCTCGACGCCCCACCGTCTGACACTTCAGCCGACGTTAAGCGCCTCATATGGCAGGGCCACCAAGATCGCGCCATGCTGGCAGGGGCGTCGCGCGACGACGAGCGATCCGATCGACCGATATCGGATGTAGGAACAGTGCGGTTCGACCGCGCGCTCGCTCGGCCGACGCGAGCGGCCCGGTGACCGATTCGTTCCCGAACGACGCCGCTCGTCCGCGAGCCGAACCCGTCCACACGGGTCCGACAGCGTCTCCTGGCATCGAACCAACGCAGGGCAGGCCTGATCGGCGATACATCATCGAGGGCAGCCCGGCCGAAGGTCGATTCCCCGCCGGACTCGGCGCCGCCGAGACAGACGCGCCGACGCCACAGTGGTTGCCGAGTTGGGAGGCACTCGACGACTCAGGCCAGGAGGTTCTCGACGGTGTCCCGCGACATTGCGAGTGCGCCGCCTCCTCGGCGGCAGATCCAGTCGGCGAGCAAGCGAGCCATCCCGCTCCTGGTTCCGGGGCACGCGCGGCACGGCGCCTGGCGGGTATTGCCGCGTCACGACTGGCGGACGCACCTGAGGCGGCGGAGCAGCAGCTACGTCGGGCACTGGTCGTCGGCGCCGGTGAGCTGTGCGGACGCGAACTCGCCGCGATGCGCACTCAGCTGGTGACCGCGGTTGCCGCCCAGTCCGGTCGCGACCGGGACGTGGCCCGCGCGGCCGCATCCGCAGCGATGTGCTGGCACCCGATCTCGCGGGCCGACTCCGCCCACCTGTGGCTGGTGGCCGGCCGTGCGTGGCATCGTGCCGGTCTTCACGCCGAGGCGGTGGTCGCCTTCGACCGCCCGCTGCTGACCGGATACGTCGGCTATCCGCCCGCCGAGCTCGCGCTGGTGCGGGCTCAGTTCGCCGAATCGCTGAACCACCTCGGACGCTATCGCCAAGCCGCCTGGCAGTTCGACGAAGCGGCTCGGTTGATCGCCGGGGCGCCCGCACAGCGCAGCCGCCACGCGGACCTGGTGTGGTCGGCAGCCGTCGCCCGCGAGTGCTGCGGGCAGGAGTCCGAGGCGCTCGGCGGCTATCTGCGCGCCGCGGGGTTGTGGGGCGAACAGAACAAGATCGTTCCGCGGGCCCGTTGCCTGCGCGCCGCCGCCTGGCTGCAGCTGCGCGGACCGCAGGGGCGCGTGCGCGGCCCATGGTGGGTGACCGTCGTGGTGTTGCTGGCCGAACTCGATCGTCTGGTCGCCGCCGACCCGGCCGCCCACCTCGTCGAAGAGCTGAAGCGCACCCGCGCCCAGTTCGCCCAGATGTGCGCGCAGGCGTCGGCTCCTCGTGAGCACAGTCATGCCCCGAAGTAGTCCGGTCCGCCCCGGTCGCGGCACCCGGATTAAGCTCAGGCCTCATGCACGAAACAGCTCGGCCGCGCCGCAAGCTCGGTGTCATGGGCGGCACCTTCGATCCCATTCATCACGGCCACCTGGTCGCGGCGAGCGAGGTCGCGAACCGGTTCGAGCTCGACGAAGTGATCTTCGTGCCGACCGGCCAGCCGTGGCAGAAGATCAACAAGCAGGTCAGCCCCGCCGAGGATCGATACCTGATGACGGTCATCGCCACGGCGTCCAACCCGAGGTTCTCGGTCAGCCGGGCAGACATCGAACGCAACAAAGTCACCTACACCGTAGACACCCTGCGCGAGATGCAGAATGCGCATCCCGACGCGGAGCTGTACTTCATCACCGGTGCGGACGCGCTGGCCAACATCCTGACATGGCAGGATTGGACCGAACTGTTCGAACTGGCGAAG
>JACIXH010000352.1 GCA_014360565.1 Nocardia sp.
CGCGGGCATGTTGATGCCGAGCGCCAGGGTTTCGGTGGCGAACACCGCGCGCACCAGCCCCTTGACGAACAGCTCTTCGACGGTGTGCCGGAACGCGGGCAGCATGCCGGCGTGGTGCGCGGCCAGACCGCGCTGCAGCGCCTCGCGCCACTCCCAGTACCCGAGCACCTCGAGATCACCCTTCGGCAGGTCACCGGTGTGCTTCTCGATGATCTCGTCGATCTGCTCGGCCTCGCCGGGCCTGCTCAGATCGAGGCGGGCGCGCAGGCACTGGGCCAGCGCGCCGTCACAGCCCGCGCGGCTGAAGATGAAGGTGATCGCGGGCAGCAGGTTCTCCTCGTCGAGACGAGCGAGCACCTCCGGTCGCGGGAGCGGGCGGAAGTTGCCGCCGCGTCCACCGCGTCCGCGCGGACCGCCGTAGCCGTTCATCCGGTCGGCGCTCTCGCGCTGGCGGATGAACCGGACGAGGTCTTCATCGACGACGACCTTGCGATCGCTGGACTTGGTGTCGAACAGGTCGAACATCCGCCTGCCGACCATCACGTGCTGCCACAGCGGCACCGGCCTGGTCTCGTCGACCACGACCGCGGTGTCGCCGCGCACGGTTTCCATCCAGGCGCCGAACTCCTCGGCGTTGGACACCGTCGCCGACAGACTCACCAGCCGCACATCGGGCGACAGGTGCAGGATCACTTCCTCCCACACCGCGCCGCGGAATCGATCGGCCAGGTAGTGCACCTCGTCCATCACGACATAGGACAAGCCGTGCAGCGAGTCCGAGGAAGCGTAGAGCATGTTGCGCAGCACCTCGGTGGTCATCACGACCACCGGCGCACCGGGATTGATCGACTGGTCACCGGTGAGCAGGCCCACGCTGTCGCGGCCGTAGCGGGCCGTGAGGTCGGCGAACTTCTGATTCGACAGTGCCTTGATCGGCGTGGTGTAGAAGCACTTTCCGCCCGAGGCCAGTGCCATGTGTACGGCGAACTCACCGACGATCGTCTTGCCCGCACCGGTCGGGGCGCACACGAGCACACTGTGCCCGTCTTCCAAAGCCGCGCACGCGTTGCGCTGGAAGGGGTCCAGATCGAAGGAGATCTCGCCGGCGAATTTCGCCAGTTCGCTGGGCAGCCCCGGAGTGTCGGTCACCCCTCAGAGCGTATCGGAGTAGTCCGACACCGGGCGCGCGGTTTTCTCCGGCTGTTCCACCGGCTCGGCGGGCGACACGGGTTCGGGGGTCTCCAGCGGCGAGGCCTCTTCGTCGTCGAGCGTGCCCCAGCCCTGTTTCGCCTCCCGGCGGGCCTTGCGCGCGTCGCTGAATCGCGCGAACTGGACGGCGAACTCGAACAGCACGGTCAGCGCGATCGCCAGCGCCAGCATCGAGAACGGGTCCTGCGGTGTGACGACCGCGGCGAAGACGAAAAGCCCGAAGATCATCCCGCGCCGCCACGCCTTGAGCTTGACGTAGGGCAGCACCCCCACCAGGTTGAGCCCGATGATGATCAACGGCGTCTCGAAGCTGACGCCGAAGATGATCAGCAACTGGATGATGAAACCGAAGTACTGATTACCGCTCAGCGCGGTGATCTGGACGTTGTCACCGATCGTCATCAGGAACGACAACGCGTGCGAGACCACCACGTAGGCCAGCACGGCGCCGGTGACGAACAGCACCGAGCCCGTCACCACGAAGCCGACCGCGAGCTTGCGTTCCTTCGCGTACAGACCGGGGGTGATGAACGCCCACAACTGATAGAGCCAGAACGGCGTCGCGATCACCACACCGGCCGTGAACCCGACTTTCAATCGGAGCATGAACTGATCGAACGGCCCGGTGGCGAGCAGCCTGCACGCGCCGTCCGGAGTCAGACTCGCCCGCGCCGATTCGGGCAGTGCGCAGTACGGGCCGCGCAGGATCTCGCCGAGACTCTCCAGCCCGAACAGGGTGTGCGCGTACCAGAAGAAACCGAGCAGCGTGGCGACCAGGATCGCGGCAAGGGCCAGCAGCAGCCGGGTGCGCAGTTCCTGCAGGTGCTCGACCAACGACATGGTGCCGTCGGGATTCGTCCTGCGCTTGGTGCGCCGGGGATCGAACGGGATGCGCATGGTGGGTGGTGGCCTCTAACCCTCGGTTCGGCGGATGCTCGGCGGCAACTTCTGACGAGACAGCACTTCGCCCCGGAGCGGTTGCTACCGCCCCGGGGTGATGGCCGAGATCAGAGGGTTTTGTGTCCCTGCTGCGGTTCGGCGACCGGGGTCTGCGCCGGTGTCGCCGACGCGGACAACTGCTGCGGCGGCGCAGGAGCGGCCGCCGGGGTCGCCGCCGGTGCGTCCGACGTCGACGATTCCGCCTGCATCTGCCCGACCTCGCTCTTGAAGATGCGCAGCGAGCGGCCGAGGCCGCGTGCCGCGTCGGGAAGCCGCTTCGCGCCGAAGAGCAGAACGAACAGCAACGCGATGATCAGCAGGTGCGTCCAGCTGAACGTGCCCATTATCAGATACCTCCAAAGACTGTGGTGATTACCGATGCTACCTGGGTTCGGGCCGCGATGATCGCCCAGCCGCAGCGGTGTTCGCTACCCGTTCAATCCGCGACGACGGCCGCCGCCCCGGTCAGCTCGGCGAGCAACCGGCTTCCGGTGAACCGCGCGGTGTCGCCGGATTCGGCGATCCTGATCAGCTCGGTCAGGCGCCGGTTGACCGGCGTCGGGTGGCCGACCATCTCGCCGAGGCGCACGATTTCCCCACACAACCACGCGATTTCGGTACGCCGGCCGAGGGCGAGGTCGTCGGCCATCGAGGAGCGGGCCAGCGGATCGATGGCGAGCACCCGGCCGAACACGCGACGGAAGACCGAGTCGGGAACACGCAGCAGATGCACCATCAACTCGGGCGGCACGGGGGTGAGCTGGGCGGGCCGAATTCGCGCAGTGTTCATCACGGCGAGCGCTTCGGACTGGGTGAGCGCGAGGCAGCGGCGGTAGTCGCGCTCGGCGAGTTCCTCGCGTAGCGGTCTGCCCGACAGGGCGTTGATCGGGTTGTTCAGGTTGAGCAGCAGCTTGGCCCACTGCACCGGACGCAGGTCGCGGTGGCGATGCAACGGCAGGCCCGCGGCGCGGAAGAAGCCGGCGAAGCGATCGACGACCTGGTCGTCCTGGATCGCGAGATCGCCGTCGCTGGCGCGGTGGAAGCACCCGCGGCCACGGTGGACCACATTGAACATCACCATCCCGGCCAGGGCGACGCTGGTCGGGAGGATCTCTCGGATCAGACTGGCGTTGCCGATGCCGTTCTGCAGGCTCACGACCGGCGTGCCGGGGCGTAATCGGCCCGCGACAGCCCGGACCGCGGCGGCGGTGTCGGCCGACTTCACCGTCACCAGGACCAGGTCGGCCAGTTCGGGTTCATCGGGCTCGAGCGCGAGACCGAACCGGTCGGGGGTCACCTCGGTCGAGCCGCCGTCCAGGTCCGTCAGGCGCAGGCCGTGTTCGGCGATGTCGTCGAGAATCCGCTGCCGGCCGACGAAGATCACTTCCATGCCCGCGGCGGCCAGGTGACCGCCGATGAAGACCCCGACGCTGCCCGCACCGAGGACCAGTACTCGCTGGCTCACGCGGGTTCGTTCTCCCCCACCAGTCCGGCGGCCGCGTAGGCGGCCAGGGCGGCGTCGGCGCGCGAGCGCACCGCCGCCACCAGTTGCGGCGGCCCGAGCACGGTGACGCCGGTGCCGAAACCGAGCAGCAATCGGGCCATCCAATCCGTGGAGGCGAAGCGCATGCCCGCCTCGATGCTGCCGTCGGCGCGAGATTCGATGCGGTGCATGGGGTACTGGTCGAGCACCCACGCGTAGTCCGCACGGATCCGTAATCGGGCCAGCGGCACGTCGGGGTCGTCCTGGAACAGGTCGAGTGCGGCCCCGTCGGCGGCGGCGTGGCTCGGCGGGTGGGCCGGTTCGTCGAGTTCGGTGGCGTCCTCGATCCGGTCGAACCGGAACAGGCGAACACCTTCGGCCTGCCTGCACCAGGCCTGCAGGTAGCTGTTGTTGTCGACGAGCACCACGCGGATCGGGTCGACGATACGTTCGGACACTTCGTCGCGGCTGGCGGAGTAATAGACCAGGCGCAGGGCCCGCGCGTCGGCGAGCGCGGCGCGCACGGTCGCGACCACCGGCTTTTCGACGGGGACCTCGGCCGGTTTGCCGGTGACGACGGCGTCGGTGCTGGCGATCGCCGATTCGATCTTGGCGATGGCGGCGTGCGCGGCGGTCGGATCGACCATCCCCGGCATTTCCACGATCGAGCGCAGGGCCACCAGCAGCGCGGTGGCCTCGGTGGAGGTCAGACGCAGCGGCCGTTCGATACCGGCCGAGAAGGTGACCTCGATGCTCTCCTCGGAGAACGACAGGTCGATCAGGTCGCCGGGACCGTAGCCCGGCAACCCGCACATCCACAGCTGATTGAGGTCGCTCATCAGCTGTTTGGTGGTGACGCCCAGTTCGGCGGCGGCCTCGGCCGCGCTGATACCCGGGTGCGCGAGCAGGTACGGCACCATGTTCAGCAGGCGCGAAAGGCGTAGGGACAGACGCGAACTCACGACGTGACCTCCGTGTGGTCGAGTACCGACCGTAGCCGGTTCATAGAT
>JACIXH010000353.1 GCA_014360565.1 Nocardia sp.
CCCCCCCCGGCGGCCCCTGGGGGCCGCGACTCGAGCGCGCCAGCGCTCCAAAAAACACAGCCTCAAACCATCTGGGACTACTCAAACCCCAGAATCAGCCCAACCGACGCTGCCGAGCGATATCAGCCAGAACAACCCCAGCAGCAACCGAAGCATTCAACGACTCCACCGGCCCCGCCATCGGGATACTCAGAATCGAGTCACAGGTCTCGCGAACAAGCCGCGACAGCCCCTTCCCCTCCGAACCCACGACGACAACCGTCGGCACACTGCCATCGAAATCATCGAGCGTAGTGTCCCCATCAGCATCGAGCCCGACAATCTGAATACCGTGCGAACCCCAATCCTTCAACGTACGAGTCAGATTCGTCGCCTTGGCAACAGGCAGCCGGGCAGCCGCACCCGCACTGGTCCGCCACGCCACCGCGGTAACACTCGCACTACGACGCTGCGGGATCACCACACCCTGCCCGCCGAACGCCGACACCGAGCGGATGACAGCACCGAGGTTGCGCGGATCGGTGATGTTGTCGAGCGCCACCAGCAACGCGGGCTCGACAGTGGACTTCACCCGATCCATCAGGTCATCGGGGTGGGCGTAGCGATACGGCGGCACCTGAAGGGCCACGCCCTGATGCAAGCCGTTGGCGCTGAGCCGGTCCAGATCGGTGCGCGGCACCTCGAGGATGGAGATGCCCATATCGGCGGCGCGCTGCACGCTCTCCGAGAGCCGGTCGTCGTTCTCGGTGCCGACCGCCACATACAGCGCGGTCGCGGGCACGTCGGCGCGCAGGCACTCGAGCACCGGGTTGCGGCCCAGTACCAACTCGGGCCCCTCGTCGGACTTGCGCCCCACGCGCGGCATACCGGACTTGCCGGACGGACGACCCTGTGCGGCATTGGCTTTCGCCGCCGCACGGGCCCGCTTGGCGGCGGGGTGCTTGGTGCGCTCGGCGGCGGGCGGGGTTGCGCCCCTGCCCTCGAGACCCCGGCGGTGCTTACCGCCGGAACCGGCGACGGCCCCCTTCTTGGTGCCGCCCTTCCTGACCGCTCCGCGTCGCTGTGAATTGCCTGCCATCTAGTTCGCCTTTCCGCTCGATGCGCCCAGCGACCATTCCGGCCCCTGCGGGGTATCGGTAACCTCGATACCCGCGGCGATGAGCCGATCCCGTGCGGCATCGGCTTCTGCCCAGTTCTTGTCGGCCCGCGCGTTCGCCCGGCGATCCAGCTCCGTGCGGATGAGCACGTCGAGCGCGGCGATCGCCGCCGAATTGTCGGCGGGGGTGTACCACTGTTCGTCGAGCGGGTCGACGCCGAGAATTCCCAGCATCGCCCGCACTTGACCGGCCAGTTCGACCGCGGTCTCCACAGCACCCGATTCCAGCGCGCGGTTGCCCTCGTGCACCACGTGATGGATTTCGGCGAGCGCCTTGGGGACTGCCAGATCGTCGTCGATCGCGGCGGCGAATCCGTCGGTCCATTTTCCGACCGGCACCTCGCCCGCCCTGTCCAGCACCCGCCCCACGAAGGCTTCGATGCGCTGATACGAGGCGACCGCGTCGTCGAGTGCCTTGTCGGAGTATTCGAGCATCGAGCGGTAATGCGCGCTGCCCAAGTAGAAACGCAATTCTACCGGGCGCACCCGAGTCAGAACATTCGGCACCGAGAGGACGTTGCCGAGCGACTTCGACATTTTCTCCCCGCCCATCGTCACCCAGCCGTTGTGCAGCCAATAACGCGCGAAACCGTCGCCTGCCGCTTTGGACTGGGCGATCTCGTTCTCGTGGTGCGGGAAAATCAGATCCATTCCGCCGCAATGGATATCGAATTCCGCGCCGAGATAGAACTCGGCCATCGCGGAGCATTCCAGGTGCCAGCCGGGGCGACCCGGTCCCCACGGCGACGGCCAGCTCGGCTCGCCCGGCTTGGCGGCTTTCCACAGCGTGAAGTCGCGCGGATCACGTTTGCCACGGGTCGGGGTTTCGCCCTGGTGCACATCATCGAGGCGGTGGCCGGACAGTTCGCCGTAATTCGGCCAGCTCACCACGTCGAAATACACATCGCCGTCGGCGGCGTAGGCGTGGCCGCGCTCGATCAGCCGCTGCATCAGCTCGACCATCTGGGTGATGTGCCCGGTGGCCCGCGGTTCGGCCGAGGGCGGCAGGACGCCGAGGATCGCATAGGCGGAGTCGAACGCGCGCTCATGAGTCGCGGCCCACTCCCACCACGGCCTGCCCGCTTCGGCGGCCTTGTTCAGGATCTTGTCGTCGATATCGGTGACGTTGCGGATGAAACGCACGTCGTAGTCGTGTGCGAGCAGCCAGCGACGCAGCACGTCGAAGGCGACGCCGCTGCGCACGTGACCGATATGGGGCTGGCCCTGCACAGTGGCCCCACACAGATACACCGAGGCACGGCCGGGGACCAGCGGAGTGAATTCCCGCATGGTCCGCGTGTCGGTGTCAAAAAGGCGCAAGGTCACGGCATTCGATCCTAGTCGGTGGGACGGAGGTGGGGTTGACCGGCCGGTTCGTGGCGCCGCGCTGTTCGCAACGGCTGATCGAATCGGCGAGAAGGCATTGTGCGGTGAGAAAGATCGAGGGGCCCACAGGGGCTACGAACACGCCGCGATCAGACAGGTGGCGATCGCGGCGATACCCTCGCCGCGACCCGTCAGGCCCAGACCGTCCGTCGTGGTGCCCGACACCGAGACCGGTGCATCGACCAGTTCGCCGAGCACCTTTTGCGCTTCGGCCCGGCGCGGGCCGATCTTCGGGCGATTGCCGATGACCTGCACCGCGGCGTTCACGACTTCGAAGCCTTCTTCGGCCAGCAGCCTGCGGACCTCGGTGAGCATGGCGGCGCCGGTGACACCGGCCCATTCGGGGCGGCCGACGCCGAAGACAGCGCCTACGTCGCCGAGGCCTGCGGCGGAGAGCAGCGCGTCACAGAGGGCGTGCGCGGCGACGTCACCGTCGGAGTGGCCCGCGCACCCGTCCGCGTCGGGGAACAGCAGACCTGCCATCCAGCACGGACGGCCGGGTTCGATGGGGTGCACGTCGCTGCCGATTCCGACTCTCATCGGGCGACCGCCTGCGTCACCGAGGACGCTTCGACAGCGGGCTGCCCAGCGACAATGGAGGACGCGGGCCCGGCGACACCCCGCGGCGAGGCGATGCCGTCGGCCAGGAGGGCTTCGGCAAGGCGCAGATCGAGCGGGGTTGTGATCTTGAAAGCGAGCGGGTCGCCCGCGACGGTCTGCACGTCGACGCCCAGTCGCTCGACCAGGCCCGCGTCGTCGGTGGCGCCGTCGTCGGTGGCATAGGCGCGGCGCAGCAGATCGGCGGCGAAGCCCTGGGGGGTTTGGATGGCGCGCAGACGGGCGCGGTCGGGAGTGCCGGTGACAACGCCGGCGTCGTCGACCGATTTGACGGTGTCGACGACGGGCAGCGCGGGGACGACGGCAGGACTGCCTGCCTGCAACTCGGCGGCCACCCGCGCGATCAGCTCCGGTGGCGTGAGCGCGCGTGCGGCATCGTGCACGAGGTAGAACGCGGCGCCGGGCGCGGCCGCGATGCCGGCGCGCACCGAATCGGTGCGTTCGACACCGCCGACAACCACCTCCACCGGCACAGGGGGCATTGAACCGCCGGTCAGCGAGGTGGTGTCGGACAGCAGAGAAGTCGCGGCCTCGACCAGTTCGGCGGGCACGACCACGACAATCCGGTGCACCGCACCGGACGCGATCAGCCCGTCGACGGCCAACCGGACCATAGGTATACCGCCGACCGGGACGAACGCCTTCGGGGTGGGTTCACCCAGGCGCACGCCGCGACCGGCGGCAGGGACCAGCGCTACGACAGGTCGCACTTGTTTATTTCTAGGAAGCCGCGGCGAGAACCTCGTCGAGCAGCGATTCGGCCTTGCCGTCGTCGGTGCCCTCGGCGAGCGCGAGCTCACCGACGAGGATCTGACGAGCCTTGGCAAGCATCCGCTTCTCACCGGCGGACAGGCCGCGGTCCTGCTCACGACGCCACAGGTCACGCACCACTTCGGCCACCTTGTTCACATCGCCGGAGGCGAGTTTCTCGAGGTTGGCCTTGTAACGGCGGGACCAGTTGGTCGGCTCCTCCGTGTGTGGCGCGCGCAGCACCTGGAAGACGCGGTCGAGACCTTCCTGGCCGACGACGTCACGGACGCCGACGTATTCAGCGTTCTCTGCGGGAACCCGAACGGTCAAGTCGCCTTGCGCAACCTTCAGGACCAGATACTCTTTCTGCACACCCTTGATGGTGCGGGTCTCGATAGCTTCGATCAGCGCCGCTCCGTGGTGGGGGTAAACGACGGTGTCTCCGACCTTAAAAATCATGTGTCCCGTGCCCCTTTCGATGTTCACAGTTTAACATGCGACTCGATAACGGCGCGATCAACTGTGCAGGTCAGGGCCACAACGAGGCCACCGCAGGGGTTGACAATCCAGAATTGTTGTGCATTGTGTTGTGCCATAACGGGTTAACCGCCAGCACAGCGACGGGTTATCGCACGGGGCGCACCCGGCATCGATCCGGCAAACCCCCTCGAGACACCGAACTGTTACTTCCGCACCCGCGCGTCGCGAGCCC
>JACIXH010000354.1 GCA_014360565.1 Nocardia sp.
CATTACGAGTCGATTCAAGCGATGGAGTTGCAGGAGCGGGCATTTCCGCAGCACGCCGCACCCGCCGCGCTCATCGTGGTGGTCCGCGCCGACGGCACGGCGCTGACCGACGCCGACTCCGCCACGGTCGGCACGGCCGCTGCCGCGCTCACCGCTCACAACATCGAGGGCGTCACCGGCGTCCAGGTGACACCGCCGTCAGAGAACCGGCTGGTTCAGGTCATCGCGGTGCAGATGACGAAACTGACCGACGCGGCCGACAAAACACAGGGCGAGGCGGTGAAAAGCCTGCGCGAACAACTGAAGGAACAGGTGCGTGGCACCGAGTTGAAGGCAGGCATCACCGGCACGGCGGCGCAGACCCTCGATCAGACCGAGGAGGGTGAGAAGGGCATGGCGATCATCGGGATCGCCACGATCGTGTTGATCCTGGTGCTGCTGCTGATCATCTTCCGCAGCCCCGTCATCGCGCTGCTGCCGGTGATCACCATCGGCGCGATCTCGAGCACTGTCAGCGGCCTGATCGCCATGGCCGCGAAGGCTTTCGACCTCGACATCGACACCTCGATCAGCGCGATCCTGCTCGTCGTGCTGTTCGGCGTCGGCACCGATTACATCCTGTTCCTGATGTTCCGCTACCGGGAACGGCTGCGGGCGGGCGACGACCCGAAGACCGCGATGGTCAACGCCGTGGCCCGCGTCGGCGAGGCCATCACCTCGGCGGCCGCCGCCGTGATCATCGCGTTCATGGCACTGACGCTGTCGAGCCTGGGGATGTTTCGGGCGCTGGGTCCGGCGTTGGCCATCGCGGTCGCGGTGGCGCTGCTGGCCGGTCTCACCCTGGTGCCCGCGATCGTCTCGTTGCTCGGCACCAGGGTGTTCTGGCCGTCGAAGGCGTGGCAGGCCGAGCCGAGGGGCGCGCGGTTCGGTGCGATCGGCGCGGCGATGGGCAGGCGACCCGGCGTGTTCGCGGTCGCCTCCGGCGGCGTGCTGGTGGCGCTGGGGGTATTCGCGGTCGGCTTCAATCCGACCTTCGATCTGAGCTCGGGCTCCACCACCGATGCCGCCGAGTCGGTGGTCTTCACCACCGAGCTGCTCAAAGGCATGCCTGCCGGTGCCACCCAGCCCTCGGATGTGCTGCTGCACTCGCCCGGCGGGCCGCTCGACGACGACCAGCTCACGGCATACCGGACGAGGTTGACCCAGGTCGAGGGCGTCGGGCAGGTCGGGCAGGCGCAGCTCTCGCCGGACCGCACGATCGCGAACTTCCAGGTGACGCTCACCAACGCACCGGAATCCGATGCGGCTCTGGACACGGTGGCCGGTCCGCTGCGCGAGGCCGCGCATCAGGCGGCGCCCGCGGGGGCAACCGCGGCGGTCGGCGGCATGACCGCGGTGTTCGTGGACTTCGAGGACGCGATGAACCACGACTACGCGATCGTGTTCCCCGTAGCCGCGATCCTGATCATGCTGGTCCTGGCGCTGCTGCTGCGCAGTCTCGTCGCCCCCTGGTACCTGATGGCCTCGGTGTTCCTCGGCTTCGCCGCGACGCTCGGCGCGACGGTGCTGGTCTTTCAGCAGATCCAGGGTGAGAACGGCCTGATCTTCACGCTGCCGGTGATCATGTACCTGTTCGTCGTCGCGTTGGGCACCGACTACAACATCCTGATGGTCGCCCGGTTGCGGGAGGAGGCCCGCGAGGGGCACACGCCACGGGAAGCAGCGGCGCTGGCCGTACGGCACACGGGGCCGACGGTGGCCGCCGCCGGTCTGATCCTGGCGGGCACGTTCGCCTCGATGATGCTGGCGGGCAACAGCACCCTGTCGCAGATGGGTTTCGCCATCTCCGTGGGTATCGCGATCGCCGCGTTTGTGATGGCACTGTTCTTCACTCCCGCGGTGACCGCACTGCTCGGGCGCCGCGCGTGGTGGCCCGGCCACGGTGGTGACAGCGACGAGGACAAGAAGTCGCGCTGGGCAGAGCACTCCTACGCGGAGAGCTACTACACACCGCCGACGGAGCGCAGCCGCTGATAACCAGGAGGCCGACGCAGGCCCGCTCCCCCGCTGGGAGCGGGCCTGCTCGGCTATCGTTGGG
Organism: Nocardia sp.; assembly: GCA_014360565.1. Lineage (GTDB taxonomy): Bacteria > Actinomycetota > Actinomycetes > Mycobacteriales > Mycobacteriaceae > Nocardia. The sequence goes on from JACIXH010000354.1 coordinate 2,099, forward strand.
CGGGTGGCCAAGTCTGCGGCGCCTGCGATCGAACTCTCGGTGGGTGAGCACACGGTTCGGGTCAGCAATCCCGACCGGGTGTATTTCCCCGAGCTCGGCGTGACCAAGCTCGAACTGGCGCAGTACTACCTGAGCGTCGGCGACGGGATCGTCAATGCCCTGCGGGATCGGCCGTGCATGCTGCACCGGTTCCCCAAGGGTCTGCCCGGCGGGAAGGTTCATCAGAAGCGGGTGCCCGCGGGCGCGCCCGACTGGATTCCGACGGTGCGCGTGTACTTTCCGCGCTACGGCAGACACGCCGACGAACTGTGCGTACACGAACTCGCGGACGTGATCTGGGCTGTGCAGATGTCCACGGTGGAGTTCCATCCCTGGAATTCGCGGGCCGCCGACACCGAGTCGCCCGACGAATGGCGTATCGACCTCGATCCGATGCCGGACTGTCCGTGGTCGCGGGTGCAGCGGGTCGCCGGGGTGGTGCACGAGGTGCTGGACGAACTCGGCGCCATCGGCTGGCCCAAGACCTCCGGCGGGTCCGGGCTGCACGTGTATGTGCGGATCGCGCCGGAGTACGGGTTCCAGCAGGTCCGACGGGCGGCACTCGCGTTCGCGCAGGAGGTGGAGCGGCGCGCGCCCGAGGATGTCACCACCGCGTGGTGGCGCAAGGATCGCGATCCCGCGCAGCTGTTCGTCGACTACAACCAGAACGCCCGCGATCACACCATCGCCGCCGCCTATTCCGTGCGTGGGATACCGGAAGCGACCGTGTCGACCCCGGTTCGCTGGAGCGAGATCGACGACATCGTGCCGCGCGACTTCACCATCCGTACCGTCCCGTCGCGCTACGCCGAACTCGGCGACCTGCAGGCCGACATGGACCAAGCCGTCTTCGACATCGGACCTCTGCTGGAACTGGCCGACCGGCACGGCATCGAAGAGCCCGTCGACCTCGACGAATCGTGAGCGGCCGCGACGATGCCGTTCGATCGCCACCTCGTCACCAGTCCTCGCGCCTGACCGAGAGAATGCGTCGCGGCCGCCGATCAGCAGGCCGGAAACCGGATCCGACGCGCGGCAGCGGGACGGGTCACCGAGGGTGCTGGCTGCACCGTCGACCGGCACGAGGAAGAATCAGGGGTGCGGGACCGCGTGCGGTGCCGGCAACAGCGCTCCAGCCGCGTAGTGCGGCGCAGAAAGCCGATCGACCCAGGAGGTCTCTGTGCAGGAATCCGCGACAACGATCGCGATCGCCCCGGATCAGCCGACGCCGCGCTTGCTCGAGAAAGCGGTCGTCGGGGCGGGCGCTCGGGTCGGTGAGCTAGCGGAGGCCGACGCGCTGATCTGGACCGGGCAACCCGGCGACTTCCCGGCCGAGCTGCCGTCATCGGTGCGCTGGGTGCAGTTGCCCGCCGCCGGGATCGAGGACTTCTTCGACGCGGGCGTGTTCACCGGTCACCCGGACGTACGGTTCACCTCCGCGGCCGGGGCCTTCTCGCACAGTGTCGCCGAGCACGCGCTGATGCTGTTGCTGGCCGGTGTGCGGTATCTGCCCGAGCAGCTACGGGCCACGTCGTGGCAGCAGCGCGAGTTCTTCCCGCACGTCGGATCGTTGCGCGGCAAGACCGTGACGATCGTGGGCGCGGGTGGGATCGGGCGGGCGTTGATCCCGATGCTGGCGCCGCTGGGCGCCCGGGTGATCGCGGTGAACCGGTCGGGACGACCCGTGCGCGGTGACGGCATTCCCGCCGACGTGGAGACGGTGCCGGCCGATCAGCTCGCCCGGGTGTGGTCGCACACCGATCACGTGGTGGTCGCGGCACCGGCGACGGCGCAGACCCGCCATCTCATCGGCGCCGACGAACTCGCTCGGCTCAAGCCGTCCTCCTGGGTGATCAATGTCGCCCGCGGTAGCTTGATCGACACCGATGCGCTGGTCGACGCCCTCAGCGGCGGATTGATCGGCGGCGCCGGACTCGATGTCACCGACCCGGAACCCTTGCCCACCGGACATCCGCTGTGGACATTGCCGAATGCGATCATCACCCCGCACGATTCGAACCCACCGCAGTTGCGGCTGGCCGCGTTCGCCGATCATGTCGGCGCGAACGTGGCACGGTTCGTCGCGGGCGAGCCGCTGTCCGCAATCGTCGAGACCGCTCGTGGGTATTGAGCGCGACACCTGCTTTCCTCGGATCGGCCCGCCGGGAGCCCCCCGGTGCCTCGCGTAGGGCCTCGCCGGGGATGGCTTCGATCGGCGGGCCGGAATCAGACACCGCGGGATAGGGTTACCTGCGCATGCGCTCCGGCCATGTGCGGATGAGGAGCGCTGCGCGCCTGCGCCCATTAGGCTGTCCTCGTCCTGGTTCGGTAAGGATGGGATCGGCAATGGGATGGACCTTCACCGCTGACGAATTCGCGCACGTCTGGCGGGAATCGGGTCAAGAT
>JACIXH010000355.1 GCA_014360565.1 Nocardia sp.
CGGCCAGCGCGAAGCCCGGCACCGCGGCGGCGGCGGCGACTACCGAGATCACCACCCCGAGCAGCTGACGCAACACACCCTTGACCGCGAACACCGCCGCGATCGAGGCGACCAGCACCAGGGCCAGCGGGGTGAGCGCGCCGAACCACACACCGCCGTTGAGGTCGTCGGTGCGCGGTTCGGTCAGCCCGTCGGCCGAGTAGACCGTCACCCAGGTCATCCGCGAGGCCGCCCACAGCCCTGCCGCGGCCAGCGCCAGCAACGCGACCGGCACGATCGGTTTGGCGGGCGGCGGACCCGCGGGGCGGGCGGGGTCCGCGCCGGGGACCGCCGCCGCATCGGCGTCGATGGGGCGCACCGCCTCGACGGAGTTGTCCGGGTCGGTGTGGACGTCCTCGGTCACGCCGCTGTCCGGCGGGTCGACGGGCGAGCCGGGGCCACCGGCGTGGTCGTCGTCTCCGGTACCGGCCGTCATAGGTCCCCGCCTTCGTAGGTGCGCAGGGTCTGAGCCGCCGCGATCGCCTTGAGTACCGCCATGGCCTTGTTGCGCGCCTCGGTGTCCTCGGCGATCGGGTCGGAGTCGGCGACCACTCCCGCGCCCGCCTGGACGTAGGCGGTGCCGTCCTTGAGCAGGGCGGTGCGGATGGCGATGGCGGTGTCGGCGTCGCCCGCGAAGTCGAGGTAGCCGACCACACCACCGTAGATGCCGCGCCGGGTCGGTTCGAGTTCCTCGATCAGTTCCATCGCCCGCACCTTCGGCGCACCGGACAGCGTGCCTGCCGGGAAGCACGCGCGCACCGCGTCGAGCGCGACCTTGCCCTCGGCCAGCAGCCCGGTGACGGTCGAGACCAGGTGCATCACGTGGCTGTAGCGCTCGACGTGCCGGTACTGGGTGACCTTCACCGTGCCCGGACGGCAGACCCGGCCCAGGTCGTTGCGGCCAAGGTCGACGAGCATCAGATGCTCGGCGTTCTCCTTGTCGTCGGCGAGCAGGTCCTTCTCGAGCAGGATGTCGTCCTCGGCACTGTCTCCACGCCAGCGGGTACCCGCGATCGGATGGGTCGTGGCCACCCCGTCTTTCACGGTGACCAGCGATTCGGGGCTGGATCCGACGATGGAGAACGCGGTGCCGCCCGCGCCGTCGGGGATGTGCATCAGATACATGTACGGACTCGGGTTCGAGGCCCGCAGCATCCGGTACACCGCCAGCGGCGACCCGCTGTAATCCATTTCGAAGCGCTGCGAGAGCACCACCTGGAACGCCTCGCCCGCCTCGATCTCCTTGATCAGCCTGCGTACACCCGCACCGAATTCCTCGGTGGTGCGCCTGCGCAGGAACTGCGGTTCCGGCTGATCGAAGAACGACACCGTCGAGGGCGCGGGAGCGGCCAGCGCGGCGGTCATCTTGTCCAGCCGCGCGACGGCATCGTCGTAGGCGGCGTCGACGCCGGTGTCGGCGCCGTCCCAGTTCACCGCGTTGGCGATGAGGGTGATCGCGCCCTCGTGGTGATCGAACGCGGCCAGGTCGGTGGCCAGCATCAGCACCAGCTCGGGCAGACCCAGATCGTCGGCGGCGTGCTCGGGCAGCCGTTCGATCCGGCGCACCGCGTCGTAGCCGAGATAGCCGACCATGCCGCCGGTGAGCGGCGGCAGACCGGGCAGACGCTCGGTGCGCAGCAGTTCCAGGGTCTCGTGCAGCACGAGCAACGGGTCGCCGCCGGTGGGGGCGTCGGCGGGCACGGTGCCGAGCCAGGCGGCCGCACCGTCGATCACGGTGAGCGCCGACGGACTGCCCGCGCCGATGAACGACCAGCGCGACCACGAACGGCCGTTCTCCGCGGATTCGAACAGGAAGGTTCCCGGCCGGTCACCCGCCAGTTTGGAATAGGCCGAGAGCGGAGTTTCGGAGTCCGCCAGCACCTTTCGGGTCACCGGGACGACCCGGTGCTCGGCGGCGAGCAGCCGGAACTGCTCGCGGGTCGTGGTGGTTGGTGTCGACGCGCCCTGCATCGGCCCATCATCCCAGGCGTGGTGCCGACGGCGCGCGCGGACCCGACCCCCGCGCCGAATGCCGCGGTGACCGGCATCACTACACTCGCGCGCGTTCCATGTTGCACGCGGTAATCCCCTTTCCGAGAAGGAGCAATGTTGTACGCCTCGCACCAGGGCGCACAGGACGGCCGTCTGGCCGCCCCGTCGCAGCAGCACTACGGTCCCGGCCAGCAGGCAGTGACGACGAGCGCGCTCAATTCGTTCGTCACCTATGCCAAGGCGATCCAAGATCTCGACAAGAAGAACTTCCCCGACGAGTACGCCGGGCACAGCGATCGCATCCGCGAACTGGAACCACTGCTGCGCGCGCACGGCATCCTCGACGTGATGCAGATCCGTAATCCCGACGTCGCGGCATTGCTGGGGCAGTAGGCCCACAGATCCCCGTTCGCGTACGCGAACGGGGATCTTCCTTACCCGGCCGCCGGTCGTTACTGTCTGGGCATGCAGCCAGGCCAGCGCGCTCCGCAGTTCGAGCTTCCCGATCAGTCCGCCCAGCTCCGCTCGCTCGACGGCTTGCTCGCCGACGGCCCGCTGGTGTTGTTCTTCTATCCCGCCGCCAATACCCCCGTGTGCACGGCCGAGGCCTGCCACTTCCGCGATCTGAGCGGCGAGTTCGCCGCGCTGGGCGCTTCCTGTGCCGGCATCAGTACCGACAGCACCGAGGTGCAGGCCGGTTTCGCCACCAAGCAGCGCCTGGACTATCCCGTGCTGTCCGACAGCGACGGCGCGGTGGCCGCCGCGTTCGGCGTGAAGCGTGGATTACTGGGCAAACTCGCCCCCGTGAAGCGGCACACCTTCGTCATCGACACCGACCGCACGATCGCCAAGATCATCACCGGCGAGCTGCGCGCCGCCGTGCATGCCGACGAGGCATTGGCCTTCCTGCGCGCACGCGGCACCGCCCCGCACTGACACCGAACCACCCGGATCGGCGAATCGCCGGGCGAGGCAACCTCGCCCGGCGACCGCGGCGCACTTACGCTGAACAGATGACAACCGGCGAGGTGCAGTCGAGCGGTCAGAAATCCACCGCCGTCCTATGGCGTAACCGGGCGATCATGGCGTTGGCCACGGTCGCGGTACTGGTGATCGCCTATTTCATTCTGTCCTCGTTCATCCCCCGCTGGTGGGCGCAACGTCTGGCCAACACCGTGCACGGCAGTTTCAGCTCGGGCATCTGGTGGGGTCTGGTGTACGGCATGGTGTTCACACTGGTGCCGTTGCTGCTGGTGGTATTCGCGGTGCGAGTGTGGAAACGCAAGGGCGGCAAGTTCATCGCGGGCGCGGCAGTGATCATCGCGTTGGCCTGCGCACTGCCGAATCTGATGACTTTGACGATCGTGCTCGGCGGCAACAATGCCGCACACGCCGGTCAGCGCATTCTCGACGTCGACGCGCCCGCCTTCCGCGGCGCCTGCCTGGTCGGCGCCATCATCGCGGCGGTGCTGTTCGCACTGGTGCTCGCCCTGATGGGCAAGCGGGGAATCAACCGTCACAGGGCCGCCAAGGCCGCGACCGCGCCGACCGCGCCCCCGACGCCACCGATGACCGGCGACCGCTGACTCACACAGGCACTCACGCGCTCGTGTGAGTGACCTCACGCACGCTGCCAACTCGCGGACGCCGCAGCGACGTCGTGGCAAACTCTGTGACGTGCACGCCTCACTCCACCATGTCCGCCGTCCGGCCGCGAGTCAGTGCCGGCGATGACCCAGTGGCTCGACCCCGTCGAACAGCGGGCATGGCAGGCGATCGTCGCGCTCATGACCCGGATTCCCGGCGCGCTCGACACCCGGCTGCAACGCGAGGCGGGGCTCACCCATTTCGAGTTCCGGGTGCTCAGCCTGCTCTCGGAGGAAGCCGGTCATCGGCTGCAATTGAGTGATCTCGCCCACAAGGCAAATGCGTCGCTATCGCGGTTGTCGCATGTGGTGTCGAAGCTGGAACGTCTCGGCTGGGCCCGGCGCGACACCACCGCGGGGCGGCGCGGGGTCTACGCGGTGCTCACCGACGCCGGTTTCGAGAAGGTGCTCGAGGCGGCCCCCGGCTATGTGGACGCCGTGCGCAGCCTGGTCCTGGACGGTCTCACCGACAAGCAGACCGCGCAACTGGCGGTGCTCGGAGAAGCGCTGTCCGATCGGCTGAACCGGGTCCTCGTCGACGACTGCGACTAGTCGGCCGCGAGCAGGACGTCGGTATCGAAGCAGGTGTGGGTGCCGGTGTGGCAGGCCGCGCCCTGCTGATCGACGATCAGCACCAAGGTGTCGCCGTCGCAATCGAGGCGAACCTCGTGCACGTACTGGGTGTGCCCGGAGGTCTCACCCTTGACCCAGTACTGCTGCCGCGAGCGCGAATAGTAGGTCGCCTTCCGGGTTTGCAGCGTGCGGGCCAGCGCCTCGTCGTCCATCCAGGCCATCATCAGCACGTCACCGGTCGCCTTTTCCTGGGCGATCGCGGCGATCAGTCCGTCCTCGGTGCGCT
>JACIXH010000356.1 GCA_014360565.1 Nocardia sp.
TGTCGTGTGTCTCGTGGGCAACGGCGCTGACCGGCGTGTGGGACACCAAGCACGGTATTCAGGACAATGGGTCCACTTGCAACGCAGCAGCTTTCGCGCAGTATCCGACGGTGTTCACCCAGGTGGAGCGGGCACGTCCGTCGTTGTCGACGGCGTCGATCGGGACCTGGGACAAGATCGGCATGATCGCGCGAACCGGCAGCCCGCAGGCAGACCGGGTGGCCGTCACACAGATCGACCCCACCGGTGCGGGCGTCTGTGAGTCCACCGCCGATTCCGATGCCACCGCGCAGGTCGTCTCGGCCATCACCGAGGACGGGACCGACGTGCTGTTCACGCACCTCGATCAGGTGGACATCGTGGGTCACACGCTGCGCGGAATCTGGCCGCAAGCGTATCGCGACGCCATCGGCCGAGTGGACGGACTGATCGGCAAGATCACCGCCGCGGTGGACGCGCGAGCGGCCTCGCATTCGAACGAGCGGTGGACGATTCTGGTCACCACCGACCACGGACACAACCCCGATGGTGGTCATGGCGGGCAGAGCGCCTACGAGACAGCCAGTTTCGTGATCGCGCGCGGAGCGGGTTTTGCGGCGGGAGCGCAGCACAATGGATACACCCTCGCCGACATCACTGCGACCGTGCTGGATCTGCTCGATGTCGCGGCTCCCGCGAACCTCGACGGCGAGTCGATGGTGACGGGCGGCTCGGGCGATCCGGCAGCACCGGTGCCGAACACGCCACCGGTCGACTCCGGGATCACCGGTTCGTCGTCCGGTTCGGCGCAGGCGGCCATGGTGGCGAATCCGTTGTGCCTGCTGGGGAGTGGATCGGCGGGCGGTTCTTCCGAGCGGTGACGCGTTGATGCGGCGGTCACCAGCGACCGCGGGCGATCCTCGATCCGACCGGCTCCGAAAAGGCACTGTCACAAAATCGCCCTCTGTCCTGTCCTTGATGCAGCGGAGTTCGCTGACCCCGCGGCAACGCTCGAACGGAAGGATTGATCATGAAGATCGTCGTCATCGGCGGCACCGGCCTGATCGGCTCGAAGCTCGTCGCACGACTCGGAGAGCACGGCCACCGAGCAGTGCCCGCCGCACCCGGTACCGGCGTGAACGCCCTCACCGGTGAGGGAGTCGAAGAGGTACTCCAGGACGCGAACGTGGTGGTCGATGTCGCCAACTCGCCGTCGTTCGCCGACAACGACGTCATGGAGTTCTTCCGGACCTCCACGACGAACCTGCTCGAAGCCGCCGCCGCGGCCGGTGTCGGGCACTACGTCGCTCTGTCGGTCGTGGGTTCGCAACTGTTGCCGGATTCCGGGTATCTGCGAGCGAAGGTGGCCCAGGAGGAGCTGATCAAGATATCGGGCCTGCCGTACTCGATCGTGCGCGCCACGCAGTTCTTCGAATTCGCCGGTGGCATAGCAAATTCCGCGACCGTTGACGGTCAGGTGCGGCTTCCGGGTTCCAGCATGCAGCCGCTGGCGGCAGACGATGTGGCCGCCGCTGTCGGCCGCACGGCGGCGGGCGACCCGAACAACGGCACCATCGAGGTCGGGGGCCCGGAAGTGATCGCCCTCGACGAATGGATCCGCACGGTGCTGCATGCGCGCTCGGATCCGCGCACGGTCGTCACCGATCCCGAAGCGCAGTATTTCGGGGCAGTGCCGCAGCGCGAGCTGCTGCCCGGCAGCGATGCGCACCTGGCGCGCACTCGGCTCTCGGAGTGGCTGACCAGCAACTGAGCTGTTCGCGCGGGCGGCGATCGACCGCCCGTGCGACCTGCCTCCCACGCCGCGCCGACAGGCTCGAACACGACGAGATCCCGGACGATTGTGCTGCTCGCTCAGCGCGATTGCCGCTGTCCGGCCCATCACCCGCGCGAGTAGTGTCCTCACGCATGGTGCCCGAATCGAGGCGGGGGATATGAATCACGCGATTGCCGGTGCCACCGGATCGACCCCATGAGCGAACCCACGGAGCTGGATAGAGCGGTCGACGACTTCTCCGCGCACAAGGGCCGGTTGTTCGGTATCGCCTACCGAATGCTCGGCACCGTCGCCGACGCCGAGGACATCGTCCAGGACGTGTGGGTGAAGTGGCAGTCCTATCCCGACCGCGATTCCGTCCGCGACGTGGAGGCGTTCCTCGTCACCATGACCACCCGGCAGTCGATCAATGCCACGCAGACGGCGCGGGCTCGTCGGGAAACCTATATCGGCCCATGGCTACCCGAGCCCGTGGACACCAGTGCTGATCCTTCGCTCGGCGCGGAGCGGGCCGCCGCATTGGAAACCGCGGTACTGGTGCTACTGGAGAAGATGACGCCGACCGAACGGGCGGCATTCATCCTGCGGGAGGCTTTCGACTACCCGTACGGCCGGATCGCCGAAGTACTGGAGATGAAGGAACCCGCCGCCCGGAAGCTGGTGAGCCGGGCACGCCAGTCCATCGAGTCCGACCGGCAGGTGTCAGTCGACACGGCGCATCAGCGACGTCTGCTCGCCGCGTTCTTGATCGCCGCGCGTGCCGGTGAATTCGATGAACTCGAGGCGCTTTTCGCCACCGATGTCGCCAGCTACTCCGACGGCGGCGGCGCAGTGCGCAATGTCTCGCGCATCCCGGTATTCGGGCGCACACGCGTGGCGAAGTACGTGGCCGCATTCGCCTCACACTTCTGGACCGGGGTTGCCATCGACTGGGTCGACACCAATGGCCGGGCGTCGGTTCTGATCAGCCGCGACGGAGCCCCTATCGCCTGGCTCAGCATCGGTGCGGTCGACGAGGAGAGCATCGACCGGCTCTACTGGATGTTCAACCCCGTCAAGCTCGGTCACATAGCGCATGTCGTCGCTGTTCGAGCGGAGTCTGCCGCGCAGTGAGACGGCAGGTGAAGCGCGCCACGCCACACAGTGTCGGCGGAACCGTGCAGGACTGAGTGGGGCGCCCGCGCCGACTTCCTCGCGCGGCGACGCGCCGAGCTGCGCGTCAACGTCGTCGGATGACGATTCCGCTCATCCCCGAGATCGCCCCGATCAATCGGATCGCCTGCCCACCAGGATGTTTCGGTGACCCCGCCTTGTCCTTCACACTCGACCAGCCGGTCGCGTGGACGCCGCTGTAGTCGATCTCGTGATCGGGGCCGAGCATCACCTTGACCGTCGACACCGACACCTGAAGTTCGATGTCGACGCTCGGCGCGAGGAACTCGGCATTGACCAAGTTCAGATCGATCGTCCCCCACGAACCGGTGACCAGCAGCCGCGCGGGCACCCGCCAGACGCCCTTGCGCCGGACCGTCGTCCAATCGGCCGCGATCTCCATCGGCTGCACCTCGCCGAGCACGCTGGGCGCCGCCGCGGGCAACCGCGACACCACCTCGGGGAACAGTTGCTCGGCGGCGGGAAGCTGTGCCAGCACCCCACGCAGCTCGCCGCGGGTCCGTGCGCTGTACGCCACCATCGACCGCTCCTCGAACTCGGAGATCTCGAGATACCCCGCCGAGAACGCGTCGTTGAGCAATGTGATGGCGCGTTCACGCTCCGGGTTGCCGACCCGCAGGTCGTCGTCAGGGAGTGATTCGGCCATGCGTTACACACTAACGAAGGCCGTCAGTGGGCCGTGATGGTCCATCTGCCAACGGGTTCGGCCGGACGTATCCTGGAGGACATTTCGCAATCGCCGAAGGGTGCGAACGTGGAGTCCAGTTCGATGTGGACGCCGTGTATCGGTCACCCGGGCGAGCTGATCGCTTTGCGCAGACTCGTCAGCGCCTGCGTCTGCGTATGCATGCGGCCGGCAGAGCCACGGTTGACATGGTCGACGGCGGCATACAACAGCGCCCACATCATGTTCAGGATCCACGCGGCGTCGAGCGCGGTGTCGAGCGAGCCGTCCTCGCGCCCCCGTTCCACCACCGCGATCGCGTCGTCGTCGGACATGCACGAGGTGGCCTCGTCGTACACGCCAGTCGTGAAGAACAGGACCGTGAGGACATCGCTGAGTTCGAAGTACTCCTGACACAGCCGCAGGACCGCGTCGAGCCCTGTCCCCTCATCCAGGCGCGCCCGCTTCGTTGCGTCGGCCACGGCTTGTTCGGTGAGCCGCCCGACAGCAGTGATGAGGTCGGTTCGTTCGGGGAAGTAGCGGTGCAGCGTCGTCCGCCCGACCCGGGCCTTCTCGGCGACTTCTGTCAGCGACGCGTTCGGCGATTTCGCGAACGTCGCCACGGCCGCATCGAGAATCGCGCGACGGGTGCGCTCGCGGGCGCTGCTCTCTCCGACATCTTCCACAGGAGCAGCATAATCGAGACCCATACTGGATATTTGCTTTACTAAAATGGAACATTGCTGTTCCATTGGGGAGTGACGACGACTGCGCCTCCCATCCAAACCGCTCCACCTTTGACCATGTCGAACCTGGGTGTGCTGATCAGCTATGCCCGACCACACACCCGCACCCTGCTGTTCGGGGG
>JACIXH010000357.1 GCA_014360565.1 Nocardia sp.
TGTCACTCGATCAGCCACTGGCCCCGCTTCCCCAGGAGGGCACGGGTTTCGCCACGGCGTGGCCCGTCCGGGCCGGCGACGTGGATCCTTATCGTCGACTGCGCCTGGATGCCGTGGCGCGCTATCTGTCCGATATCGCCTGGGACGAGCTGAACCAGACGGCTCTGCACCTCACCGACCCCACCTGGATCGTGCGCCGCACCGTCATCGACGTGATCCGCCCGGTCGTGTGGCCCGACAATGTGCACCTCGAACGCTGGTGCTCGTCGATGTCCACCCGCTGGACGAACATGCGCACGCGGATCACCAGCGAACGCGGTGGGCTGATCGAGACCGAGGGATTCTGGATCAACCTCAGCGAGTCGAGCAATCTGCCGGCCCGGATCAGCGACGACGGCCTCGCCTACCTGGCCCGATCCACCGACGAACACCGCTTGCGCTGGCGCCCCTACCTCACCGATCCGGCGCCGCGCGAGTCCGATACCGATCAGCCGTTCCCCGTCCGGGCGACCGACATCGACCAGTACAACCACGTCAACAACGCCTGCTACTGGCAGGCCGTGGAACAGTTCCTCGTCGACTTCCCGAAGCTGGTCGCAGGCCCGCACCGCGCCGTGATCGAGTATGTGGCGCCGGTACTCGCCCGCGAGCACATCACTGTGCGCGCCCGCCACGAACCGGGCGACCACACCGGACAGATGGTGCTGCGGCTGTGGTTCGTGGTCGGCGGCGTGACCACGACCGTCGTCCGGATCATGCCGCTGCCTGTGTAATCGGCGGCCTGCGCTGCGGCCCTTCGGCTGCCGGCGCCGGACCCGGCAGGGGCTGGGGACCCCTGCCGGAGCCGCTCCTAGCCCTTGGCTGCTTTGAGCAGGTCGGCGCGGGTGGTGAACTTGACTCGCGGCCTGCCTGCCGCCTTGCCCGCGGCCTTCTCCGCCTGGTCGATGGTCTTCCAGCCCTTGCGGTCGACCAGATCGGGCTGGCGCTGCGCGAGCAGTTCGCGCAAGGCGGCCCGGTCGCCGGTCGGCGCGGTGAGCTTGCCCGCCATGAAGTCGGCGATCACCGCTTCGACGGTTTCCTCGGCGTCGATCCGGTTCGAGCCGATCACCCCGCGCGGGCCGCGCTTGATCCAACCGGAGACATAGACGCCGGGGACGGGCTCGGTGGCGTCGATGACCCGGCCGTGTTCGCTCGGCACGGTGCCGCGGCGCTCGTCGAAGGGCAGGCCTGCGACAGGTTCGCCGCGGTAGCCGATCGCGCGCAGCACCAGCCCGGTCTCGATGGTTTCGGTCCGGTCGGTGGCGGTGGCCACCAGTTGCCCGTTCTCCTCGGTCAATTCGTTGTGGACGAACTCGATCCCGGTGACCGCGTCGGTGCCGTGCACGGCCGTCGGCGTGGCGAGGTAGCGGAAGACGATCCGCTTGTTCGCCGGGTCCGATTTCGCGGTCGAATACTCCTGCGCGAGCTCGTACTTCAACCGCAGCGAGGGTTCGATGTTCGGATCGTCGAGCAGTGCGCGGCTGTGCGGGTCGAGCTCGATCTCGGCGGGGTCGACGATCACATCGACGTTGTTGCGATGGGTGAGCGCCAAGAACTCCGGCGAGCTGTACGCCGCTTGCAGCGGACCACGCCTGCCCAGCACGACGACCTCGCGAATATTGCTGCGGCGCAGGGCGTCCAGCGCGTGATCGGCGATGTCGGTCTTGACGAGCTCGTCCGGATCGGCGGTGAGCACGCGCGCCACGTCGAGGGCGACGTTGCCGTTGCCGACGATCACCGCGCGCTCGCCGGACAGGTCGAACTCGCGGTCGGCGAAATCGGGGTGGCCGTTGTACCAGGCCACGAACTCGGTGGCCGAATGGCTGCCCGGCAGGTCCTCGCCGGGGATATCGAGCGAACGGTCGCTCGAGGCGCCGACAGCGTAGATCACCGCGTGATGGTGGTCGAGCAGTTCCTGGTGGTCGATGTGCTCGCCCACCTCGACATTGAGGTAGTACTGCAAGGTGTCGCGGCGGAATGCCGACTCGAACATCTCCGCGACGCCCTTGGTACCCGCGTGATCGGGCGCGACGCCCGCGCGGACCAGACCCCACGGTGTCGGCAGCCGGTCGAACATCTCGACCTCCACGTCGCTGCGCCGCAGCAGTTCATCGGCGGCGTAGCAGGCCGCTGGGCCCGCGCCGATGATCGCCACGCGCAGCGTGCCCAGGGTCTTCGGCGGCCGGGTGGGGCTGCTCAACGGGTCGAAGTTCGACTCGAGCGGGTGACGCTGGAAGTACGCTGCGTTGATATCGCGGTATCTGGACAGCGAGGCGAGCAGGTCATCCTCGGAGAAGATCGCGTCCACCGGACATGCGTCGACGCAGGCACCGCAGTCGATGCAGGTCTCGGGGTCGATGTACAGCATCTCCGCCGTGGCGAACTCCGGTTGATCCGGAGTCGGGCGGATGCAGTCGACCGGGCATTCGGTGACGCAGCTGGCGTCGTTGCAACAACGCTGCGTGATGACGTAGGCCATAGGTGCAGATCCTCGAAATGTGTGGTCGGTGGCTCGAGACGTCTCCGAGACGGCTCGCGGCGGGGTGTGCCGCGAGCGCATCGTCGGTGACGCAGCTTTCAGTGTGCCTCGAGTGTGACTGTCACCTCACCGCTGCCCAGGATTACGGTGGTCACATGGCGGCGACCCTGATCTTGATGCGGCACGGAAAATCGGCCTACCCCGACAACGTCGACGACCATGCGCGCCCGCTCGCGCCGCGTGGCGAACGCGAAGCGGCGCTGGCCGGGGACTGGTTGCGCGCCACCCAGCCGACGATCGACGCCGTGCGCTGCTCGACGGCCGAACGGACACGGCAGACGTTGGCCGCCACCGGCGTCACCGCGCCGACCGAGTACACCGACGACATCTACGACGCGAACCCGCACACCCTGATGGAACTCATCGGGCTGACCGACGACACCGTCTCGACACTGCTGATCGTCGGCCATGTGCCCGGGATCCCCTGGACCGCGTGGGAACTGGCGAGCAACCGCGAGTCCGAGCAGGCGACCGAACTCAGCCGCAAGTTCCCCACTTCGGCGCTGGCGGTGCTCGAATTCGACCGGCCGTGGGCACAACTGGGCCCCGGCACCGGCGAACTCACGACGTTTCACGTGCCGCGCTGACTTCGATGCCGCTTCACTTGAGCAACTTGCCTCCGACGACGATGCCCACTCCGAGTAGCGCGAGGAGCACGAACGCGACGAATCCGTTCGTCAGCGCCCAGACCACGCCGAGCACGAGTACCACCGGCGCCACCGCGATAGCGGTGATCACCGGGCTCTCCTTGACCGTTTCCCAAGCCGAGCGGGCCCTGACGCGGTCGATGTCCTTACCAGCCATGTGATCCACACTACGTTTCTGTCGGAGCGCGGTGTAATGCTTGATCACATGCATTGGAAAATCGAGCTCGTTGCCATCCCGGTCACCGATGTCGACCGGGCCAAGGATTTCTACACCAGCATCGGCTTCAACGCCGATCACGACCACACCCCGAACCCGGATACCCGATTCGTGCAGCTCACTCCGCCGGGTTCCGGGTGTTCGATCTGCATCGGGCGCGGGATCACCAGTGCGGCGCCGGGCAGCGTCGAGGGGATGCAGATGGTCGTGGCCAGTGCCGACAAGGCCTATGAACAGCTGATCGCCGCCGGTGTGGAAGCCACCCCCGTCGAGGACATGGGCTGGGGCAGGTTCACCTTCTTCGCCGACCCCGACGGCAACAAGTGGGCCGTCCAGGAACTGCCGAACTACAGCTGACCTCGCTCGGCCGGTGGAGAATCGAGGCTTGCTCGGAGTGCACTCCAGGTAGATAGCGTCGAGGAAGTTCCACGGGAAGGTACGAGCACGATGGATCAGGACGCGGCCCTGCATGCCGGCAGCGCAGATCGCGAGCACGAGCGCCCGAAGTACTCGATCGGGCAGGCGGCCGAACGATCAGGGCTCAGTCGCGACACGCTGCGCTGGTACGAGCGGATCGGGCTGATGAGCTATATCGGCCGCGATCACACCGGCAACCGCCGGTTCAGCGACCGCGACCTGGAGTGGCTGGCGCTGATCGCACGGCTGCGGCTCACCGGTATGCCGGTCGCCGACATGATCCGCTACGCCGAACTGGTGCGGGCAGGTGCGCAGACCTACCCGCAGCGGCTGGAGATGTTCCGGCAGACCAGATCCGACGTGCTCGACAAGATCGCGGAGCTCCAGCAGACCGTGGCCGTTCTCGACTACAAGATCGCCGTCTACGAAGGCCGATCCGATGTGGTCCGTCCCGCCACGATCACCGTGCACACGAGCGAAGGAAGCCACACATGAGCATCGCGAAGACACTGACGACCACCACCCTGGGCGCCGGCGGGGCGCTGGTAGGCACCCAGGGTCTGGGCTGCATGGGCATCAGCGAGTTCTACGGCGACACCGATGCCGCCGAATCG
>JACIXH010000358.1 GCA_014360565.1 Nocardia sp.
TCCACCCCCACAACCGCCCCCGCGCACACATCCACCCCCAAGCCAAATACACTCCCCTACGTGCTCGCACCCGAACGGCGGACGCGCGCCGACATCTTCGTAGCAGCAGCGATCGCCGTCACTCTCGTAGTGGCGGCGATCGTCGTATGGGCCCGTGCCGACGCCACCGGCACCGATTCGGTCACCGCGTCCACCCCCGCTCCCACGATCACCGCGGCCACCCAACTCCCCACCACCTTGCGCGAACAGTGGCACGCCGCCGACGAGTCGAGCAGGCGAGCCCTCACCTCCGGCAATGTGGTGGTCACGGGCGACAACGGCACCGTGAGCGGCCGCGATCCGCGCACCGGCAACCAGCTGTGGTGGTACCGCCGGGACATGCCGCTGTGCGGGGTCGAGTCGCAGTTCGGCACCGTGATCGCCACCTATCGTGATCAGCGTGGATGCAGTCAGACCGTGATGCTAGAGGCCGATACCGGTGAGCGCCGGGTCGCGCGCAGCAGCTACATGGACGACGAGATCCGGGTCAGCGGCGACGGCACCTACCTGCTCGCGCTCGGTTCCGACCGCCTCGAGATGTGGCGTTCGGATCTGGTGCGCACCCTCGAATACGGCTACGTCGATGCCCCGGTGAACCCGAATACCCAGCCGCGCAGCGGATGCGCGCTGCGGTCGGCTGCGTCGAGTTCCTCACGCCTGGCGGTGCTCGAGCGCTGCCCCGGCGACGCGACCGACCGGCTGACCGTGCTGAATCCGGCGCCGAAGGAATCGACCGCCCCCGAGGAACACGGTTCGCGGATACTCACCGCGCCGGGTGCCGACTCGCCGCAGATGCGGGTAATCGCGGTGTCGGACAACAAGATCGCCGTCTACTACCCGCCGACCCCGCCCACCGCGACCGGCCTCGGGCTGCCCGCCCGCATCGCCGTGCACGACGGAACCGGCAACGAGATCGCGACCCACCAGCTCGCCGCGGCCTGGGACGAGCGCGCCGCGGTGACCCGCCTCGGCTCGGCCATCTATGTCTTCACCGGCAACAGCCTTATTGCCCTGAGCTCGGGCTCATTACAGCCGGTGTGGACCGTGCGCGACGCGCTCGGTACGCCGGCGCTGATGGCAGGCAGGCTGTTGGTCCCGGTCCCCGACGGGCAGCTCGCGGTCGACAGCGGCAGCGGCGCGACCGTCGCCGATATCCCGCTCGAACGCACCGACTACCGCGGCGACACCATCTCCACCGCCGTCCTGGGCGACACGGTCTTCGAGCGACGCGGCGGACAGCTCTACGCGCTCGGCTGATCCCGCACTGCCATGATGGACTCATGTCCACCCCCGATGCCCGCCTGGTCCTGCTGCGTCACGGTGAAACCGAGTGGTCGAATCTGCGCAAGCACACCAGCTTCACCGACCTGCCGCTGACCGAGCGGGGCGAAGCTCAGGCCGTGGCGGCCGGGCTGGTGCTGAAATCCCTCGACCTGCGCGATCCGCTCTGCTTCACCAGCCCGCGGCTGCGCGCCAGTCACACCGCCGAGCTGGCCGGGCTGTCCCCGATCCAGGTCGACGACGACCTGGTCGAGTGGAACTACGGCGAATACGAGGGCATCACGACCGCGACGATTCGCGAAACCGTGCCCGGCTGGACCGTGTGGACCGCACCCGTTCCCGGCGGCGAGACGGCCGAACAGGTGGGTGCGAGGGCCGATCGGATACTCGCCCGGGTCGAGCCGCAGCTGCCGCAGCGCGACGTGGTCCTGGTCGGTCACGGACACTTCTCGCGAGTGCTGATCGCGCGCTGGTCGGAGTTCGCGGTGCGTGAGGGCCGCCGGTTCGCGATGTCGACCGGCGCCGTCAGCGTGCTCGGCTACGACCACGACGCGCACTCCGTCTGGGGCCACAACCTGACCGTGCGCACCGAACCGATCGAGCGATGATCGCGCTCCGCTGCCGCGCCGGGGTGACCGTGACGGCCGGGCTCGACCGGCGAGGGGCCGAGCACTCCCCCGGCGCGTGCGCGCTCGACCCGCGGCAGTGGCCGAGCGCCTCCGTCACGACCGCGAGCTGAGCCGAATGCGTATCTCTTTACCCCATGATTGGCCGCGCACACCCGAAGAGGCGATCGCGCTCCAAGACGAACTACGCCCCTTGGTGTCTGCGAAAAACCCTGTGCCGCCACAATTTTCGACGGCCGCCGGAATCGACTCGGCCTACGCCGAGAACGGCGCCGTAGCAACGGCCGCCGTAGTTCTCGACATCGCCACCTTGGAGACCGTGGAAACAGCTGTCGCGCATGGTGTTTCGGAATTCCCTTATGTGCCCGGCCTTCTCGCTTTCAGAGAGTTGCCCGCGACGGTCAGCGCATTGGAAGAACTCACCGTCACACCCGACCTTCTCGTGTGCGACGCACAGGGCCTGGCCCACCCCCGACGTTTCGGGCTGGCGTGCCATGTCGGGCTCCTCACCGGAATTCCGACCATCGGCGTCGCCAAATCGGTGTGGGGCGAATTCCGGGCACCCGGCCCACTGCGCGGGGACGCCGGCGATGTGACCATCGACGGCGCGGTCGTCGGTCGCGCGCTGCGCACTCGCGACAACGTGAAGCCGCTGTTCGTCTCGGTCGGCCACCTGATCGACCTCGACACCGCCTGCGCCCAGGTCCTGGCGCTCACCCAGGGTTTCCGGCAACCGGAAACGACCCGCCGAGCCGACCACCTGTGCCGCGAGGCGCTGCGGGCGGCGACGACCTGACCCAGCGTGTTCGCCCCCGACCCGGTCGGACTACGAATCGTCGCGGGGAACTTCGCCGTAGTCCTGAGCCATGAAGTGACTCGTGTCGGGCGCGAACAGCGCGGCCAACCCGGCAACCGCGAGCAGCCCGAGCAAACTGCCCCACAGTGGCTGGTGCGAGTCCGTCAGCAACGACCACGCGACCGGCAGCAACAACACATTCGCGATCACCGCGATGGCCCGCCCCCAGCGCTTGCCGCGCAACAGCGCGATGCCCGCGGCGAGCACCCCGCCGAACAGCACACCGAACCAGAGCGCGGTGCCCACCCCGCTGGCCTCGGATTGATCGTGCCCGGTCAGCGCCCGCACGATCAGCACGATCGCGGTCACCACCCCGGCCAGCCCCTCCAGTGAAACCAGCCCACCGGCCACCCGCACCGTCATCGGGATACCGGTCGGCGCCGTGCCGCGCTCGAAGGGCTGGTCACCGTCTGTCACGTCCTGCTCTGCCACGGACCCCAGCCTACGACGACGTGTCGTGGGTCGGCGGCGCGCGCCGGGTGGTCGCCGGCGCGCATTACCCTGAGGCACTGTGCGGACGCTGCTCATTGTCAATCCCAATGCCACCTCGACGACCCCGGCCACCCGGGATCTGCTCGCGCACGCCCTGGAGAGCCGAACGCAGCTGACCGTTGCGCACACCCAGCATCGCGGCCACGCGGCCGAACTGGCCCAGTGGGCATC
Source organism: Nocardia sp. (assembly GCA_014360565.1). Taxonomy (GTDB): domain Bacteria; phylum Actinomycetota; class Actinomycetes; order Mycobacteriales; family Mycobacteriaceae; genus Nocardia. The sequence goes on from JACIXH010000358.1 coordinate 3,466, forward strand.
GACCCAGGAAATGGACCTCATCGTCGTGCACGGTGGCGATGGGACGGTCAACGAGACCATCAACGGCTTCCTCCCACTGCCCCAGGTCGGTGACGATCAGGTCTGGCGCCCGCGCCTCGGGATCATCCCGGGCGGCTCGGCGAATGTGTTCGCTCGCGCGCTCGGCATCTCCCCCGATCCGGTGACAGCTACCAACCAGCTCATCGATCTGCTGGGCCGCGACGCGGACCGCCGGATCGGGCTCGGTCTGGCCGATGACCGGTGGTTCACATTCAGCGCCGGAGTCGGCCTCGACGCGGATGTGTGCGAGGCGATCGACGCGGCCCGCGCGAAAGGTCGTAAGGCCACTCCGGCGCGCTATCTGCGCACCACGGTGCGTCAGTTCTTCCGGGCCAGGCGCCAGGAACCGAGCGTCACCGTGGCGGTCGAAGGACGGGATCCGATCGAGTCGGTCTATTACGCCTTCGTCACGAATTCGAGCCCGTGGACCTATCTCGAGGATCGTCCGATTCGTACGAATCCCACCACCACCTTCGAATCCGGCCTCGGTGTGTTCGCCGTGCAGTCGATGAGTGTGACGCGCACCCTGTTGCTCGCGCGGCAGTTGCTGGACGATAATGGAAACCCTAAGTCGCCCATGCTCTTCCGTGCCGACGATGTGGGGTCCGTGCGAATCGAGACAGGCGAGGAGATCGGCCTGCAAATCGATGGCGACTTCATCGGAAAACGCAAGATGGTGCATTTCACATCCGTACCCAGTGTGCTGGATGTGGTGGCGCCCAAGCCGTCCTGAGGCTGCGGTCCCGAGAAAAATCTCCTGGTTGCGCTGCGAAAACCTGCCGACGCGAGTACAAAGGACCGGGCAGGTTCCCCTTGTGGGTATCTAGAGCGTGATCTCCCCCACGGTGCGCCGGAGACCTATTGACATCTACGGTGATCGTGAAAGCATTCACAAGCAACCGTGCGGAAACATTCGAGTCGCAC
>JACIXH010000359.1 GCA_014360565.1 Nocardia sp.
CAGCAGGTCTACGACGCGTTGAGACGCCTCGGCGACAAGACATAGTCGACACGTGCGGAAGAGCAGTGAGGCGCGAATTCCTCGGAATCCGCGCCTCACTGGTTGTTCGTGTTCAGTTGTCAGTTCTTGCGACCCGGAGACTTCGCACCGGATTTGAAGCCGAGACCGCCGGGCTTGGCCGTCGGCGGAGCCACCGAGGTGCCGTTGCCGTTGGCCGGCTCGCCCTGCGTGGCCGACTCCGCTGCGGGCGCTTCCGGTTCGTCGGCAGTGGCGGGTTCAGCCGGGGCGGCAGGAGATTCGGCCGGGGCGGCGGGAGCCTCAGCTGCTGCAGCCGGAGCCGCAGCGGTGCCGGGGGCCTTCGGGCCGGGGCGCTTGAGACCGGACTTCATGGCCAGGCCCTTGGCGGGCACCGACGGCTTGGCTTCGGCCGGGGCCGAAACCTCGGGCGCAGCGGGGGCTTCGGCGGGAGTCGCCTCTGCTGCCGGTGCCGTGGTGGGTGCGGGCTTGGAACCAGGGGCCTTGGTGGCCGGTCGCTTCAGACCGGACTTCATGGCCAGGCCCTTGGCGGGCACCGACGGCTTGGCTTCGGCCGGAGCCGAAACCTCGGGCGCGTCCGCGGGAGTGGCCGCCTCGGCCGGAGCTGCCGCGGGAGCCTTGGCTCCAGGGGCCTTCGCGCCACCCTTCATGCCGAGGCCACCGGGCGCCTTCGCAGCGCCCTTCATACCCAGACCCTTGACCGGAGCGGCGGGTGCCGCGGCGTCAGCGGCCGGAGCCGCTTCGGTCGCAGAAGCCTTCGCGCCGGGGGCCTTGGCGCCGCCCTTCATACCGAGGCCACCGGGAGCCTTGGCGCCGCCCTTCATGCCGAGGCCCTTGGTCGGAGCGGGGGCAGCGGCTTCCGAGGTCGAGGCTGCTTCGGCCGCAGGCGCTTTCGCGCCCGGAGCCTTAGCCGCACCCTTCATACCCAAACCACCACCGGGAGCCTTCGCAGCACCCTTCATCCCCAGACCGCCGCCAGCGGGGACAGCCTTCGCAGCGGTGCCGGTAGCGACCTCGGCCACCACCGGTTCCGGCTCCGGTTCGGGTTCGGGTTCGGCCTTGGGTTCCTGGACAACAACCAGATTCGCCGACAGTTCCGCGGCATCGATACGGGTGATCGAGTCCAGCATCAGCTGCGAAACATCGACGACCTCGACCCCTTCACCCTGACCCTGCTCCTGACGCGCGGTCACACCATCGTTGAGCATCACCCGGCAGAACGGGCAACCCGTCGCGATCTTGGTCGGATTCGTCGACAACGCCTCATCGACCCGATCGACATTGATCCGCTTACCGAGCTGTTCTTCCATCCACATCCGGGCACCACCGGCACCACAGCACATCGACCGCTCACCATGACGCGGCATCTCGACCAGCGTCGAACCCGACGCCTCCATCAACTCACGGGGCGCGTTGTAGATCTTGTTGTGCCGACCCAGATAGCACGGGTCGTGATAGGTGATGTTCTGCGAGACCTGCGAGACCGGGACCAGCTGCTTCTGACGCACCAACCGGTTGAGCAGCTGGGTGTGGTGGACCACCTCGTAGTTGCCACCGACCTGCGGGTACTCGTTGTTGAGCGTGTTGAAGCAATGCGCGCAGGTGACGACGATCTTCTTCTTGGCCTGCTCGACCCCTTCGAACACCGAGTTGATGACCTCGATGTTCTGCAGAGCCAGCTGCTGGAACAAGAACTCGTTACCCGCACGGCGAGCCGAGTCACCGGTGCAGGTTTCCTCGGCACCCAACACCATGAACTTGGTGCCCGCGGTCGCGAGGAGCTCGGCCACGGCCTTGGTGGTCTTCTTCGCCCGGTCTTCGTAGGCACCGGCGCAACCGACCCAGAACAGGTACTCGTAACCGTCGAAGCTGTCGGCGTCCTTACCGAAGACCGGGATGTCGAAATCGACTTCGGAGATCCAGTTCAGGCGGTCTTTGGAGTTCTGACCCCAGGGGTTGCCCTTGTTCTCGAGGTTCTTGAACAGACCGGCCAGCTCGGGGGGGAACTCCGACTCGATCAGCACCTGGTAGCGGCGCATATCGATGATGTGGTCGACGTGCTCGATATCGACCGGGCACTGCTCGACACAGGCACCACAGGTGGTGCAGCTCCACAGCACCTCGGGATCGATGACGCCGTTGACGTCCGCGCCACCGACCAGCGGACGTTCCGCCTCGGCACGAGCGGCCGCGGGGATCTTGGCCAGCGCGGCCTCGTCGGGTTTGCCGTCGGCATCGACCAGACCGATCTCGTCACCGGCGGCGTCCTTGCGGCCACCGGCCAGCAGGTACGGCGCGGCAGCGTAGCCGTGGTCACGCAGCGACATGATCAGCAGCTTGGGCGAGAGCGGCTTGCCGGTGTTCCAGGCGGGGCACTGCGACTGGCAGCGACCGCACTCGGTGCACGTGGTGAAGTCGAGCCAGCCCTTCCAGGAGAAGTCCTCCATGTGGCCCGCACCCAGATTGTCGACCTCGGGGTCGACGTTCTCCATGTCGAGAACCTTGCCGCTGGACATCATCGGCTTGACCGCGCCGAGCGCGACGGTGCCGTCGGCCTCGCGCTTGAAGTAGATGTTGAAGAAGGCCGAGAAGCGGTGCCAGGCCACGCCCCAGGTGATGTTGCGCCCGACCAGGTACAGGAAGGCCATGCCCGACATCAGCTTGATGAACGCGAAGATCGACACCATGGTCGGGTTCGCGGGCAGCAGCTTCGCGATCTGCATGCTGAAGAAGTCGGTGGAGGCGTGCGCGTTCCCGTAGGTCGCGAGCTTGCCCGCCTTGACGAAGATCATGCCGAGACCCTCGAGCAGGACGATCGTCTCGATCACATACGCGGGCGCCATCTTCGAGCCGCTGAAGCGCGAGAGGCGAACGGGGATACGCGGATGGTTCAGCTGACGGATGATGATCAGCGCGCCGATGCCGAGCACGGTGCCGATGCCCAGGATCTCGTCGAGCAGGTGGTAGACGGCGGTATTGCCGATGAGCGGCCAGTGGAAGGCCGGATCGAACGTCTGGCCGTAGGCCTCGAACCAGAGGATGGCGCCGAGGATGAAGCCGGTCATCACCAGCCAGTGCGCCCAGCCCACAGTGCGGAACTTGTTCATCCGCGTGTGGGCCGCGACCTCGACGAACATGTTCTTGAACCGTGGGAAGAACGGTCGCCAACGATCAGGAGCTGACTGGCCGATGGTGATGGCCTTGCCGATGTTCCAGGCGCCGCCGATAAACGACGCCCAACAGAACAGGCTGAGCACAGCTCCAATCGTGCCCAACGTGATAGTCAGGGCATTCATGTCGCGACCTTTCTTTCGAGGCAACACGAGGGTCTGGGCGAGGAGTCCTCGCCCGAGTTGCTCGTATCGTAACCGCCACTAAGTTACCGGCCAGTAACTATCGCTGTCCACCGTAGTATCGGCATTTGCGCTCTGACCTTGTTTACTGGGATTTGACCTGTGGTTTGCCTGTGAGCAATGTCACAAAAGTGTTTGCTCCGGGGTGGCCGTAGCACCTGCTGAACACCGTAAACCGTCCGTGAACTGCGGTGAAGCTAAGGTCAGGCTTACTAACCCCGGCGAAACTTCTTCTGGTCTCAGGGGATTCAGTCCATTAAGCTCCAGCTGTTCTGCATGCTGTGCCGGTCTTCACACTGCTCGGGGAGAAGTAGCGGACATCTCACAGATGGCCCTACTTGACGAGTCTCGCGTGTCGCTGGATCGCACGACGCACCACACCTGATGGATTGGAACCTGAATGAACTTCCGTAGGACCACTGCGGCTGCCGCGCTGGTTATCGGGGCGATGACCGTTGCCATGGGCACTGCTCATGCCGAAGAGACACCGGCACCGCAGGACATCAAGTACTCGGTCAAACTGGTCGACAAGACCGTCGTCGCCACCGTGAAGAACGGCACCTTCTCGATTGTCGAGCAGGATGGCGAGACCCCCGAGGCGCCCAAGACCAAGGTCGCCGAGATCAAGGACACACGCGGCGACGTCGTGATTGCCCTGCCGATCGCCTTCTCGATCAATGGCGCGGAGATCCCGACCAAGGCCGCGGTCGCCAAGGAGTCCACTGTCCTGGAGCTGACTCCGGAGAAGCCGACCGGCGTCAATGTCGCTGAGCAGGTAGTCAGCCCGAAGCCGGTCCTGAAGGACATCGCATCGGCGCAGGAGAACCAGAAGGCGATCAACGACTTCTCCAGCAAGTTCAGCATCGGCACCGCCATCGGTACGTTCGTCGGCACCGCCATCGGTGCAGCGATCGGCTGCGTCGTCACCATCCCGTTGTGCATCCCGGGCCTGACGGTCGGTGCCGCAGTCGGTGGAATCGTCGGCATGATCGCCATCGGTGGTCCGACCATGGCCGTGACCGGCTGGGAGCTGCTGCAGGTGCTGCAGG
>JACIXH010000036.1 GCA_014360565.1 Nocardia sp.
GCGCGCGCGTGTCCGCGGCCCTGTGGGGCCCGCCGGTCAGCCACCGTTGCTTGCTCCTTCGTCGCGTACGCACCGGCGGCTGACCGGCGACCCGGCCGCGGACCGGCCACTGCGTGGCCGTCCCTCCCCAGGGGTCGGGAGTGTGGGCTGGGTTGGGCTGTGACCGCACCGGGCGGTGCGGTCAGATGAGGCCGGGGATCAGTGCTTTGCGGTTCGCTGGGTAGTCGGCGAACTTCTCGCGGTACCACCGGTGGGTTGCGAAGGCTCGCGGCACCAGGTTGCCTGCGGTGATCAGGAAGATCACGACGCCGGCCAGTGACCAGGTGAGCAGGGCGAACCCGGCCCAGGCGATCAGCTCACCGAGGTAGGCCGGGCTGCTGACGAAGCGGAAGCCCGCGCCGTGCGGGATGCGGTACTCGGCGGCGCCGGGGTTGTTCTTGTCGCGCAGATTGCGCACGATCGCCTCGGACCGCACCAGCAGTCCGAATCCGCACAGATACACGACCAGTCCGATCAGGAAGCGCGGATCGGTGAGCCAGGCGGTGCCGTACTGGTTGTTGTAGTCGTTGCTGAAGAACGCGCCGTTGAGATAGCCGTGCAGGGCCGTGACGAACACGCCCGCCGCGACCACCGAGACATTGAAGGTGCTCTTCTTGCCCGGCACCTGCCGGATGGAGAGCGGGAAGAACCAGCCACGGTTGCTGTAGTGCAGGAGCCAGATGGCGGCCAGCACCAGCGGGACCGGCTCGAATCGATCGGGGCCGCTGAGGTAGAACACCGCGAACACGACGGTCGCGGGCAGTTCCATCAGCCACCAGCCGAGCTTGGGGTTGAGATTGAAGCCGACCTTGTTCGAGGCGAAGCGGCCGTAGGGGCTCTGCGCGAACAGCCCGCCGACGATCACGAACGCGGCGAAGGCGAAGGCGATGGTCAGCACCGTGTCGTAGGTGGTGTTCCCGGTGTACCAGTCCATCGAGATCCTCTTGTCCAGGCGTCGCGCACGGATCGCCGACGCGAAACTAGAACACGTTCTATCGTGGATCGCGCGGGGGGAGCACGACTATGGAGGATGTATATGCCGTTGGATCGGACCGCTGAGGACCTGCTCGCGGCCGTGCGCGAGTCACCACGAGCCGTGGCCGCACACGACAAGAACGCCTGGGTCGGGTTGTTCGCCGAGACTGCCGCGGTGCACGACCCGTACGGCTCGCGCGAGCACATCGGCGCCGACGCGATCTCGCGCTTCTACAACGTCTTCATCGCGCCGAACTCCATCGCGTTCAGCGTCGATTGCGACCTCGTCGCCGGGCACACGGTGGTGCGGGATCTGCATATCGAGACGACGATGTCGACCGGCGCCACCGTCACCGTGCCGATGCATCTGCGCTACGACCTGGTCGCGACCGACGACGGGTGGCGGATCGCCCGGCTCGCCGCGCACTGGGAGCTGGCGGTGATGGTCGCGCGACTGTTGCGCACGGGGCCGTCCGGATTGCTCGCGGGCGCGAAGCTCGGGCCGCAACTCGTCGCCGAGCTCGGCGTGGGCGGGGCGGTGGGGATGATGCGGGCGCTGCGCGGTGTGGGCGGGGCAGGCAAGCGGATCGTCCGGCGACTGTTCTCCGCGGCCGCAGCCGGCGACTCGGCCGGCGTGCTGGCCCTGCTCGACGAGCGGACTGTGGTGGAGCTCCCCGCCGGGCACCGCGTCTCGCTGTCGGAATTCACCGATCGCGCACGAGAGATGCGGTGGGACAAGATGATCGCTGCCGGACGCACGGTCAGTGTGAGTGTGTGGGTCGGTGCGTCGCCGGGCGTGGCGTTCGTCGACTTCGCGCCCGACGCAGCGCGTATCGCCAGGGTGACAGTCTTTCTCGACGAGGGCCCGTCGGGAACCTAGCGGCCGGTCCGGTGCCATGACGGCGTGCTCGAGTGCGCGGCATCCCCTCCTCGGGGTCGGGCAGCGGTGGTGTAGCCGAGCTCGGCTACACCACCGGAAGGAACCTCGGGTGTCACGTCATTTCAGGATCGCCGCGTCTTAGCGGCGCGAGTGCCAGCAGCAACGCTGCCGCCGCTGCGGTGAACACCGACGCGTTCAGCGGTGCCTCGAAACCCGAGAAGACCAACATCGACAGCCCGAAGCTCAGCAGGGTCGCGAAGGCGGCCGCCGCCGACCACCGGAGTGCGAAGCCCGCCAGCAACGTGACGCCGAGAACCGTCTCGACCACCGTCGCCGCCCAGCCGACGACCTCGACCAGCCCGGTCGGCAGATAAGGCGCGAGCGTGCGGAGGTAGGACAGGAACGCATCGAAGTCACCCCAGGCGACCTGTCCGGTGCCTGCCGCGCCCCACAGGCCGAACCGGTCGGCGACCGCGGACAGAAACCCCGCCGCCAGCGCGACCCGGGTGAAGACAATGGCAGCCGACCACAGCTTTCGGCTTTGGGCGGTCGTGATGTCACGCATCGGTCACCACCCGCTCGGCGGTGGTGCGTCGGTAGCGGTCCTGGTCCGGCCCCGCGGGTGCCGTCATGCCGTCCGCCGCTCGCCGGGCCCCCATCGCAGCAGTTGCCGCACGTCGGTAGGCCAGTTCGCGACGGCGACGCACAGCATGATCACCAGGTGCAGCGGTGCCGAGACCTCCTCGTAGACCGGCGCGTCATCGATGACATGCGTGGTCACGGCGCCGGTCAGCAGCAGTACCAGCGCGGCGGCGCCGAGAAATCGTGTCTGCCTGCGGGGAATGACCAGCAGGATCGCGCAGACCAGTTCGATCGCGCCGACCACATAGCGCATGTTCGGATCGAAACCCCAGTCGGCGAATTTCTCGGCGTAGGCCGGTCCGAAGAAGGTCTCACCCGGCCAGAACTTGGTGAGGAACCCCACGAAGAACTCGAACGCCAGGAACCAATAGAGGATGGTGCGCCACCGGGCAGGTATGCGGTGAATACCCAATTTCACGGCTGCTCCATCAGGCCGATGATGTTGCCGTCGGCGTCTTCGACCGACGCGATGAGTTTGCCGCCACCCACATCGGTCACCGCCTGCACTTCGCCTGCGCCCGCGGCGATCAGGTCGGCCAGGTGCTGATGGATATCGGCGACGAGCCAGAACGGGACAGGCCCGGTCAGGCCTTTGGCGTGGCCGTTGGGGTCGAGCCCGACGAGGAGCCCGTCGAGGTCGAACTGAACGTAGTAGGGCTCGTCCATCACGGGCTCGATGCCAAGTAGCCTGCGGTAGAGCGCTTTCGCCTCCGCCAGGTTCGTGACCGGGTAGATCACGGTCTTCGCTGGTGCGGTCATGGTCGGGTCTCCTCGGTGGAGCGGTGTCACACCGGCGCGGGTCGGCCGGTCATCAGTACTGACCGATCCCCGAGGAGGTATGTGACACATGGACCACACCGATTGGTTAGTCCGCGAATTCGAGGACAACAGGGCGCACCTGCGGGCGGTGGCGTACCGGATGCTCGGCTCGACCAGCGACGCCGAGGACGCGGTGCAAGAGGCCTGGATCCGGTTGAGTCGCACCGACGTCTCCGATGTCGACAACCTGGTCGGCTGGTTGACCACGGTGGTCTCGCGCGTCTCGCTCAACGTCCTGCAACGCCGCAAGAGCCTGCGCGAGGATCTCTACGGCACCGAGCTCGTCGACGACGGCGCAGAACGCGCGGGCGCGATGGCACCCGAACAGGAAATGTTGATGGCCGACTCGATCGGCTCGGCGCTGATGGTCGTCCTCGACACCCTCGGCCCGGCCGAACGGCTCGCCTTCGTGTTGCACGACCTGTTCGCTGTCCCGTTCGACGAGATCGCCGCCATCCTCGGCCGTTCCGGCGCGGCGACCCGGCAGCTCGCGAGCCGTGCGCGACGCCGGGTCCATGGCATCGACGAGCCCGCCACGGTCGACGCGGGCAGGCGGCGCGAGGTCGTCGAAGCCTTCTTGCGAGCGGCGCGCACCGGACGCTTCGAGGACCTGCTCGAACTGCTCGACCCCGAAGTGGTGTTGCGTGCGGACGAGACCGTCGTCGCGGCGGGCGCCCGCGGGGAGGTGCTGGGGGCGGACGCCGTCGCCCGGACGTTCTCCGGTCGCGCGCAGGGAGCCGGATTCGCCACGATCGACGACGAACCAGGCGCCCTCTGGTCGGTCGGTGGACGCGCCCGGATCGCGTTCGCGTTCACGATCGTGGGCGAGAAGATCGTCGGCATCGAGATGATCGGCGACCCCCACCGGCTCGCAGCGATGGTTCTCGACGAGCACTGATGCCGCGCTGTCACATCGGGATCCGTTTCCCGGTCAGATCGGTGTCAACCGAATTCGCCGTGCTCGGCGGCCACCGACTCGAGGATCAGCCATGACCGAATTTCCGCGTATCGCAGGCAACAGCCGCAGCATCGTCTATTGGATAACCACCGTCATCGTCGCCCTCGAATCCGCGATGGGCAGTGTCTGGGACATCCTGCGCATCGACATCGTGCGCGATGTGGCCGTCGACCAGCTCGGCTACCCCGCCTACGTGCTGGTCATCCTCGGCATCGCCAAGATTCCGGGGGCGCTCGTACTGCTGGCGCCGGGCCTGCCTCGGTGCAAGGAGTGGGTATACGCCGGGGTGCTGTTCATCTATCTCGGTGCGGCGATCTCGCTGGCCGTGGCCGGTGATCCCGCGGCGGTGGGCCCGCTCGGGTTCGCGACGATGACCTGCCTGTCCTGGGCGACCCGTCCTGAGCAGCGCAGATCCATCGCCGTCGGTGCGTGGACACCCGGGCGGTTGCGCGCGCGGCTCGGTTCGGGGCGGGTGGTGGCTGTTGCGTTCTGGGTATCGACCGGCATCGTCGTAACGGTCCTCGGCAGCGGGGGGATCGCCGAGTTGCTCGGCCGGGATTCGACGGTCGCCGGCATGCTCGATCTGGGATACCCGACGTATTTCGTCACCATGCTGGGTGTCTGGAAGATCCTGGGGGCGGTGGTGATCGCGGTGCCCGGTCTGCGCCGAATGAAGGAATGGGCCTGTGCCGGAGCCTTCTACAACTTCTCCGGGGCGTTCGCGTCCCACCTCGCGTCCGATTCCGATGTCGAACACCTGCTGTGGACCGGAGCCTTCGCGGTCTGCGTGCTGGTCTCGTGGGCGCTGCGCCCGGGCTCCCGGTGCCTCGAGCCTCCGGCCCCGCGAGTTCGTACCGCGACCTCCAAGGATGAAGCGGAGCTGATCGTCTAGGGCGGCAGCGGTTTTGGCCGCGTCGATCAGAGCGCCGCCGGCTGCGGCCCGGCGCCGTCGGCGGTAGGTTGGCAGGCAGCGTCGACATCGAGGAGGCTCTTCATGCACGTGCGCGGGGTGGTTCTGCCCGATGACGAGGAACGCGACCTGTGGGTGGTCGACGGCACGGTGACCTTCGAGCCGGTGGTCGGCGCCGACACGCTGTGCCGGACCGGCTGGATCGTGCCCGGCCTGGTCGACGCGCACTGCCATGTCGGCATCCGGTACGGCGGCGGGGACGAGACCCGCGACGGCGCGATCGAGCAGGCCGAGACCGAACGTGACGCGGGTGCGCTGCTCCTGCGGGACGCGGGCTCGCCGATCGACACCCATTTCATCGACGAGCACGCCGAGCTGCCCCGGATCATCCGCGCGGGCCGCCATATCGCCCGCCCCAAGCGCTACATCCGCGAACTGGGCATCGAACTCGACGACGAACGCGACCTGCCCGAGATCGTCGCCGAGCAGGCCCGCTTCGGCGACGGCTGGGTGAAGATCGTGGGGGACTGGATCGACCGTTCGGTCGGCGACCTGCGGCCGCTGTGGAGCGACGACATCCTGAAGCAGGCCATCGACGCGGCCCACGCGAACGGGGCACGGGTCACCGCGCACGTATTCGGTGAGGACGCGCTGCCCGGCCTGATCAACGCCGGGATCGACTGCCTCGAACACGGCACCGGCATCACCGACGACACCATCGAGCTGATGGTCGCCAACGGCACCGCCCTGGTCCCCACCCTGATCAACATCGACACCTTCCCCGGCATCGCCGACAGCGCCACCAAGTTCCCCGTCTACGCCGCCCACATGCGCGACCTGCACCGCCGCGTCCGCGACACCGTCGGCAAAGCCCACGAAGCGGGGGTCCCGATCTACGCGGGCACCGACGCGGGCGGCTCCATCCGCCACGGCCGCATCGCCGACGAGATCACCGCCCTGTCCGGCGCGGGCCTGTCACCCCACGAGGCCCTCGGCGCCGCCTCCTGGAACGCTCGCACCTGGCTCGGCCGCCCCAGCATCGAAGAGGGCGCCCCGGCCGACTTCGTCGTCTACGCCGAAGACCCGAGGGTGAATCCGCAGTCGCTCACCGACCCACAGTGGGTCGTGCTGCGTGGACTGGTCGTGAAGACCCCCGATCCGGTCACCGGGCACCGCTGAATCGGCGTTGCGCGGCGATAGCGGAGGCGATTTCCGGCCTCGTCCGGTCGTCTGGCAGAATGGACCCTCGTCCTTCCTGGACAGTGTCAGCCCGTCTCCGGTTACGTACCGCGCGGCGGTCACGCACACATGCGCGAAACCGGACCCGCAGACCATGTGGGTCGCTGAATCGCGTGGTGACCAAACTACTGAAAGAAGACTGACCAGCATGTCTGTCAAGATCAGGCTCACCCGTCTCGGCAAGATCCGCAACCCGCAGTACCGCGTCGTCGTCGCCGACGCCCGTACGCGTCGTGACGGCCGGGCCATCGAGTCCATCGGCCTCTACCACCCGAAGGAAGAGCCTTCGCTGATCCAGATCGACGCCGAGCGTGTCGCGTACTGGCTGTCGGTCGGCGCGCAGCCCACCGAGTCGGTGCAGCGTCTGCTGGAGATCACCGGCGACTGGCAGAAGTTCAAGGGCCTGCCGGGCACCGAGGGCACCCTGAAGGTGAAGGCCGAGAAGACCTCCAAGCTGGACCTGTTCAACGCTGCGCTCGCCGCCGCTGACAACGCGCCCACCACCGAGGCCGTCACCCCGAAGAAGAAGGCCGCCAAGAAGGATGAGGCTGCCGCTGAGGAAGCCGCCACCGAGGCTGCCGAGTAATGACTGCTGTTGTTGCCGATGCCGTCGAACATCTGGTTCGCGGCATCGTCGCCAACCCTGACGACGTCCGTGTCGAGCTGCTCACCGGCCGTCGTGGACGCACCGTCGAGGTGCACGTCCATCCTGAAGATCTGGGCAAGGTGATCGGGCGCGGTGGTCGTACCGCGACCGCGCTGCGCACCCTGGTCGCCGGCATCGGCGGCCGTGGGATCCGGGTCGACGTGGTCGATACCGACGCCTAGATGGAACTCGTCGTAGGTCGGGTCGCCAAGTCGCACGGCGTGCGCGGCGAACTCGTCGTCGATGTTCGCACCGACGAACCGGACGTCCGGTTCGCGCCGGGCGTCACCCTGCGCGGCCGGATGCCGAGGTCCTCGGCGACCCGTGACTACACCGTGAAGTCGGCCCGAGAGCACTCGGGCCGGCTTCTGGTGTTCGTCGACGGGGTCGACGACCGCACCGCCGCCGATGCCATGCGCGGCACCTTGTTCGTCGTCGACAGCGATTCGCTGCCGCCGTCAGAGGATGACGACGCCTATTACGACCACGAACTCGAAGGCCTTCGGGTCGAGTTCGCCGACGGCACCCTCGTCGGCACGGTCACCGAGGTGCTGCATTCGGCCGCGGGCGAACTGCTGTCGGTGCGTGCCGCCGAGGATGGTCGCGAGATTCTCATTCCCTTTGTCACCGCCATCGTGCCGACGGTTTCGCTCGCCGATGGATTGGTGGTCATCACACCGCCCGAGGGCCTGCTCGATCCGGAGTAATTCGTGCAACTCGACGTCGTCACGATCTTCCCGGAGTATCTCGAGCCGCTGCGTACGGCTCTGCTCGGCAAGGCCGTCGACAAGGGCTTGATCTCGATCGGTGTGCACGACCTGCGTCAGTGGACGCACGACGTGCACAAATCCGTCGACGATTCGCCCTACGGCGGCGGTCCGGGCATGGTCATGAAGCCCACAGTCTGGGGCGACGCCTTGGACGAGGTATGCCCCGACGACGCACTGCTCGTCGTTCCCACCCCGGCCGGTGTGCCGTTCACCCAGGCCACCGCGCAGCGCTGGGCGACCGAGAAACACCTCGTTTTCGCCTGCGGCCGTTACGAGGGTATCGACCAGCGTGTGTTCGACGACGCCGCCCGCCGCGTGCGCGTCGAAGAGGTGAGCATCGGTGACTACGTCCTCATCGGCGGCGAGGCCGCGGTGCTGGTGATGACCGAGGCCGTGGTGCGCCTGATTCCCGGCGTGCTCGGCAATCAGCAGTCCCACCAGGAGGATTCGTTCTCCGATGGACTTCTCGAAGGTCCCAGCTATACCCGGCCGGTGTCATGGCGCGGGCTCGACGTGCCGCCGATCCTGCTCTCGGGCGATCACGCGAAGGTCGCTACGTGGCGCCGCGAACAAGCCATGGAACGGACAGCACAGCGTCGACCGGATCTGTTGCCCTGACCTATCCCGCGATCACGCGGGTGGTGATACAGAACGGATGCCCGGCGGGGTCGAGCAACACCCGCCAGCGTGGATCCGGTTGTACCGGTGCGGGTTTCGCGCCGATCGCGAGGGCGTGCTGTTCGCACAGATCCAGGTCGGCGTCGGCGGCGAGGTCGAGGTGCACCGCGGCCGTGCCGGGCCACTGCGGCGGGAAATAATCATGGACGCGTTGCGCGGCGACCGTCAGTCCTGACGGGATGCGGATCCCGACGCTGTGCGCGTCGTTCCACAGGACGCGGCCACCGAGCAGTCCCAGGTAGAAGCGGGCTAGGGACTCGGGGTCGTCACAGTCCAGTGAGAGGCCGGCCAGTTGAAAAGGCTCCGTCATCGGACCGACGGTACCGGGCCGGATGCGCGCCGAGATTGTTTTGTCCAAAAGACACTTGGATATCCACAGGGGTCGTTCGTTGTGTGAACGTCCAGAGTGAGTATTGCTGGTTCCATTCGGAATGGGTTCGGGCCCAACGTCTGTCAGGCATGGTCTTGGCGCGCACGATGGCGCGAGACCGTCGCGCGCCGATGTTCCCAGTACACGCAATGTGGCCCTTGGTGACTGGGCGCGGTCGGAGTGCGTGACGCGCGACCTTCCACGGAGCCGGTGTCGTGCCGCGAGGCAAGGTCATGGGTACCCACTCAACCGTTCCATGGCACCGCCGCACTCGCGGTACCCGAATGAGAGTGATATATCCCATATTTCGGCGCGTGAGCGGACGAGTCGCCGACTGCCGCGAATCAGGGCAGCAGGCCGTGCCGACGGGCTCGCGCGACCGCCTCGTGCCTGGTGCCCGCGTCGAGCTTGCTCATGGCGTGCCGAAGGTAGCTCTTGACGGTTTCGGCGCCGAGCGAGAGTCGTGTCGCCGCTTCCTGATTCGTGCAGCCGAGTGCGATCTGGGCGAGCACATCGAGCTCGCGACGCGACAGCTGTGGCGCATCGCCGACGGGTCGGCCCGTGAGGACCCCGGTCAGTCGTTCGCATACCGCGGTGATCCGGTCGCGCACCCGGGGCTCGTCGGTGGCGGTCGCGATGGCGCGCAGTTCGGCGTGGAGTTCGCGTAACTCCTCTGTCGCGGCGGGCATGGTCGCCGAGGGCGGCGTCGCGAGGTCGAGCAGCCGGATCCGCCGGTCGACCTCGTCGCGAACGGCGATCTCGGCGGCCAGCCGTCTGCCTGCCTGCACGATCACCTCGGCGGTGCGGTCGCCGAGCGGGCCCGCGCCACGAGTGGCGGCGTAGAGCACTGCGCGCGGCCGGTCGTCGACCACCACCGGCACGGCCAGCACCGACCGCAACCCCTCGCCGACGACGGCGGCGTCGTAGTGATGGGTGATCGTGGACGAGCCACGGTAATCGGCCACCATCGCGGGCCTGCGGTACTCCATCACCTGCCCGCCCAGGCCCGAGGTGCGCAGCACCGACAGCCCGCGCAGGCCGGTGGTGACCGTGCCGAAGAACTCGGTGAGCAGCAGGGTGTCTTCCTCTACCGCACCGCCGAACACCACCGGAACGTTCGCCCGGCCCGCAACCCGGCGGATCTCGGCACGTAATGCGTCACCGTCGCGCGGGCGCAACAGGGAAGTCATGGATCACCCCTTTTCGGGGGTAGTGGGACACGTGAGCTATGCCACATTCTAGGGCAGACCCGGTGGCCGATATCCGGGTGTTGAGGAGAAGCTGCGATGACTACCGATCTGGACGCGCGAGTCAGTGTCCTGCTCGACCGCTACGACGGACCCGAGGCCTGCGTGGCCGATCTGCTCTGCGACCGGCATCCGGCCGGTCAGATCGCCTTCACGGTGGTCGAGTCCGATCTGAGCGCGCACGAGCTGACCTACGGTGAGCTGCGGGAGCGCTCGGCCCGGTTCGCCGCCGCGCTGGCGGAGCTCGGCGTCGAACCCGGCGACCGGGTGGCGACGCTGATGGCGAAATCCGCCGAGCTCGTGGTGGCGTTGCTGGGTATCTGGCGCCGCGGCGCGGTGCACGTTCCGCTGTTCACCGCCTTCGCGCCACCGGCCATCGAGTTCCGGCTCACCGCGAGTCGCGCGAAGTTCGTGGTCACCGACGCCGCCCAGGCGCCGAAACTCGCTGCGGTCGAGTGCCCGGCGATCGTGGTCGGCGAGGCCGAGACCTCCGGTGCGCTGCACTTCGACGATCTGCTCGACGGGCACCGGTCCGACGACCCCCGCGCGAAGCCGGTGGTGGTCGGCGGCGACGGTCTGCTGGTCCAGTTGTTCACCAGCGGCACCACCGGCACCCCCAAGGGCGTGCCGATCCCGGTGCGCGCGCTGGCGTCGTTTCACGCCTACCAGGAGTTCGCCCTGGATGTGCGCCCGGACGACGTCTACTGGAACGCGGCCGATCCGGGCTGGGCGTACGGCCTCTATTACGCGATCCTGGCGCCGCTGGCCACCGGCGTGCGCAGCCTGCTGCTGCACGCGGGCTTCTCGGCGACGCTCACCTGGGACGTGCTCCAGCGCTTCGGCGTCACCAACTTCGCTGCCGCGCCGACCGTCTACCGGGCGTTGCGCGCCGACAGCGCTCCCGCTCCTGAAGGGTTCGCTCTGCGCAGGGCGTCGTCGGCGGGCGAGCCGCTGACCCCGGACGTGGTGGCCTGGTCGCAGCGGACGCTCGGGGTGCCGGTGCGCGACCACTACGGCCAGACCGAACACGGCATGGTCATCTGCAACGCGTGGCACCCCGACCTGGATGCCGCGGTCCCGCTCGGTTCGATGGGCAGGCAGCTGCCCGGGTGGTCGTGCGCGGTGCTGGCCGAGGACGCCGACGTCGAGGCAGCGCCCGGCGAGATCGGCCGGGTCGCCATCGACGCCCAGCGCAGCCCGCTGCTGTGGTTCCTCGGCTACCTCGACGATCCGGAGCGCACCGCGAGCCGGTTCACCGCCGACGGGCGCTGGTATCTGACCGGTGACGTCGGCGCGCGCGACCCCGACGGCTGTTTCCGCTTCAGCTCCCGCGACGACGACGTGATCATCATGGCCGGTTATCGGATCGGCCCGTTCGAGGTCGAGAGTGTGCTGGTCATGCACGATCAGGTCGCCGAGGCGGCCGTGGTCGGGATGCCCGATGAACTGCGTGGCGAGGTGCTGGAGGCCTTCGTGGTGCCACGCACCGGCGCCGAGGGCAGTGCCGAGCTGGCCGCCGAACTGCAGCAGCTGGTCAAGGACGAGTTCGCCGCGCACGCTTATCCGAGAAAAGTTCACTTCGTGGACAGTCTGCCCAAGACGCCCAGCGGCAAAGTTCAGCGATTCCTGCTGCGCGGCAAGGGGAGCCGGTGATGACCGAACTCAGCTACGCCTGCGGCCCGGCCGGCACGCCACTGCTCGGCGACACCATCGGCGCGAACCTCGACCGCGCCATCGCCGCTCACCCGGCGCGCGATGCGCTCGTCGACTGTCCAACGGGGCGCGTCTGGACCTATCGCGAGGTGGGTGCCGCTGTCGACGCCGTGGCGACAGGTCTGCTCGCGCTGGGTATCGGTCCCGGCGATCGGGTCGGCATCTGGGCGCCCAACTGCGCGGAGTGGTTTCTCGTGCAGTACGCCACCGCGAAGATCGGCGCGATCCTGGTCAATATCAATCCCGCCTACCGCACCAGCGAACTCGAATACGTCCTCGTCCAAGCCGGCGTGCGCATGCTGATCGCCGCACCGGAGTTCAAAGCCTCGGACTACGTGGCGATGGCCGAGCAGGTCCGGCCGAACTGTCCTGCCCTGGAACAGGTGCTGATCCTGGGCACCGACCAGTGGCAGCAGGTTGCCGTGACCGCGCCCGACAGCGCACGGCTGACCGCGATCGCCGAGACACTGTCGGCCGACGATCCGATCAATATCCAATACACCTCGGGCACCACAGGTTTCCCCAAGGGTGCGACGTTGAGCCACCACAACATCCTCAACAACGGGTTCTTCGTCGGCGAGCTCTGTGGGTACACCGAGGTCGACCGGGTCTGCGTTCCGGTGCCGTACTACCACTGCTTCGGCATGGTGATGGGCAATCTCGCCGCCACCTCACATGGTGCGGCCGTGATCATTCCGGCGCCGTCCTTCGACCCGGCCGCGACGCTGGCCGCCGTGGCCGCGCAGCGGTGCACCTCGCTCTACGGGGTGCCGACCATGTTCATCGCGATGCTCGCCGAGCTCGACGCCGGGGCCGATCACGACCTGTCGAGCCTGCGGACCGGCATCATGGCGGGCTCACCCTGCCCGGTCGAGGTGATGAAGCGGGTGATCGATCGGCTGGGAATGGGTGAGGTCGCGATCTGCTACGGCATGACCGAGACCAGCCCGGTGTCCACGCAGACCCGTCGTGACGACAGCATCGACCGCCGCACCGCCACCGTCGGACGGGTGGGCCCGCACCTCGAGGTAAAGGTGGTCGACCCGGTCAGCGGGCGGACATTGCCCAGAGGCGAGCCCGGTGAACTCTGTACTCGCGGATACTCGGTGATGCTGGGCTATTGGAACCAGCCGGACAAGACTGCCGAGTCCATCGACGCCGCCCGCTGGATGCACACCGGCGACATCGGCATCATGGACGACGACGGCTACCTCTCGGTCACCGGCCGGATCAAGGACATGGTCATCCGCGGCGGCGAGAACATCTATCCGCGCGAGATCGAGGAATTCCTCTACACCCATCCCGATATCGTCGACGCCCAGGTCATCGGCGTCCCCGACGACAAATACGGGGAGGAGCTCATGGTCTGGATTCGCCTGCGCGAGGGGGCGAAACCCCTCGATGCGGCGGCTGTGCGGGCCTTCTGCACCGGCCGCCTCGCCCACTACAAGATCCCACGCTACGTGCACGTGGTCGACGAGTTCCCGATGACGGTCACGGGCAAGGTGCGCAAAGCCGAGATGCGCGAACGCGCCGGAGAGATCCTCGGCTGAAGGGCGGCCATCCGCTGACCTGGGCGCCAGCGGGGTGTCGGTCATGAGCTGTAGTCTCTGCGGCTGTGACGACAGCGCCCGAGATCGCCGACAGCACGACCACCATCGCCAGCGTAGGCAGGCGGATCGCCGATGAGCTGGGGGTGCGTGAGACCCAGGTCCGCGCCGCCGTCGAACTGCTCGACGGCGGTTCGACGGTTCCGTTCATCGCGCGGTATCGCAAGGAGGTCACCGACGGCCTCGACGATGCCCAGTTGCGCCAGCTCGAGGAACGACTCGGCTATCTGCGTGAGCTCGACGAGCGCCGCGGCGCGATCATCGAATCCATCCGCGGCCAAGGCAAACTCGATCCCGCCCTGCACTCGCAGCTCATGCTCGCCGAAACCAAAGCGCGCCTGGAAGACATCTATCTGCCGTACAAACCCAAGCGCCGCACCAAGGCTCAGATCGCGCGCGAAGCCGGACACGAGCCGGTGGCCGACGCGCTGATCGGCGACCCGAACACCGATCCCGCCGCCTACACCGCCGAACAGCTCGACGGCGCTCGCTCGATCCTCGTCGAACGCTTCGCCGAAGACGCCGACCTGGTCGGCGAACTGCGTGAGCTGATGTGGAATCGGGGCCAGGTCACCGCGAAGGTGCGCGCGGGTAAGGAGGAAGCGGGGGCGAAGTTCTCCGACTACTTCGAGTTCAGCGAGCCCTTCCACAAACTGCCGTCGCACCGGATCCTGGCGCTGCTGCGCGGGGAGAAGGAGGAGATGCTCACGCTGCATCTCGACGCGGACACCGAGGAACCCGCGCCCGGCGAGCGCACGATCTACGAGGGCCGGATCGCGGTGGCGTTCGGCATCGCCGACAAGGGCCGCCCGGCCGATTCCTGGCTGCTCGACACCGTCCGCTGGGCCTGGCGCACCAAGCTGGCCGTGAGTCTGGGTATCGATACCAGGATGCGGCTGCGTCAGGCGGCGGAGAAAGACGCGGTCGACGTGTTCGCCGCGAACCTGCGCGACCTGCTGCTCGCCGCCCCCGCGGGCACCCGCACCACCATGGGCCTCGATCCCGGCTACCGGACCGGTGTGAAGGTCGCCGTCGTCGACGGCACCGGTAAGGCCGTGGCGACCGAGGTCATCTATCCGCACAAGCCGCAGGGGCAGACCGAGAAGTCGCTGGCGGTGCTGGCCGCGCTCGTCGCGCGCTTCAACGTGGAGCTCATCGCCATCGGCAACGGCACCGCCTCGCGCGAGACCGATGCGCTCGCGGTGGAACTCATCTCGCGGATCCCGGAGAACAAGCCGACCAAGATCGTCGTGTCCGAGGCGGGCGCCTCGGTGTACTCCGCGTCGGCCTACGCCTCGGCCGAGCTGCCCGACATGGACGTGTCGCTGCGCGGCGCGGTCTCCATCGCCCGGCGTCTGCAGGATCCACTCGCCGAACTGGTGAAGATCGATCCCAAGTCGATCGGTGTCGGCCAGTACCAGCACGATGTGTCCGAGACCCTGCTGGCGCGCTCGCTGGGCGCCGTCGTCGAAGACGCCGTGAACGCGGTCGGTGTCGACGTGAACACCGCCTCGGTGCCGCTGCTCTCGCGCGTGTCGGGTGTGTCCGGCTCGGTCGCGGAAAGCATTGTGGCCCACCGTGATCAGAACGGGCCCTTCCGCAGCCGGACCGCCCTGCTCGAGGTACCGCGCCTGGGCCCCAAGGCATTCGAACAGTGCGCGGGCTTCCTGCGCATCCGCGGTGGTGCCGACCCGCTCGACACGTCCGCCGTGCACCCGGAGGCCTACCCGGTGGTGCGCCGGATTCTCGAGCACACCGGCGCGCAGATGGCCGAAGTCATCGGCAACACCAGCACCTTGCGTGCGCTGAAGCCCGGCGACTTCACCGACGAGAAGTTCGGTGTGCCCACTGTCAGTGACATCATCGCCGAGCTGGAGAAGCCGGGCCTCGACCCGCGTCCGGAATTCAAGACCGCCGAATTCGCGGCGGGCATCGAGAAGGTCGCCGACCTGAAACCGGGGATGGTGCTCGAAGGGGTCGTTACCAATGTGGCCGCGTTCGGCGCCTTCGTCGACGTCGGCGTCCACCAGGACGGTCTCGTGCACGTGTCGGCGCTGTCGCACAATTTCGTCAAGGATCCGCGTGAAGTGGTGAAGTCCGGCGATGTGGTGAAGGTGAAGGTGCTCGAGGTCGACATCGCGCGCCAGCGGATCGGGCTCACCCTGCGTCTGGACGACGAGCCGGGAAAGCCCGCCCAGGGGGACAATCGTGGTGGCGGTGCACCGCGTGGTCAGGGTCGCGGCGGACAGCAGGGCGGTCGTGGTCCGGCTCCGGCTCGCAATCAGGGCCGTCAGGGCAACGGCGGCGCCAACCCGCGCAAGCAGGCCGCCCCGCCGACCGGATCGATGGCCGACGCGCTGCGAGCGGCCGGTTTCGGCAACAAGTAGGTAGTCGAGGACAGGGGCGGGCGGCATGCGACGGTGGCTCGAGGACGAGGTGATCGCGCACGGCCGCCTGCCCCTGCTCTGTTTTCTTCTCGGGTTCATCCTCGGTTTCGTGGTGATCCGGATCAGCGTGCGGATGATCCGGGCCAACGTGCGCTGGTGGCCCGGCAACGTGAAAGCCGGCGACACCCACATCCACCACATGGTGTTCGGCGTGATCACCGTGCTGCTGTCGGGGATCGGACTGATCGCCACGGCCGAGGACTCCACGCAGGTCACCTCGAGCGTGCTGGCCGCCCTGTTCGGGATCGGCGCCGCGCTGGTCCTCGACGAATTCGCGCTGATCTTCTACCTGCGTGACGTCTACTGGTCCGAACAGGGCCGCACCTCGGTGGACGCGGTGTTCGTCGCCCTCGCGGTGACCGGTCTGCTGCTGCTCGGCGTACAACCGGCGACTTTTCTCGACTACGACGACTTCCGGGCATCGCATGGTGTCGGGGTTCGGGTGGGGGTGGCGATCACGATCACGGTGAATCTGGTGCTCGCCTCGATCGTGATCGCCAAGGGCAAGATCTGGACCGGGCTGTTCGGCATGTTCTTCACGCCGCTGCTGCTGGTCGGCGCGGTGCGATTGAGCAGGCCGGGCGCCCCGTGGGCGCGCTGGCGCTACGGCAACCGGCTCAAGACGATGAACCGGGCGATCGCACGGGAGCGGCGATATCGTCGCCCGGTCATCCGCGCGAAGATCTTCATCCAGGACCTGATCGCGGGCAAACCCGACGTCGAACACGCGCGCACGGCCGCCGAGGCGGAATTGGCCCGAACCGTTGTGCCTGCCCCCTCGGCGCCGCCGCCGCATCCACACCTGCTTCCGCGTCGCCGGGCCGATCAGACCGACCAGGCCCACCAGACCGACCAGCAGTGAGGGCCGATTTCGATCGCGGCTACCCGGTCTGGCACAATGAACCGGTTGCCTTGGACGAGTCATGTTCGAGAGCACTCCTGTTCTGAGCACGAACCGGTCGAGCGCGACAGCGCCGCCAGGTTCCTCTGTTCACGCAAAGAATCCGAAAAGGTGGAAAATGAACACCCTTGATTTCGTCGACGAGAAGTCGCTGCGTAGCGATGTCCCCGACTTCCGTCCGGGCGACACCCTGAACGTGCACGTGAAGGTCATCGAAGGCTCGAAGGAGCGCATCCAGGTCTTCAAGGGCGTCGTGATCCGGCGTCATGGCGGCGGCATCGGCGAGACCTTCACGGTCCGCAAGGTGTCCTTCGGCGTCGGTGTCGAGCGCACCTTCCCCGTGCACAGCCCCAACATCGACCACATCGATGTCGTGACCCGCGGTGACGTGCGTCGCGCCAAGCTGTACTACCTGCGCGACCTGCGCGGCAAGGCTGCCAAGATCAAGGAAAAGCGCTGATCTCGCAGTAGCACTTCGCAGTACCAGAATTCTTCAGGTAGCCCGGTACCCGACTCACGTCGGGGTGCCGGGCTACTCTGTTCGGCGTGGCAGACGAAAGTGGGTCGGTGTCGGTGTCCGATTCGGGTGACAAGGGTGAGCGGCGCGGAAAAAAGCGCGGTGACAAGAAACAGCGCCCGTTCTGGCAGGAGCTGCCGATACTCGTCGTGATCGCTGCGGTGATCGCCGCGCTGATGGTGACTTTCGTCGGTCGGCCGTATGTGATTCCCTCGCAGTCGATGGAGAACACGCTGCTGATCGGTGATCGCATCTACGTCCAGAAGATCAGCTATTACGGTTCCGAACCCGGTCCCGGCGACGTGGTCGTGTTCGTCGGACCGCCGTCGTGGAACGGGCACTACAAGTCGGTGCGTTCGGACAACTCCGCCGTGCGCGGGGTGCAGAACTTCCTGTCCTACTTCGGGCTGGTCCCGCCGGACGAGAACGATCTGGTCAAGCGCGTCATCGCGATCGGCGGTCAGACCGTGCAGTGCTGCGATGCGCAGGGCCGGGTCATGGTCGACGGCAAACCGCTCGACGAGCCCTACATCAAGAAGGACTACCCCTGGTTCACCGACCGGCCCAACGCCGTGTACCCGGCGGGTCGGGTGTTCGGTCCGGTGAAGGTGCCGGAGGGCAACCTCTGGGTGATGGGCGACAACCGCAACGAGTCGGCCGATTCGCGCGCCCATGTCAGCGACGAGTTGCAGGGCACGGTGCCGGCGGACAACGTCCGCGGCAAGACGGTGTTCAAGATCTGGCCGCCGAACCGAATGGGTCCAGTCCGCACCGAGAACGCACAGGAGAACTGACACGATGAGGACGAGTGTTCTCTGTCCAGTCCGCACCGAGAACGCACAAGAGAACTGACGTTGAGGACTGGGGTTCCGGGCTGAGGGCACAACCGGAATTCCCAGTCGGACTGACGCGACGGGACAATCGAACTGTGGGGCAGGATCGGACCAACTGGCCGCCGCGGATGGTGATGCGCCGGGCGGGCGGACTACGCACGCTCGAGGCAGCGCTCGTGCGCGGTGGCCTCGCGCCGGTGGCCGGTGTCGACGAGGCGGGGCGAGGGCCCTGCGCGGGTCCCCTGGTGGTCGCCGCGTGCCTGCTGGCGCCCAAGG
This sequence comes from Nocardia sp., assembly GCA_014360565.1. Classification (GTDB taxonomy): domain Bacteria; phylum Actinomycetota; class Actinomycetes; order Mycobacteriales; family Mycobacteriaceae; genus Nocardia. Next base: position 18,471 of record JACIXH010000036.1, read on the forward strand.
CCTACGACAAGCTGGCAGGGCTCGACGACTCCAAGAAACTCACGGAGGCGGCTCGTGAGGAGCTGTTCCCGGTGGTTCAGCGGTTGTCGCTGGCCTGGAGCGTTGTCGTGGTGCCCGCCTGGGAGATCGACTCCATCGGTATCCACGTCGCCAACATCGAGGGCATGCGCCGCGCCGTCGCAGGACTCGGGCACACCCCCGGCTACATCCTGACCGACGGATTCAAGGTCCCCGGCCTGCCCGCGCCCTCGCTGCCGGTGATCGGCGGTGACGGCACCGCGGCCTGTATCGCCGCCGCGAGCATCCTGGCGAAAGTGACCAGGGACCGGATGATGGTCGAGCTCGACGCGCAGCTGCCCGGCTACGGTTTCGCCACGCACAAGGGTTACAACACGCCCGAGCACATCGCCGCCCTGCGGCAGCTCGGACCCAGTACCGAACACCGTCGTTCCTGGCGTAATGTGCGCGAGCTCGAGGTGCCCGGAGGTAGCCGAGTGGCTACCCGCGCGGCACATGCGCGATGATGTCAGCAATGAACGCGGCGCTGCTAGCAGGAGGACGTCCCACCCGATGAGTGCTGAGGACCTCGAGAAATACGAAACCGAGATGGAACTGTCGTTGTACCGCGAGTACAAGGACATCGTCGGTCAGTTCTCGTACGTGGTGGAGACCGAACGGCGCTTCTACCTGGCCAATTCTGTCGAACTGCGACCGCAGAACGCCGATGGCGAGGTGTATTTCGAAGTGCGGATGAGCGATGCGTGGGTGTGGGACATGTACCGCCCGGCGCGTTTCGTCAAGCACGTGCGGGTGATCACGTTCAAGGACGTGAACATCGAGGAGCTGGAGAAGCCGGACCTGCGCCTGCCCGAGTAGTTGTCCACAGGGCCACGGTTGTCCACAGGTTTTCTGTTTGCCCAGCTCGCGCCGGCCGACCGCGCGAGAGTGCCTGGCCATGCTTTCGTTCATGGCACACAAACAGGCGCTCGGCGCGTACGGCGAGAAGCTGGCCGAGCAGTATCTGATCGAGACCGGGATGGAGATCGTCGCCCGCAATTGGCGATGTCGATACGGTGAGCTGGACCTGATCGTCGGCGACCCGTCGGTCACGGTGTTCGTCGAGGTGAAGACGCGGTCGGGGCTGGGGTTCGGTACTCCGGCCGAAGCCGTCACTTTCCGCAAGCAGCAGCGGATCCGACGGTTGGCCCTGCTGTGGCTGGCCGAACAGAACGGGCCGTGGCGGCGGATTCGCTTCGACGTCGTGTCGGTGCTGATCCCGCGTGGCCGCGGGCCGGTCATCGATCACCTGACAGCGGCCTTCTGATGGCGCTCGGACGAGCGCTGTCGGTGGCGGTGACCGGGGTCGACGGGCAATTGGTGGAGATCGAGGCCGATATCGGTCAAGGCCTGCCTTCGGTGAATCTCGTCGGTCTGCCCGATACCGCGCTGCAGGAATCACGCAATCGGGTGCGGTCCGCGGTGGCCAATACGGGGGAGAAGTGGCCGGACGGCCGGGTGATCCTGGCACTGTCGCCCGCGACTCTTCCGAAAGTGGGAAGCGTGTACGACCTCGCGCTCGCGGTTTCCGTGCTCGATGCCTCCGGCGCGGTACCGGGGGAGCGGTTGGTGAAAACGGTCCTGCTGGGGGAGCTGGCGCTCGACGGGCGGGTGCGACGGGTACGTGGGGTGCTACCCGCGGTGATCGCGGCGCGCGCGGCTGGGTTGCCGACCGTGGTCGTGCCCGCCGAGGCGGTGGCCGAAGCGGGACTGGTCGAGGGGATCGAGGTCCTCGGGGCGACGAGTCTGCGGGCGGTCGTGGCGTGGCTGCGCGGGGAAGGCAAGCTGCTCGAGCCGGACGGTGTCGTGCCGGGGACCCAGCCCTGCTGCGGTGACCTCAGCGATGTAGTCGGTCAGGACGAGGCGCGCTGGGCGCTGGAGGTCGCGGCGGCGGGTGGGCATCATTTGCTGCTCACCGGCCCGCCCGGCATCGGTAAAACGATGCTGGCACAACGCCTTCCGGGGTTGTTGCCGCCACTGTCGGAGGCAGAGTCCTTGGAGGTGACCGCGATCCATTCGATGGCGGGATCGCTGTCGGCCGAACAGCCGCTGCTCACGCTGGCTCCCTTTGTCGCACCGCATCATTCGACCTCGGTGACCGCCATGATCGGGGGCGGTTCGGGCATGGCCCGGCCGGGCGCGGTGAGCCGGGCGCATCGCGGGGTGCTGTTTCTCGACGAGTGCGCCGAGATCGGCACCAAAGTCCTGGAGGCGCTGCGGACTCCGCTCGAGGAAGGGGAGGTCCGCATCGCTCGGCGCGACGGTGTCGCCCGGTACCCGGCCCGCTTTCAACTCGTCTTGGCGGCCAATCCCTGTCCGTGTGCGCCGGCACGCGATGTGGACTGCATCTGCGCGCCCCTGGCGCGGCGTCGCTACCTGGGCAAACTCTCGGGACCATTGCTCGATCGCATCGATATCTGGGTCCAGATGCACGGGCAGGCCGGCGCGACGTTCGGCGAGGAAACGGCGGAGAGCAGCAGCACGGTCGCCGAACGAGTGGCCCGCGCGCGAGACCGTGCCGCGCAGCGGTGGGTCGAGGACGGGTGGACGACCAATGCCGAAGTGCCGGGCCACGTCCTGCGCAAGCGTTTCGCCTTGCCTCGGGAATCGATCGCGCCGATCGAGACGGCCTTACGGCTCGGGCGCATGTCGGCGCGTGGCGCCGACCGAGCGATCCGAGTCGCCTGGACGGTCTGCGATCTACGCGACGGGGACCTGCCCACCGTGCAGGACGTGATGTCGTCGTTGAACTTCCGGCAGCGGGGTGCGCAATGAGCGAGCCGCGAAGAATCGGTGATGTGGTGGATCTGGACGGTGATCCGGACGATCGCAGACTGGCCTGGGTGTACCTCTCTCGGGTGGTGCAGGGCCCGTGTGCACCGCTGTCGGCATTGATCGCCTCGGTCGGGGTGTGCGAGGCTGCCCGCGCTGTTCGTGAGCACGAACTGCCCGCCGCGTTGCGCAGCCCTACGGCCGCACGGCGTGAGAAGGACTCAGCAGCCGAGGATTTGGACACGATGGCCAGGCTCGGCGGACGGGTCATCACTCCCGATGACGAGGAATGGCCCGGCTGGCGGATGCTCGGACTCGGCCAACTCGACACCGAACGTGATCGTGAGGCGGCCGTCCCGCTGGTCCTGTGGGCGCGTGGCCCTCTTTCGCTGCGTACCGCGTCGGAACAAGCTCTCGCCGTGGTCGGTTCGCGCTGTAGCAGTGGGTACGGCTTGCAGGTGGCCAGTGACATCGCGGGCGAGCTGGCGGGCCGGGGCTGGACGATCGTGTCCGGAGCGGCGTTCGGGATCGATGCGGCGGCGCACCGGGCGGCACTCGCGGTCGGCGGGACCACGGTGGCGGTCCTCGCCTGCGGTGTCGATCGTCCCTATCCGGCTCAACACGATCGACTACTCGCCGCCATCGCCGACAGCGGGCTCGTGGTCAGCGAATATCCGCCGGGCATCTCGGCGCAGAAGCACCAGTTCCTGGCTCGTAACCGCGTGATCGCGACACTCGGGGACGGCGTCCTGGTGGTCGAAGCGGGTCTGCGCAGCGGTGCGCGCAACACCGTGAAATGGGCCCGCAGGCTGGGCCGGCCCGCGATGGCCGTTCCGGGGCCCGTGGGGTCGGCCGCCTCGGTGGGCTGCCACCGAATGATCCGCGACGGTGAAGCGCTGCTGGTGACCCGCGCCGAAGACATCATCGACGAAGCCGGTCCCCTTCGTCTGCCTGTCGCAGAAGGCAAGCCGTTGGATCCTGCCGCCCACCTGCGCGGCGCGGAAGCCGAGATCTACGCGGCTCTGCCCACGGTGGGCTCTCGCCTTCCCCGGGAACTGTCTCAACAATCCGGCCTCGACCTGGCCACCGTCCGTGCCGTGCTCCCCGGTCTGGAACTGGCCGAGCTGGTGGGATGCGACTCCGAGGGGTGGTTCAGGACGGCGAGCCGGCAGCTGAGGTGAGCGCGGAAGTGCGCGACGCGTCGGCGTCCGTCCTACCGAGGTCGCTCGGGAGGTTGTGCGCCGCCCTCGCCTCTGTCGGCCGCTCCTGGACTACCTCGGCCTGAAGTAGGCCGATCGCCGCACGGGAGAGCGCACCCGGCCGCTGGAAGCGTGCGTTGGGGGGCGACGGCTGCGGGCGGCGTGGTGGGTTGCGTCGGGGAGGGGCAGGGGTAACGGTTGGGGGATGGATGTGTTGCCTGATGATCTGACCGCGTTGCTCACCGAGTTCGGGCGGCATCTGCGGTTGGGGCGCAACAGGTCGGCACATACGGTGCGGGCTTACCTGGGGGATGTGCGGTCCTTGTTGGAGCATCTGTACGCGCGGTCGGCGGATTCCGCGGTGCGGGAGTTGGATCTGCCGTTGCTGCGATCGTGGTTGGCCGAGCTCGCGGCGGCGGGGGCGGCACGGACCACCCTGGCGCGACGGGCCTCGGCGGCCCGGACATTCACCGCGTGGTTGACCGAGACCGGCAGGCTCGGCGTCGATCCTGGGCTGCGACTGCAAGCCCCGAGAGCCCACCGAGTGCTGCCTGCGGTTCTGGGTCGCAATCAAGCCCAACAGGCGATGGACGCGGCAGAATCCGGTGCCGCGCAACAGGACCCGATGGCGATGCGGGATCGGCTGATCGTGGAGTTGTTGTATGCCACGGGGATTCGCGTCAGCGAGCTGTGCGGTCTCGACATCGACGACATCGATCGGGAGCGTCGCCTGGTGCGGGTGCTCGGCAAGGGCAACAAGGAACGCTCGGCGCCGTTCGGTGCTCCCGCGGACACCGCCCTCGACGCCTGGTTGCGCGCAGGTCGCCCCTGCCTGGTCAACGATCACTCCGGCCGCGCCCTGCTTCTCGGACAGCGCGGCCGCCGCCTCGACCAGCGCCAAGCCCGCACGGTCGTCCACGAGGTCGTCGCCGCGATCCCCGGTGCGCCCGGCATGGGACCGCACGGACTCCGCCACACCGCGGCCACCCACCTCCTCGAAGGCGGCGCCGATCTCCGGGTGGTCCAGGAACTCCTCGGCCACGCCAGCATGGCAACCACCCAGCTCTACACCCACGTCTCCGTCGAACGCCTCAAACGAGTACACGACCAAGCCCACCCCCGCGCCTGACCATGCCGATCCGCAAGGCGGGTCAGGTGGCCGCGTCAGGGCGGCCTTTGCGGATGCCGCCGACCAGGCGCAGCACGGTGTTCCAGCCGCGAATAGACAGGCACGGTCGCTGTAGGTCGTTTCGGGGCGGTCGAGGACGGCTAGGCCCAAATCTTGCTGCTCGGCTGTGGTCGCCGAGGACGATCCAGTCGGTGCCTGCACCGGATCGAGCCGAACATGACGGCCGCCGCGAGGGCAACGATCACGGGCCGGTGCACTGTGGTGGCGCATGATGGGGGTAGGAGGTGGTGGTCGTGACGTTGCCCGAGGTCGGGGCCGAATCCGGGGATGGTGAGGAGGAGGTCGACTATCGGTTCACCCTCGCCAACGAGCGCACGTTTCTGGCGTGGATCAGGACTGCGCTCGGGCTGCTCGCCGGCGGCGTCGCTGTGCACACTCTCGTGCAGCCGACTCGGCTGGCCGGATTCGCCGGTGTGATCTCGATGATCTGCCTGCTCATGGCGCTGGCCGTGGCAGTCGCTGCCTTCCGGCACTGGCGCCGGGTGAACCTCGCGATGCGCGCCGGAGGACCACTACCGGGAACGATCTTGGTTCCCGTTCTCTCGGTCGGGGTCGCGGTGGTCGCCACCCTCGCCTGTATAGCGGTTGTGTTGTCGTGACCGCACCGAGCTTGGCGAGAGAGCGCACGGCGCTGGCCTGGCGGCGCACGGCTCTCGGCGCGGCCGTCTGCGCCCTGCTCTTCGCTCACGCGGCGACGATCGATGGTCGGTTGACATGGGCATTTCCGCTCGCTGCCGCCACCGTGGCCGTGCTGCTGGCCGGCATCGGCTGGGCTCGGGGCCGAGCGCTCGAGCGCGGACATGTGGGCTCCGCTCACGGATTCGTCGCGGCCACCACCCTCGCCGTTGCGATCGTCGCCCTGATCGGCGTGGTCACCGTGCTGATCAATTCGAGGTAGCGGACTGGGCATCGTTGTCGAGTGTTGTTCAACCGGCGGGTGGGGGCGCAGGAAAATCGGTCGACTGCCACAGCAGAGGAAATAGTGTGGTGGGATGACTCCCCTGCGCGAGCGGCTGCGTGCCGCCTTGAAGCCCGCGATGAAGGCCCGCGACCTGAGCGCGGTCTCGGCGCTGCGTTCGGCCCTGGCGGCGCTCGACAACGCGGAGGCGATCGATGCCGGTGCGGTGAAAGCCGGCGCGATGGAAGACAGCGCGGTAGGCCTCGGTGCGGCGGAGGCTGTTCGGCGCGAGCTCACCGATGGCGAGATCGAGGCGATCGTTCGCCGTGAGATCGATGAAAGACGTGCCGCGGCTGCCGAATACGAGCAACTCGGCGCACTCGATCGTCGCGATCGGTTGACCGCGGAAGCCGACGCGTTGGCCGTACTGCTCTGACGATCGCCGGGCCACTTCCCGCGAATGGCTCCACACCTGGAATCACCACCGCGATATCGCGAACCACCATCGCGATATATCCGGCGCCAGGAAATCAGGCGTTGGTGGGCAAGGTCTTCAGGTAGCGATGGGCGAACCAGCGCTGGATCATGCGCACGACAGGGCCGCCGAGGCGGACATACCAAGCCGCCGGCTTGGAGAACGCGGTGACCATGCCGTAGACGGTGTCATTGCTGGGGTCGTACTCGACGGCGAACAGCTCTTCGCCGATCTCGGGGTGTCCGGGCAGGGTGCCGTAGGCGAATCCTCGTCTGTCGGGCTCGTCCAGGACATAGACGACGCGGCAGGGCGCGCTGATGCCGAGCGGTCCGAGCCCGAGGAAAACCGCCAATTCGGTTCCCGGCTGTGCGGTCTCGGTGTCTGCCCGGGTGAAGATGCCGACACCCTTCTGCATCCCGAAATCGAGGATGTGAGCGGCTCCGCGTTCGAACAGGTCGCGGCCGTGGCCGATCACCCGCCGATGCCGGAACCGGTGGTATCCAGCGGGCATCGTAGTGCGGGTGGCACCCAGGTCGAGGTAGGTGAAAGGCGCTGATTTTTCGGACACGCCTCGATTCTCGTCCCCTGCGCGACATTGCGGGGGCCCCGGTGCCGAGTATTTCGTCACGTCACGGCTCCAGGGGTTTGAGACGGACCGGTACCTCGTGCAGAAGTCCGAGTGGGTCCACGTACTCGCGCCGGTTGTGGGCACCGGACTCGCGGCGGGCGCCCCAGTGCAGGCAGGCGGCGGCCGGGCACCCCTCGTGCCCGGCCACCAACGTGCCGATCGGCGAACCCCTGCTCACCCGGCTTCCCGCCGCGACCTTCGCCTCCACCGGTTCATAGGTGGTGCGCAAGCCGCCCGGATGATCGATGGACACCACCGGTTTGCCCGCCACTGTTCCCGCGAACACCACGACGCCCTCGCCCGCCGCCAGCACGGCCTGCCCGGTGGCGCCTGCCAGATCGACCCCGCGATGCCCCGGCAACCAATTCCGCTCCGGTTTGTCGAACCGGCGTTCCACCGTCGGCCGTGGCCGCAACGGCCACCCGAACGGCCCGGATTCCGCCGCATCGGCAGGCGCCACACCGCTGAGGACGATCGCCACCGAACAGGCGACAACCGGCACCCGCCCGAGCCACGACCGTGCCCGCCGCGTCACGCGACGCTCAGCGGTGGGGTCGCGGTGTCGGTACACGCTGCTGGGCTGTCAGTGTCTGCACCATCTCGCGTAGTACGGCGGGAAGCTGCGCCGCCGATCCACTCGCGCCATTCGCCCGCACCACGATCTCGACCTCCGATCGGGTCCCAGCACTGCGATCGGTACTTCGCGGACCGGGCGGGGCGGAATCGAGATCGTGGATCGTCACCTGCACGGGGACCGGCACGGGGACGAGCTCGCGCCGAGGCACGGTCACCGGCACGACGCTCGGGTCCCGGCCGCAGGAGGCCGCCCTCCCGGCGCCGGACGGGCGCTCCGGTGGCCCAACGGGCGATCCGCTCATTCGCTCGCCTGCCGGCGCCGGTCCCGGCAGGAGCTCCACGAATACCGCCGCCGCGAGTCCGGTAGCCGCCGCGGGCTCGATGGTCGAGGTCGGCGCGTCCTGGGGTTTCGGCAAGGCCGGCGGGCTCGGGACGGTGCCCGGCACCGCCGCACGCTGCGATGAACGCAGCGGCCGGGCCCGCACAGGTGGATGGGCGACGGCCACACCGCCGCCACAGATCGGCGCTGGAGCTCCGTGATGGGGGACCGGCGCGGTATCGGCCGCCGCTGGGGGCGCATCGATGTCAGAATGTGCCGCGGCTGGTGCAGCGGCGACCCCGACCACGCAGAGCAGCGGAAGAGTAATGGTCAGAGTGCGTGTCAATGTGTTCATGTCCCCACTCTGGAGGCCGGACAACCCCACCGGGACAGCGATTTCACGATTGTGGACAACTTCCCCGTATGTGGATATCGCCCACTTCATCTACGAAATGGGCGGTCGTCGGGTGGGGGCGATTTCGGGCCTGGCCCGCCTCCGCGTAGACTGAACAAGCGGTTTGTGCTCAGCAGCCATTGCGTGTGTACAGCACGGACCGACTTCGCGCGCCACCCGTGCTCGTCCATCCGGTCGTCGCTCGCAAAGCAGACGGTCCGCGAGGGCATGTCAGCGCGAGTTCTCCAGCGGATGAACAGGGAAATCGTCGGCTGGTCCCGGATTCTTCGAATCGGGTCCGGCGATTTCGGTGGCGCCAGGGCAGTCGATCGCCGATCGACCGCGACAACCGGCAACGAAAGAGGATACGAGGGCTATGCCTGTCGTAACTATGAAGCAGCTGCTCGACAGCGGCGCACACTTCGGCCACCAGACTCGTCGGTGGAACCCGAAGATGAAGCGGTTCATCTTCACCGACCGCAACGGCATCTACATCATCGACCTGCAGCAGACGCTGACCTTCATCGACAAGGCCTACGAGTTCGTCAAGGAGACTGTCGCCCACGGTGGCACCGTCCTCTTCGTCGGTACCAAGAAGCAGGCCCAGGAGTCGATCGCTTCCGAGGCGCTGCGCGTCGGAATGCCCTACGTCAACCAGCGCTGGCTGGGTGGCATGCTCACCAACTTCTCCACCGTGCACAAGCGCCTGCAGCGCCTCAAAGAACTCGAGGCGATGGAGCAGACCGGTGGCTTCGAGGGTCGCACCAAGAAGGAAATCCTCATGCTCACGCGTGAGATGACCAAGCTGGACCGCACCCTCGGCGGTATCCGTGACATGGCCAAGGTTCCCTCGGCCATCTGGATCGTCGATACCAACAAGGAGCACATCGCCGTCGGCGAGGCGCGCAAGCTGAACATCCCGGTCATCGCGATCCTGGATACCAACTGCGACCCCGACCTGGTCGACTACCCGATCCCGGGTAACGACGACGCGATCCGTTCCGCCGCACTGCTCACCAAGGTCGTCGCCTCCGCGGTGGCCGAGGGCGTGCAGGCCCGCGCGGGCCAGGCTTCCGGCGACGCGAAGCCCGAAGCCGGCGCAGGCGAGCCGCTGGCCGAGTGGGAGCAGGAGCTCCTGTCCTCGGCGACCCCGGCCGCTGACGCCGATGTCGCTGCCGCGACCGAGGCTCCGGCCGCTGAGGCTCCGGCCGTCGAGACCCCGGCCGAGGCCGAGGCCGAGGTCAAGGCCGATCCGGCACAGCACACCCCGGCCGACTTCTGAGCTGACCGGTAGCGCACTGTTCACCTTGCCGACCCGTCTGAATTCAGATGTGGTCGGCAAGGTGGCGTAATACCCGAATCGCGGCGCCAGCCGCCAAAAATTACAGGAGGCTCGCCCCCGATGGCGAACTACACCGCTGCTGATGTGAAGCGGCTCCGGGAGCTCACCGGCTCCGGCATGATGGACTGCAAGAACGCGCTGGCCGACTCCGACGGCGATTTCGACAAGGCCGTCGAGGTGCTGCGCATCAAGGGCGCCAAGGACGTCGGCAAGCGTGCCGAGCGGGCGACCGCCGAGGGTCTGGTCATCGCCAAGGACGGCGTCATGGTCGAGATCAACTGCGAGACCGACTTCGTCGCCAAGAACGCCGAGTTCCAGCAGCTGGCCGACGCGGTCGTCACCGCGGCCGCCGCCGCCAAGCCGGCCGACCTGGACGCCCTCAAGGCGCTGAAGCTGAGCGACGGCACCGTTGACGACGCCGTGCAGGCGCTGTCGGCCAAGATCGGCGAGAAGCTGGAACTGCGTCGCGTCGTGTCCTTCGACGGCCCGGTCGCCACCTACCTGCACAAGCGTGCTTCGGACCTGCCGCCCGCCGTCGGCGTGCTGGTGGAGTACGAGGGCACCGGCGACGCCGCTGCCGATGCCGCGCGTGCCGCGGGCATGCAGGTCGCCGCGCTCAAGGCCAAGTACCTGACCCGCGAGGAGGTGCCCGCCGATGTCGTCGACAACGAGCGTCGCATCGCCGAGCAGACCGCGCGTGAAGAGGGCAAGCCCGAAGCCGCGTTGTCGAAGATCACCGAAGGCCGCGTCAACGGCTTCTTCAAGGACGTCGTGCTGCTCGAGCAGTCCGCCGTCACCGACTCCAAGAAGACCGTCAAGGCGCTTCTGGAAGAGGCGGGCGTGAACGTCAAGCGTTTCGCTCGTTTCGAGGTCGGCCAGGCCTGATCCGCCTGAACTCCACGAACAGCCTCTTCGGCGCGGTGTGATGCCGCGCTGGAGGGGCTTTCCTCGTGGATAGAGGTGACCCCACTTCTGGGTGACCGCCCCCTGATAGGGCAGGATAGATGCCGCCTGCTCGCCCCGCTCTCGACCTCGCCGAAGGAGACCGACACCCATGACCGACCCGGGTACCGACCGCCCTGGATATCACCGGGTGCTGCTCAAGCTGGGTGGGGAGATGTTCGGTGGCGGCGGGGTGGGCCTCGACCCCGATGTCGTGCAGACGGTGGCCGAGCAGATCGCCGAGATCGTCGAAACCGGTGTGCAGGTGGCCGTGGTGATCGGCGGGGGCAACTTCTTCCGCGGCGCCGAGCTCGAGGAGCGCGGCATGGAACGGGCCCGTTCGGACTACATGGGCATGCTCGGCACGGTCATGAACAGCCTTGCCCTCCAAGACTTCCTCCAGCAGCAGGGTGTGGACACCCGCGTGCAGACCGCCATCACCATGGGCCAGGTCGCCGAGCCCTACCTGCCGCTGCGCGCCAAGCGTCACCTGGAGAAGGGCCGCGTCGTGATCTTCGGCGCGGGCATGGGCATGCCCTACTTCTCCACCGATACCACCGCCGCCCAGCGCGCGCTGGAGATCGGTGCCGAGGTGGTGTTGATGGCCAAAGCGGTCGACGGCGTGTTCGACGCCGATCCGCGCGTCGACCCGAACGCGAGCATGTTCACCGAGATCACGCACAAGGAAGTGATCGAAAAGGGGCTGAAGGTGGCCGATGCCACCGCTTTCAGTCTCTGCATGGACAACCAGATGCCGATGCTGGTGTTCAATCTGTTGATCGAGGGCAATATTGCCCGCGCGGTGGCCGGTGAACCTATCGGCACCCTGGTTCGGTCGTGACCCCGCACCCGCGGACGATGACGATGACGATGCTGTGGAGGATTCGGTCGTGATTGATGAAGCGCTCTTCGATGCCGAAGAGAAGATGGACAAGGCCGTCACGGTAGCGAAGGACGACCTGGGCAGCATCCGTACCGGTCGCGCCAACCCGGGCATGTTCACCCGTGTGCTGATCGAGTACTACGGCTCGCTCACCCCGATCACCCAGGTCTCGAGCATCACCGTGCCCGAGCCGCGCATGGTCGTGATCAAACCCTACGAGCAGAGCTCGCTCGGCCTGATCGAGAACGCCATCCGCAACTCCGACCTGGGCGTCAACCCGACCAACAACGGCGACATCCTGCGTATCTCGGTGCCGCAGCTCACCGAGGAACGTCGCCGCGAGATGGTCAAGATGGCCAAGAGCAAGGGCGAGGACGCCAAGGTCTCGATTCGCAACGTCCGCCGCAAGGCGATGGACGAACTCGGCCGCATCCAGAAGGATGGCGAAGCGGGTGAGGACGAGGTCGGGCGCGCCGAGAAGGAGCTCGACAAGACCACCGCCAAGTATGTGGCTCAGGTCGACGAGCTGGTCAAGCACAAGGAAGCCGAACTGCTCAAGGTCTGAGCGCCAGATCTCGCCAGTCCCGCTCGTGCGGGGGATGAACGGAACGACGAGTTGAGCGACGGGACAATCGTGGCCGAAGACGCCGCCGCCACCGGAGCGGCACCGGAACCGATGCCGGACACGATAGACGTGCCCGGCGGCGCGGCCACGCCGCCCGAACCGCACCGCAGGGGCCGACCTCGCGCGCGGGCCGCAACCTGCCCGCGGCCCTGGCCGTCGGCCTCGGACTCGGGTTGTCGCTGATCGCGATCCTGCTGTTCGTGCCCAAGGTGTTCATCGGCGTGGTGGGCGTCGCGGTCGCGGTCGCGACCTGGGAGGTCACCAAGCGGCTGCGCGAGGCCGATGTGCTGGTGCCGCGGATTCCGCTGCTGGTCGGCGGTCAGGCGGTGTTCTGGGCCGGCTGGCCGTGGGGCGCGAGTGGTGTGCTCGGCGCGTTCGCCGCGACCACGCTGGTGTGCATGGTGTGGCGGCTGTTCGACCACGGCCTGAACACCGCGCCGCGCAACTTCCTGCGCGACACCGCGATCACCCTGTTCACCCTCAGCTGGATTCCGCTGCTCGCCGCGTTCTCGACGCTGTTGTTGCTCGAACCCGACGGCAACCTGCGGGTGCTGACCTTCATGATCCTGGTGGTCTGCTCCGATGTCGGCGGCTACGTGGCCGGTGTCCTGTTCGGCAGGCATCCGATGGTGCCCGCGATCAGCCCGAAGAAGTCCTGGGAGGGGTTCTGCGGGTCGTTGGTGTTCAGTGTGATCGGTGGCCTGCTGACGGTCACCCTGCTGCTGGAAGCCAACTCGATGATCGGCGTGGTGCTCGGTGTCGGCCTGGTGGCCGTGGCCACCGTGGGTGATCTGATCGAATCGCAGATCAAGCGTGAGCTCGGTATCAAGGACATGGGCACGTTGCTGCCGGGGCACGGCGGCATCATGGATCGCCTCGACTCGATGCTGCCCTCGGCGTTCGTGTCGTGGCTGGTGCTCAGCGCGCTGCTCTGAGCCCGCCGCTCAGGGCTTCTTGGCCGCGTGCCGCAGCTGCAGGATGCGCACCCCGCCGACCAATCCCATCACCAGCGCGCCCGCGATCACCGACAACAGCACGGTGATGCCAAGCGGCAGCGAGAAGTCCCAGAACAGCAAGTTGACCTGGGCCTTGTCGAGATTCTGGATGATGAAGATCAGCAGGACGATGCCGAGGATCGCGGCGGCGAGCAAGGCGATCCAGGTATAGCCGGTGCGTGACCGGGTGAGCGCGTCGGGCGTGGCCCGTTTGACCGGTCGGTCGGGTTCGGCGCGGCGATGCTTCGTGGTGTCGGTGTGGTCGGACGGCACGGGATCCGGCTCGTGCGCAGCCGGTGACGCGCCCGATTCTGCGTTGGTGGACATGGTTCGATCATTGCCGACCGCTATCGCCGGTGCACGCATCTTCTCGATAACACGACCCGGCGTGGCGGCC
>JACIXH010000360.1 GCA_014360565.1 Nocardia sp.
GCGGCAAAGCCGACCTAGACTCTGCCGATCAGCCGGCAAGATTCCCGGAATTCTCACGCGAGGTGGGCATGCGATCTGGACCGAGGGTGCGTCGATGAACGGCATCGAGACGCTGCGGGCCTGGTGGGTCGACCCGGTCGACTACCGCTGGCTGGTGCGCACCCTGGCGGCGCGATCGGCGCTGGTGCCGTTGAAGATCCTGATCGGCATCGCGGGAGCGGCGATCGCGGTGATGGGCGCGGTGATCGCCGGAACACCCGTGGGGCCGGTCGGCCATCCGGGCGTCGCTTCGGTGGTCGGCATGGCGTGCGGGACGCTGTGGGCTCTGCGCTGGTGGCTGCTGCCCTGGCCGAGCAAAACCGAGTCGCTGGTGTTGATCGCCGGTGCCGATGTGCTGTTCACGATCGAGTTCCTGCAGTCGCAGGATCGGCTGTTCGGCGCGATGGGCACAGTGCTGCTCCTCGGCACCGGCAGTTATCTCAGCTTCTTCCACAACGCGCCGGCACTGGCCGCGCATTCGGCCTGGTCACTGCTGTCGGTGCTGGTGTTGTCGGTGCGGATCGCCACCGGCGGCGAGGGCCTCCACCTGGCGTTCGCGGTCGCATTGCTGCTGGCATCGGTGTTCAGCGCGGTGCCCGCGTTCCAGTTCCTGTATTGGCTGCTTCGCACGGAGTCGCTGTCGGACCCGCTGACCGAACTGCTGAACCGGCGGGGCCTCGAGAACCAGCTCGCGCAGTTGATGGGGCGCGATGGGGCGATCTGCGTCATCTGTTTCGACCTCGACCGCTTCAAGGCCGTGAACGACACCTGGGGTCACCGCATCGGCGACATCGTCCTGGTTCGGACCGCGCGCCGTTTGCGCGACGCCGCCGGGGAGGCGGCGGTGGTGGCGCGGACCGGCGGCGAGGAGTTCGTGGTGGCCGCCCCACTCGCCGCGGCTGCCGCGCGCAGCGAGGCCGAACGGTTGTGCCGGGTGGTCGCGCAACCCTCGGCGACCGAGGTGGTGGTCACCGCGAGCGTCGGCGTAGCGATCTTCGACGCGACAGTCTGTTCTCGATGTCCACGCCCTACTCCGGACCGGCTGCTGCAATCCGCGGACGCGGCGATGTACCGGGCCAAACAGGCAGGCGGGAACCTCGTCGTCGTCGAAGAACTCACCCCGCCGCCCGATCGCCACCACCCGACCGATGTCGGATGACCTCGGCAGCTAACCCGCGAGGCCAACAGCGCCGGGCGCCGGCAGATGCTGCACATCCGAGCGGCTGATCGTCACGGCGGCGATGATCACGCCGACGATGACGCCGACCAGGGTGTCCACGATCCTGCTCACCCCGATCTCCGGCGAGATGTGTCCCCCGAGGCCGACCATGAGCAACGCCATCGGCGTGACCGCTAGCGAGGTGAGCGCGTAATTTCGCGCGGCCGTCAATTCGGCGGTCACCTGCAACACCACGATCGCGACCACCGTCGGCCAAAAGCCGAGACCCGCGGCGATCAGCAGCGCCCCGATGACCGCACCGCCGACATTGCCGAGCAGTCGCTGGATTGCCCGCTCCACCGTCAGCGCATACGTGACGCCCTGCATCGCGGCCATCGCGCCCATCGACGCCCACAGCGGATGGTCCATGCCGGCCGCGGCGGCCAACCATCCCGCGCAGGCCGCGGCGAGGGCGATGCGCGCCGCGTTGCCGAGAACCAGGCGTGAGCGCAGACCGGACAGGCCCGTCGCGACGAATCCCGTCGGCTGTGGCAGCGCGGATGCCTCGACCGACGCGCTGCCGTCCAATATTGTGCTGCGCCGCTTGACCTTGCGCAGTTCGGCCTCGTGTCGTGCCACCTCCCGCAGCCGCGCCGGGTCTCCCGCCAGCCAGTCGCCGACCGCGGTTTCCGCCTCGTCGAGCAGCACGATCAGTTCAAGGCGGTGCGTCGCGTCATTGCCACGCACACTGCTGAGCGCCACCTTCTCCCGAGCCTGCGCGAGCGCGGCGCGAGCCGGTTCCACCGGCCCACCCCGATCGAGAGCGGCGACGGCAGCCAATGCCCGCGCGACGGCCAGTCGGGCCGGACCGAGCGGCAGGACCAGCAGGGGCGTCAGCAGCGCCAGCAACCCCACCGCGGCACCGATCGCGGCCGCCAGACACGTGCGGACGAGGTCGCCCGCCGCGGCCACATAGCCGACGGCCGCCGTGGCCGCGAAGACGAGGATCACCGGGCCGGGGCCGGTGATCCGAAAGGCCGATACCGACGCCGCCGCAACCGCGGCACCGACTGCCATCAGCGCGACTTCCGCCCAGATCGGCACCTGCGCGAGCGCGAGCAATCCCCCACCGGCCACGAAGGCCACGAGCAGCGCCCCGACGAGCGAGACCTTGGCCGCGACCCGAACCATCGGCTCGTGCCGCGCGAAGGCCGACGCCAGCGCACCGAGCACCGCAAAGCCCGCGTACTGCCGCAGATCCAGGAGACCACAGCCGACGAATACCAGCGCGGCGGCGGCGCCGACGCGCATCGAGGCCGCCACGGTCGCGTCGGCGGGCCGCATCTCGAGCGCCCGCCGCCAGGTGGATGCCGAGACAGAGTGCGCGAGCGCGCCACCGGAGTGCCGCAACCGGGAAGCAGGGGCACCGGGCGGGTTCGAGAGGGCAGAAGTCGCGGTAGGCACGCCTTCACTCTACAAGTACTTTACTTGTAAAATACATTTGAAATAGTGTGAAACCAGTCGCCTAGGATGAGTGCATGGGCGACACCTCCCCCGACTTCGTCGACGGCGTTCGAGCCGAATGGGCGCGAACCTATCCCGATCTGGACACCTCGACGATCGACGTGCTCGGACGCATCAACCGGATCAGCACCTTGTCGCTGCACCAACTCGACCAGGCACTCGCCCCCAGAGGCGTCACCCGCGGCGAGTTCGAGATCCTGTGCGCCCTCGCCCGCGCCGACCGCCCGCTGCGCGCGAGCGAGGTCACCGCGAGAACCATGACCAGCAGCGCCTCGACCACCAAACACGCCGACCGCCTGACGAAGACGGGACTGCTCGAACGCCTGCCGTTCGAGCGTGACGGCCGGGTCGTGCTGCTGCAGCTCACCGCGGCCGGACGCGAACTCGTCGACGCCGAACTACCCGCCCGCGTCGAACGGGACCGCCGACTACTGGAGGGCCTCGACGAGCAGGACCAGCAGACACTCGTGACACTGCTGCGTCGGGTGTCACGCAACACCGACGCGGCCTCCTGGCCTGCCGTCGGCCCCTGAGCACACGGGTCGACAGTTGCCCGTCGGGTCCTCGTTCTCGGCTGCGCAGGTTCACCGTTCCACACATCCCGAAGGGCGACGGGAATCAGCCACGGCCCGAATACTTTTCGACTCGATGACCGCATATCCCTTCACGACTTCATCGGCCATGATGGGCACATGTCCATGATCACGATGCGCTGGCCACGTACTTCGGCCGGACGGTCACGCCCAGCAGAGTTTCCGTACGACCAAGACTGGATCACTGTCGGCTGGTACGGAACTCAGCCGAAGTTGCCGGCTCGTCGCTTCCTGGCAGGTTGACTGCGACGGCGCGGCATCGACTGGATCCCCCTGCGCGAAGACGAGTTCCGGTGGTGGACGCAACCGAATGAATGCGCGGGCCCGCTGCCACCCGCAGGGTCCGTGGTCGAGATCCACAGCGGCGCACTGCGACGGCTCGGATTGCACCCTCGCCAACAGAACGGGTTCGAGGTGGCCCAGCTGGGCAAACCTGGACCTTGGCCCAGCGAACGGCGCCCCTGGCACCAGCTCGAAGTGACCGCCGCCCACTGGTGCTGGCACGGAGTAACAGACGAGCACGGCGGCGCATGGTGCTACGGAACAGGCTATGACTGCTGGGGGCTCTACTCCACGCCGTGCTCGGATCAGCCGACAGCGGCCGACCAACAATCCACGCACTGGCCGTACTCGGTGTACCTGTGAGGGTGCTGCCAACGCACTGTAATGACACCTATCCGCGCGGTGACATACGCTCGGTATGGCAGAGGGAGGGGTTTTGGCGCATATCTGGGTGGTTGTGTGCTTGCCACCGGAGGCGATCGACGACGTGCAATCTGCCCTCACTCGAGCACTCGCCCCGTTCGAGATGTACGAACAGCCCCCTGAGCGAGGTATGTGGGACACATGGCGGATTCGGGGCGGCGGCGAAAAAGCTGGGTTCTATGTTCGACCGGGCTACGAGGACGACCCCCGGTTGATCCACGACACCCCCAACTACGCAGGCGAAGTGTTGCCCACCAACCGCGGCGAGTGCGCGGGCGGGCCAAAGGCATTGCTGGACCTTGCAAGACAAACTCTCGAATGGTCCGATGTGCTCACTCT
>JACIXH010000361.1 GCA_014360565.1 Nocardia sp.
GTCCGCCACGCCCTGATCGGCGCTTCCGGGCCGAACGCGCTGCGCATGCTGTTCGACGGCATCGGCGTCGAGACCACGTCGGAGATCCTGGTCGCGGCGGGGGAGTTCCTCGAGCGCCGGGTCACCGAACTGATGCTCGGTCCGATCCCGTGGCGACCGGGCGCCAAGGACGCGCTGGGGATGGTGCGCGAGGCGGGACTGCGCTGCGCGCTGGTGACCAACACCAAGCGCTCGCTCACCGAATACGGGCTCGACACCCTCGGCCGGGACTTCTTCGACACCTCGGTCTGCGGTGACGAGGTGGCGCACGGCAAGCCCGAACCGCACATCTATCGCCGGGCCGCCGAACTGCTCGGCGTCGAACCCGCCGACTGCGTGGCGATCGAGGACTCGCCCACCGGCGCGCTCGCGGCCCAGGGTGCGGGCTGCGGTCTGATCGTGATCCCGTGCGAGATCGCGGTTCCCGAGGCACCAGGGCGGGTATTCCGGGAGTCGTTGGTCGGTTTGTCGGTCGTGGATCTGGCCACCGCGCTCGACGCGCGTGTCTGAACATTTCGGCGGCCCAGCGAGATAGGGCGAAATAGCCTACCGTGATAGTTCCGAAACCGCAGTGCCATTCACGAAAACGGTTGCCGCACAGTTGATTTAGCAGTGTTGTGATCTGTTCGGGATACGAGCTGTTTACCGAAACCCCGGGCGTGTCGGCGAAAGTTCCCGCAAAATGAATCCATGACAGGCACGCGGGGGCTTGACGAAATCGTCGATATCGCACGGTATCCGCTCATCGATCTCGATGGTCCGGGACGGCGCGCCGCGGTCGAGGCTGCCCGCGCCGAACTCGCCGAGGACGGCTGTACGGTGTTGCGGGAGTTCATCCGGCCGGAGCTGCTCGACACACTCCGCGTGGAGGGGGAGCGGATCGCCCCGCACGCGCACTACAAGTCCGAGCGGGTCAACGCCTACAACATCCCGCTCGACACCGACCTCCCCGACGATCACCCGGCCCGGATCGTGCTGGACCGCGGCAACGCCTTCGTCGCCCGCGACCGCATCCCCGCCGACGCGCTGATCCAGCGCCTCTACACCGATCCGGTGTTCCAGCGTTTCGTGGCCGACTGCTTCGAACTCGACGACCTGCACGAGTTCGCCGACCCGCTGGCCGGCCTGTGCCTGAACGTGGTCGAGCCGGGCATGTCGCATCCCTGGCATTTCGACACCAACGAGTTCACCGTCAGCATGCTCACCCGGCGTCCGGACACCGGTGGCGTCTTCGAGTACTGCCCCAACATCCGCGACCCGCACGCCGAGCATCTCGACGACGTGCGCGCCGTGCTCACCGGGGCGGGCGGGCGGCTCATCCGCGCGCTGGAACTGCGCCCCGGCGACCTGCAGCTGTTCAAGGGCCGCTTCTCCCTGCACCGCGTCACCGAGGTGGCCGGTGCGGGCCAACGACATTCGGCGATCTTCGCCTACACGGACCGGCCAGGGGTGATCGGCACTGTCGAGCGCACCAGGCAGCTGTTCGGCCGTGTCCTGCCCGACCATGTGGCCGCCGCGGCCGACGCCGTCCGAGGTGACCGACTGCTCGACTGAGAGGAACCGCCCATGTCCGTTCCGTTGCACACCACCGGCAAAGCATCCTTCGACGACATCTACGAAAGTCCTGATCCGCGAGCATATTTCGAGCGGATGAACGATCTGGACTACCGGATCCCGGAGCTGGCCAAGCCGCACTTCGCCGAGCAGCTGCGCCAGCTGCGGGCCGCACGACCGGGCCGGATTCCGACGGTCCTCGACCTCGGCTGCTCCTACGGAGTGAACGCGGCACTGCTGCGCAGCGACACCACCGTCGACGAATTGGCCGGGCACTACCGCGATCACGCCGACACCGACAAGATCGGGCTGATCGCGGCCGACCGGGAGCGGTTGCGCGGTGATCTCATGCCCGACGTACGCTTCATCGGGATGGACGCCGCACGCCCGGCGCTGACCTACGCCCACGCCGCCGGACTCCTGCACGACTACGTGCACGCCGACCTCGAGGCCACTGAGCCCACCGAGGCGCAGCGCCGTGTGCTCGCCTCCGCCGATCTGGTGATCTCCACCGGATGCGTCGGCTACATCACCGAGAAAACCCTGTCCAGGGTCGCCCAAGCCGATCCGCGCAAGCGACCGTGGATGGCGCATTTCGTGTTACGGATGTTCGATTTCGGTCCCATCGCCGAGGAACTGGCCGCGCTCGGCTATCGCAGCGAGCAGCGTCCCGGTATGTTCCAGCAGCGGAGGTTCGCCTCGGCCCAGGAACGTGAACAGGTGCTGGATGCGTTGGCGGCCAAGGGAATCGACACCACTGACCACGAAGGCGAAGGCTGGCTCTATGCCAACCTGTTCCTGTCCCGCCCGCATCCCATCGAGACCTGAGGACTTGGATTGAACCAACCCACGTTCGCCGCCGAAGACACGCTGCCCCGGGTACCGCTGCCGAGTCTGGACGACAGTTGCGCCCGGTTCCTGCAGTGGTGTCAGCCACTGCTCGGCGCCGAGGAATACGCCACCACCGAGGCCGCGGTGGCCGAGCTGCTGCGCCCCGGTGGGGCGGGGCGCGCCCTGCACGCCGCCCTGGCCGACTACGACGCCACTCCCGGCGTCGGCAGCTGGCTCGACGAATTCTGGCCGTCCCGGTATCTGGGCCGTCGGGACCGGATCGCGTTGAACGCCAACTTCGTGTTCCTGTTCCGTGACGACACCCCGCTGGCGGCGTCCACCCTCGCCGGGCAGACCGAGCGGGCCGCCGCGATCATCGGGGCGGCAGTCGATTACAAGCTGGCATTGGACGCGGAAAAGATTCCGCCGGTGACCCAGCGCGGCCAGGCGCTGTCGATGTGGCAGAACAAGTACCTGTTCTCCGAGACCCGGATTCCGGGCGAGATCCAGGACAGCGTCCGCAAGCCCTACAGCCCGCAGTGGCCGGGCCCCTCCGATGCCAGGCACGTCGCGGTCTTCTACCGCGGCAACATCTTCCGGATGGACGTCATCGGAGCCGACGGTGCGCCGTACGCCTTCGAGGACGTGGTCGACGGGCTGCGCGCGGTGATCAAGGGGGGCACCAAGCCCGCCGCAACCGACACCTCGGTCGGGCACCTCACCACGAAAGCCCGTGCGGCGTGGGCCCGGAGCCGGGAAGTGTTGCGCACCGAGCCCGCCAATATCGAGGCGTTCGACGCGGTGGAGACGGCGCTGTTCTCGGTGTGCCTGGAGGACTTCGCGCCCCGCGACGAACTGCACGCCTGTGATCAGCTGCTGCACGGCGACAGTGGCAACCGCTACTTCGACAAGTCGGTGTCGTTCATCGTCTTCGCCGACGGCCAGGCCGGCATCAATATCGAGCACTGCGGACTCGACGGCACCACCGTGCTGTCGTTCGTCGACGCGCTGCTCGAACGAACCGCGCAGGACCACGCCGCCACCAGCGGCGCGCAATCGCAGGGCCTGCCCTCGGTGGAGCCGATCGAGTTCGTTCTCGACTCGGCCGCCCGCGCCGACATCGCCGCCGCGGGCGCCGACTTCGCCCGCTTCGCCGCCGATACGGCCACCTCGCTGGTGTCGTTCGACGACTTCGGCACCGGCGAAGCCAAGAAGCTGGGCATCTCACCCGATGCCTTCGCTCAGCTCAGCTACCAGCTCGCCCACCGGCGCAGCAAGGGGTTGACCGGCGCGACCTACGAATCCATCGCCACCCGGCAGTTCCGCAACGGCCGCACCGAGGCCATGCGGGTGGTGACCCCGGAGATGGTGAGCTTCGTCGAGGCGATGGTGTCCGACGACGCCGACGCCGAGACCAAGCTGGCCGCGGCGCGCACCGCCGCGTCCGCCCACGTCGCGCGGGCCAAGGAATGCCAGGCGGGGCAGGCGCCCGAGCAGCATCTGTGGGAGCTGGAGTGGATCCAGCGTCGCCGCGGTGAACAGCTCGGTGTCGCCGATGAGCGGATCGCGCTGTTCGACAGCCCCGGCTGGACGGTCATGCGCGACGATTATCTGTCGACCAGCTCGGCGCCGTCGAAGTACATCCGCTA
The DNA here is from genome assembly GCA_014360565.1 of Nocardia sp. Classification (GTDB taxonomy): domain Bacteria; phylum Actinomycetota; class Actinomycetes; order Mycobacteriales; family Mycobacteriaceae; genus Nocardia. Next base: position 4,074 of record JACIXH010000361.1, read on the forward strand.
CTTCGGGTTCGGCTCGACCAGCCCGCGGTGTATCGGCATCGCTTACGTGCTGCTGCCGGATCGCTGGAACATCTACCTGGCCACGCCGAAGTCGGTGGCTGATCAGATGTATGCCTTTGCTGATCATCTGCGTACGGCGGTGGCCGATCTGCGGGAGCTGTTGGGCTGAGGTGGTCGTGTTTGTGCTGCCCGGGGGTTGAGTAGTCCCAGGGGGTTTGAGGCTGTGTTTGTTGGAGCGCTGGCGCGCTCGAGTCGCGGCCCTGAGGGGCCGCCGA
>JACIXH010000362.1 GCA_014360565.1 Nocardia sp.
ACGTCGACTTCGACGACCTCCGTACAGACCCCCTCGGCGTCGTGAACCGCATCTACGCCCGAACCGGAACCGCCATGACCCCTGAAGCCCGAACCGCCATCACCACACTCGACAACGAAAGCCGCACCGGCGCACGCAAACCCACCCACCACTACTCCCTGGCCGACTACGGCCTCACCCAGGACATGGTCGCCGAACGGTTCGACAGCACCGTGCGCTGATCGTCGGCAGAATCGGCACGCATGGTGAGTAGTGCGGATACGACGAATGGCGTCATCCTCGATGACGCCATTCTCGTGTGTACTGCGAAGCTTGATCTGCCCGCTCGATGGCGGAGGCGAGGAGCCGGTCGACTTCTCGGTGGGTACGTCGGCCGAAGGAACTACTTGTCGCCCATAGCAACTCGATAGAGCGCGGCGAGGGCGTCGTCGATGGGATGTGGCTTCGGCAATCCGTCGGCCCCCATCTCGTTCCACCGCACGAGGTTTGTCGCGACCGACAACTGGCGGACACCATCGGCGCTGGTGAGAGATATCGCTTGGGCGCCGAAGACGCTGCCGTCGTGGCCCCAGAATATTTCGCCGTCCGGGGTCTGCACCCGATGCAGGCCCAGGCCGTATTCGATCTGCTTGCCGTCCAGGGCGATGACGGGCACCGTGCGCTGCATCTGCGCCAACGATTCCCGGCTCACGATCTGTCCGCCGAGCAGCATGCGGTAGAAGCGGTTCAGGTCCGCCGTGGTCGAGACCAGGCCGGCGCCGGGCAGGGCCCAGGACATGTTGTAGACGCTGTAGTCGCGCGGTGGATCGATCATCCCGAACAGCGCCTCGTACATGCGCGGGTGCGCAGCTGTGAGGGTCGGCCCGTCGGGAAAACCGGTGTGCTCGAGTCCGGCACGTTCGATCACATTCTCGGCGATATAGGTCTGGAATGCTGTTGCGGTGACCTGCTCGAGGAGCTGGCTCAGGAGGAAGTAGTTGGTGTTGGAGTACACGCCGGGGGTCGCTCCCGGCTGACCGCTGGCGGGCGCGTTGACGCCCGTTGCGATCAGCTCGACCGGGTCGAACTGGGTGAACCGATGCTCGTCCAAGCTCTCCGAAGACAGCTCGGTTCCGCCGAAAAAGCCTGCCAGGGAAGGGAACGAGTACGGCAGGTGCTCGGCCAGCCCGCTGGTGTGGTCGAGCAGCATCCGCACCGTGATCGCGGCGCCACGCTCACCGGGGACGAGGTGCGGTAGGTAGTCGCCGATCGGTGTGTCGAGCCCGATCCGTCCCTGCTCGACCTGCTGCATGATGGCGGCCGCGACGAACGTCTTGGTGATGCTGCCGACCCGGTGGAGCATGTCGGGCCGGATCGGCTCGCCGGAGGCGATGTCGGCAACCCCCGACGCGCCGCTCCACACTCGGTCGCCGTCACGCACCTCTATGTGCAGACCGGTCATCCCCGCGTCGCGGACCGCATCGAGCGCGGATTGCACAGCAGCCGGATCGAAGCCGGAACCTGTTCGAGCAGTGTCTGTTTCGCTGGACGCCGACTGCATCGTGCATGCGCTGATCGTCAGCACAACCACGCCTGCCAGTATCGCCGATGGGATCTTCACGATATCTGTCCTCTCGGGATCGGCCGCTGCGGTTTCCGAGCGGCGCACCGATACCCTGACAGCTGCGACCGAGGGAGCGCTTTCGAAATCGTGCGGTCCGGCACGGTCGCCGGCGATCGGGATCCGCCCGGGTCATGCCGTTCGAACTCGCCGAGGTCGGGCTCGGGCGACTCTGCTCAGGGCCGATCGGCCAACGCCGTGGCTGCGGGGTTCGTGGCGTCACGGATCACGCGCAGGCCGGTGATCAAGCCGTCGAGCTGAGCGGGGCTGAGCAACCCGGTGAGCCATTGCTCCAGGGCGGCGAGGTAGTCGGGAAGGACCTGCTCGAGGCGGCGCACGCCCGCATCGGTCAGCGCCGCGTAGGCACTGCGGCGATCAGCTGGGTCGAGTTGTCGTTCGACAAGGCCCGCGCCGACCAGCCGGTCGACCAGGCGTGTCACGCCACTGGTGGAGAGCTCGGTCTGAGTGGCGAGATCCGACATCCGCAGGCGGCGCCCCGGGGAGCGGCTCAGCCTCAGTAGCGCATTGAGATCGAGGCCGGACAGGCCGTGCGCCTTCCAAATCGGCTCCAGCTTGGCGATCAAGCCGCTGTGGGCCTCGAAGAGCAGGCCCGAGGTGGTGAATCGGGGGTCGTCGAACAGTTCGGGCATCAGGGCAGTCTAATCGATACTTGCCATGGGGATAGTTGACACGCGGAATACTTGGAGCGTATACCTATGCCTACGCATTATTCCGCGCAGCAAGTACTGGAGAGATCATGCAGCACAACACGTGGGTCGCCGGCTTCCGGACCGGCGTCATCGACCCGTCGGAGCAGATCAAGCTCGCCGAATCACGGGAGTTCGGCGACGAAACCGTGCGCCACGTCCTGCGCATGGCAGGCGGCGGCGACGCAGTGCGGGTGCGCTTGACCAACCGCTACGGCCGCGCGCCCCTGCGGATCGGGGCCGTACGCGTCGCCCGACGCAAAACCGATTCGGCGATCACCGAGGATCGCGAAGTCACCTTCGACGGCTCGGCGACGATCACCATCGCCGCCGGTGCCGACGTGGTGAGCGATGCGATCGAATTGCCGGTCGCCGCAGGCGAAGATCTGCTGCTCAGCCTCTACCTGCCGGAACCGACCGGCCTGGCGACCTTCTCCCACCAGCCCGGCGAGATCGCCTACATCGTCGCCGGAGACCGCGCCTCGGATGTGGAACTGACCGGTGCGCAGGAGGTTCCGATGCGATTCTTCGTCACCGGCATCGACGTGCTGGTGACCGGACAACCGCCGATCGCGGTCGCGTTCGGGGACTCCTGGTTCGAAGGTGTCGGCACCACGCTCAGCGCCAACCGCCGCTCGGTCGATGTCCTCAACGCCCGCCTCACCCGGGGCTGGGTGGTCAACAACGGCATCGCGGGCAACCGCCTCACCGCCGAGGAGGTCGGCGAATCAGGTTCGCGCCGTTTCGATTCCGACGCGCTGCAGGTGCCCGGTGTCACCGACATTCTGATCAATTTCGGCATCAACGATCTCATCCTCGGCGCGATGGGCGGCCAGCCTGCGGCCACCGCCGAAGAACTGATCGCAGGGTTCACCGGCCTGGCCGATCGCGCCCGTGCCGCCGGGCTGCGCATCCACGCCGCCACGATCGGCCCCTATGCCGGCTGCGTCTACCCCGGCATGCCCTTGGCCGAAACCCAGCCGACTCGCCATGCCGTCAACGAATGGCTGCGCGCCACCGACGTTTTCGACTCGATCTTCGACGTCGACCGCGCCGTGGCCGACCCCGACCGCCCGGACTACATCCGCACCGACTTCGACAGCGGCGACGGCATGCACCTCAACGACGCGGGAGCCGCAGCCATGGCGGCCACCGTCGACCTCACCGCTCTGTTCCACTGACTCGCCGACGCGGCGCACCCTGCTCCACCGGACCCGGATTCGGCCCCATCCACGCCGGTTGGCGTCAACGAATGGATTGCAGGCGGGTCGGCACCGTTCAATCGGTTCATTCACTCCCCTGAAGCCGGCCCGCCTCCCAGTCGGACACGCCCCTTCCCGCGATCGAGGGGTCCCAGGCCCCGCCGGCGCCGGTCGATCACGCCGCCGCGATCGCGGTCATCGGGCGCTCCATCCGCCGTCCATCAGATAGGAGGAGCCGGTGATCATGCCGGCGGTGTCGGAGACGAGCCAACCGACCAAGGTCGCGACCTCTTCCGGCTCGATCAACCGTTTGATCGCGCTCTCGGTGAGCAGCACCTGCTCGAGGACTTGCTGCTCCGCGATCCCGTGTGCGGCGGCCTGCTCGGCGATCTGCTTGTCCACCAACGGTGTCCGCACGTAGCCGGGACTGACACAGTTGCTGGTGACGCCGTGCGGGCCGCCCTCCAGCGCGGTGACTTTCGAGAGCCCTTCCAGTCCGTGTTTCGCGGTCACGTACGCGACCTTGAACTGCGACGCGCGAATCCCGTGCACCGACGAGATGTTCACGATCCGCCCGAAACCTCGCTCGTACATATGCGGGAGAGCGGCGCGGGTCAACAGGAACGGCGCCTCGACCATCAGCGTCTGCATCATCCGAAACCGGCGCGGCGCGAAATCCTCGATGGGACTGACACTTTGCACTCCGGCATTGTTGATCAGGATGTCGATCTCGAGCCGCAGCTGCGCCAACGCGTCGACCTCGAGCAGGTCGACGACCCAGGCGCGCCCATCGATCTCGTGCGCC
>JACIXH010000363.1 GCA_014360565.1 Nocardia sp.
GACCGGGAGCAGCGTGGTTTCCTGCGCGAGGGCGCCGGTGATGCGGACAGTACGGTCGCGGGTGGAACCACCCGCGCCGTAGGTCATCGACACGAAGGCGGGGTGCATGCGTTCGAACTCGCGCACCGCGCGCCACAGCCGGGCCTCGCCCGCCTCGTCGCGCGGGGGGTTGAACTCCACGGAGAACGGCACGCCGTTGCCCGAGTGAGTGCGCAGACTCTGCACCACCGAGGGGGTGTTCGAGACGATCGACGGCCGCTGGGCGGGTCGATCTGGGGTCGAACTTCCCCGTCCATTGTCGAAATCCACCGGCTCAGTCTAGTGGGAGGCGGTGACGCGCCGGCGCCGACCGGTCATCGACTGCCGGTCGAGACCGCGCCCGCGCCCTCGACCGGGTAGAGGAGAGGCCGCTCGGTCGTCAAGTCCTATGGACGCAGGGGCAGCGGTCGCCGAAACACCGGGTGTGGGCTCCGTCGCAGCGGCGACGTGCGCCGGAAAGGCACCGCCCGCGCCCGCGTATCGTTCGACCCAACACCGGTGACCGCACGCCGAGTGCGAAACCCGGTCCCGCTGTTCGCCCACTTCGCCCCTGGAGGCCGCCCTGTCCGCCGGAATCGGTACCCCGCTCTCCCGGTCCGCCGCCGACGCGCTGACCTCGGTCGACCTCGTCACCCTGGCACCGGGCACACCGGCCTTCGTCGCCGCTGTCGAACACGTACTGATCAGCTTCTTCGCCACCCGGCGTGCGATCGTCGAGCCGCTGGGGCCGGTGTTCGTCGATGCCGTCGAAGCGCTGGAGCAGTTCGTCGTTCGTGGCGGCAAGCGAACGCGGCCGGGGTTCGCGTGGACAGGCTGGCTCGGCGCCGGCGGCGACCCCGGCGGGCCCGACGCGGCCGCGGTGCTCACCGCTTGTTCGGCGCTGGAATTGGTGCAGGCGTGCGCGCTCGTGCACGACGACATCATCGACTCCTCGCGGACTCGGCGTGGGTTCGCGACCGTGCACATCGATTTCGAGGATCGCCATCGCGCGGCGGGCTGGCCCGGCGACGGCGCCGCCTACGGCTCGGCCGTGGCGATTCTGATCGGCGATCTGGCGCTGGCGTGGGCTGACGACCTGGTCCACGAGGCCGGGTTGAGCCCGGCGGCGCTGGCCAGGTTCGCGCCGGTGTGGGCGCGGATGCGCACCGAGGTGCTCGGCGGCCAGCTGCTCGATATCAATGGCGAGGCCGGCGGCGACGAATCGGTCGAGGCCGCCTTGCGGATCAACCGGTACAAAACCGCCGCGTACACCATCGAGCGGCCGTTGCACCTCGGTGCGGCGCTGGCGGGCGCCGACGACGTCCTCGTGGACGCGCTGCGGACCTACGGCACCGACGTGGGGATCGCGTTCCAGCTGCGCGACGACCTGCTCGGGGTGTTCGGGGATCCGGCGGTGACAGGCAAGCCGTCGGGCGACGACCTGCGAGAAGGCAAGCGGACCGTGTTGATCGCGGAGGCGCTGCGCCGGGCCGACGCGGCCTCCGGGGCACTGATCCGGGCGGGCCTGGGGACCGATCTCGACGATGCCGCCGTCGACCGGCTACGCACGGTGCTCACCGAGCTGGGCGCGGTCGACGATGTCGAGCGCCGGATCACCGAGCTCACCGATACCGGGCTCGCCGCCATCGCCGCCAGTTCCGCGACGCCGCAGGCCAAGCGGTTGTTGCACGCCATGGCCTTGGCCGCCACCCGTCGCGCAGCCTGATAGGAAAAGTGTCGTGGGACAAGCGAATCACGTTGTTGTCGTCGGTGCCGGACTGGCGGGTCTGGCCGCCGCGCTGCATCTGCGAGGCGCCGGCTATGCGGTGACGGTGCTGGAACGGGCCGATCATCCGGGCGGACGGGTCGGGCGCTACCGGTTCGACGACTACGAGATCGACAGCGGTGCAACGGTACTCACGCTGCCGGAGGTGATCGATGACGCGCTGGCCGCCGTGGGGCACACCCGCGACAGCGTCGGTCTGCGCATCCACCGCCTCACGCCCGCCTATCACGCGCGCTTCGCCGACGGCAGCGACATCCGCGTGTTCGACGACGCGGAGCAGATGGCCGCCGAGGTCGACAGCGCTTGCGGGCCTGCTGAAGCCCGCAACTATCGGCGCCTGCGCGACTGGCTCGGCCGTATCTACGACGCCGAGTTCGACGAGTTCATGAACGCCGATTTCAATTCGCCGCTCGACATGGTGCGCACGCCACGGGCCAGGGCCGCGCTGGTCGCGCTCGCCGGGCTCGGCGGGTTCGGCAAGCTGGGGCCTCGCGTGCGCTCCTATCTGCGCGACGAGCGACTGACCAGGCTTTTCACGTTCCAAGCGCTGTATGCGGGCATGTCACCGGATGACGCGCTGGCGGTCTACGGCGCGATCCCGAACATGGACACCTGCCTCGGCGTCCATTTCCCCGAAGGGGGGATGCGCGCGATCACCACCGCACTCGCCGAGGCATTCACGGCCGCGGGTGGAAACCTCGTACTGAACGCGGAAGTCGACGGCCTCGATTACACGACCGGGACGCGGCCTCGACGGGTGCCGGAGATCCCGTCCAAGGGCGGCGCACCCCACAGCCTCCGCACCGATGACCCGACCCGCGAGCGCGGCGCAGGCGGATCGCGCCGTGGCCGTCGCGTGCACGCCGTGCGCACCGTCGACGGGCACAGCTACGCCTGTGACTGGGTGGTCCTCACCGCCGACATCGGCTCACTGCCCCGATTCGGCCTGCGTCCTCGTCGCGGTCTGCGCGCGTCCCCGTCGGCCGTGGTCGCCCACGGCACCGTCCCCGTCGAGGTCGCGGCGCGATGGCCTGTGCAGGCCCACCACACCATCGACTTCGGCGCCGCCTGGGCGCAGACGTTCACCGAGATCGCCGCGCGCAAGGGTCGCGGGCAGCTCATGAGCGATCCGTCGCTGCTGCTCACGCGGCCCGCGCTGACCGATCCTGCCCAGTTCGTCGACCGGGCGGGCGGGCGCTTCGAACCGCTGTCGGTGCTCGCCCCCTGCCCCAACCTGATCGCCGCCCCACTCGACTGGGACCGGCTCGGCCCGTTCTACCTGAGCGAACTGCTCGCGGCACTCGAACGACGCGGCTACACCGGCATCACCGAGCACTTCCGGGTCGACCACCTCGACACTCCCGCCACCTGGGCCGCCCAGGGCATGATCGCGGGTACGCCGTTCTCGATCGCGCACCTGTTCCGGCAGACCGGGCCCTTCCGCCCGCGTAATCTGTTAAGGGGTGTGGACAACGTTGTTCTCGCAGGTTGCGGCACCACTCCGGGGGTAGGAGTGCCCACCACACTGTTGTCGGGCAAGCTGGCCGCTACACGAATCACCGGCAGCCGGACGCACACCACTACCGACCACCGGGTTAGTGTTCCAACTTGAAGCCGTAAACTGACGGCCGACTTATCAGCTCGCGGTTACGACCGCCGACCATCCGGGGGGACCGACCGAACATGCCGCCCCCCGAGACGACCGTAGGCACCATGGACAACACGCGCATACTCGAGCGCCGGCGTCACCTACCGGCTCGAACCGACCCCGGCGTTCGGACCTGGCTTCGCACCGCAGGCGAGTTCGCCCGCAGCCCCGAAGGCCACGCGGCCCTCATGGGGTTCTTCGGCGCGACCATGATCACCTTCGGCGGGTTCGGCGCGGGCGCAGTCCGCAAGCGCGACCCACTGCTCGAGGCACTGCACCTGTCCTGGCTGCGGTTCGGCCACGGATACGCGCTGTCGACGATCCTGATCTGGATCGGCGTGCTGATGATGATCACGGCGTGGGTTCGGCTGGGCCGCACCACGATCGGCAAGGGCCACTCCACCGTCACGCTCAACGAACTGCGGGCGATCGTCGGAATCTGGATCACCCCGCTGCTGTTCGCGGCGCCGATGTTCAGCCGCGACGTCTACTCCTACCTAGCTCAGGGCGCACTGCTGCGAGACGGTTTCGACCCCTATCAGGTGGGTCCCGTCGCCAATCCCGGAGTGTTGCTCGACAACGTGAGCACGGTCTGGACCACAACCACCGCGCCGTACGGCCCGGTGTTCTTGCTGATCGGCCGTGCGATCACCTCACTGACCGGCGACAATGTGATCGCCGGGACCATCGCCCTTCGCTTCGCCATGCTGCCGGGACTGGCGCTGATGATGTGGGCTGTTCCGTACCTGACCAAGCATCTGGGCGGTAAGCCGACCGTGGCGCTGTGGCTGGCGGTGCTCAACCCGCTGGTG
>JACIXH010000364.1 GCA_014360565.1 Nocardia sp.
ACCCGCTACCGCGACATCGCCCCGATCCTCGGCTCGATGACGCTGATGCTGTTCGTGCTGACTCCGGTGATGTGGTCGACGAAGGCGCTGGAGAACTCGGTCGGCGGGATGAGCGATCGCGCCCGGCTGGTCGAGATCGTGCCCACCTTCCACTACCTCGAGATCGTGCGCGCGCCCCTGCTGGGCGAACCGTCGGCGCTGCGGCACTGGGTGATCGTCGGCGTGATCACGCTGATCGGCTGGATCGTCGCGATCCTGGCGCTCAAGCAGTACCGTGCCCGCGTCCCGTACTGGGTTTAGGAGCAGACTCCGATGAGCCGTGTGAGTATCGAAACCCATGAGGCGTGGGTCGAGTTCCCCATCTTCGACGCCAAGTCGCGGTCGCTGAAGAAGGCGTTCCTGGGCAAGGCGGGCGGTGCGATCGGACGCAACAGCTCCGATGTCGTGGTCGTCGAGGCGCTGCGCGACATCAACCTCTCGCTGAAAGAGGGCGACCGGATCGGTCTGGTCGGCCACAACGGCGCGGGCAAGTCGACGCTGCTGCGGCTGCTGTCGGGCATCTACGAGCCCTCGCGCGGCAGTGCCCGCATCCGCGGCCGGGTAGCCCCGGTGTTCGATCTCGGGGTCGGCATGGACCCGGAGATCTCCGGCTACGAAAACATCATCATCCGCGGGCTTTTCCTCGGCCAGACGCGCAAGCAGATGCTGGCCAAGATCGACGAGATCGCCGACTTCACCGAACTCGGCGAATACCTGTCGATGCCGCTGCGCACCTACTCCACCGGCATGCGCGTGCGGCTGGCGATGGGCGTGGTGACCTCCATCGACCCCGAGATCCTGCTGCTCGACGAGGGCATCGGCGCGGTCGACGCGGAGTTCATGAAGAAGGCCCGCGAACGGCTGCAATCACTGGTGGCACGCTCGGGCATCCTGGTCTTCGCCAGCCATTCCAACGAGTTCCTCGCCCAACTCTGCGATACCGCGATGTGGGTCGACCACGGACAGATCCGCTTGCACGGCGGGATCGAAGAAGTTGTGCGAGCGTACGAGGGTCCCGAGGCGGGTAATCACGTGGCACAGGTGCTGCGTGAGCTGGAGACCGAGGGCGCGACGGGCGAGAAGGAACTGGAGCAGAACAAGGCATGAGCGGTCAACGGCCGGAGGCGGCAGCGCAGCATAACCACGGAGGCCGTCCGAGCATGCCCGGAGTTACCGTATGAGCGGTCAACGGCCGGAAAAGAGCCAGCCCAGTGTGCCCGGCGGGTTCAGCATGACCGACCGGCTGGAGGCGACCGCGGCGCCGGTCGAGCCCGCGGCGGTCCTGCCCGATGACGCCGAGCTGCCCGAGGGCGCGGAACTGGCCGATCTGCGGACCGAGACCGGGCCGCAGGCGCGGATCGTCGCGGTGGTCGTCACACACAAGCGCCGGGAACTGCTGGCCGAGTCGTTGAAGGTGCTGGCCTCGCAGTCGCGCCCGGTCGACCATCTGATCGTGGTCGACAACGCCAACGAGGACGCGGTGGCCGAGCTGGTCGCCCAGCAGCCGATCGAGGCGACCTACCTGGGTTCGCGGCACAACCTCGGCGGCGCGGGCGGTTTCGCGCTCGGCATGCTGCACGCGCTCACCCTCGGCGCGGACTGGGTCTGGCTGGCCGATGACGACGGCCGCCCCGACGGTCCCGAAGTGCTGGCCACGCTGATCGATTGCGCACGCAGGCACGATCTGGTCGAGGTGTCGCCGGTGGTCTGCGATATCGACGAACCCGATCGCCTCGCTTTCCCGCTGCGCCGCGGCGTGGTGTGGCGGCGGCTGCGCTCCGAGCTCGGTGACGAGGACTTCCTGCCCGGCATCGCCTCGCTGTTCAACGGGGCGCTGATCTCGGCCAAGGCCGTCGACCTGATCGGTGTGCCCGACCTGCGCCTGTTCGTGCGCGGCGACGAGGTCGAGGTGCATCGTCGGCTGGTCCGCTCGGGTCTGCCGTTCGGCACCTGTCTGCAGACCGCCTACCTGCACCCCAACGGCGCCGAGGAGTTCAAGCCGATCCTGGGCGGCCGCATGCACACCCAATACCCGGACGATCCGGTGAAGCGCTACTTCACCTACCGCAACCGCGGCTACCTGATGTCACAGCCGGGTATGCGGAAGTTGTTGCCGCAGGAGTGGATCCGCTTCTCCTGGTTCTTCCTGGTGACTCGCCGCGATCCGGCCGGACTCAAAGAATGGTTCCGGCTGCGTTCCCTCGGCCGCAACGAACATTTCGGCAAACCGGAATAACCCGGAAATCGGGGGTAGTTCGCTCTGGTAATGAGCGTCCGTCGCGTCTTACGATGCGAGGTGTGACCGCAACGAAGAGTTTCGCATCCGCCGCGGCGGCCGTGCTCGCCGGCGCCGCGCTCTGTCTCGCCGCACCGGGCACCGCGCACGCCGCCGACCCCTGCCAGCTCGGCTGGTCCAATGTGGGCCCGCGCACCTGCGCCATGACCGAGGTGCGGACCGCCCCGGTCGCGTTCCTCGGTGACGGCGTCTGTGTGGGCATTCTGAACGTGGCGGGCACCGCGTTCGACGGCCCGCTCGCCGAGTACACCGAAGCGCCGGGCGCCGCGCACGCCGTGGTGTTGCGGGTCTCCCAGGGCTTCTCCCCGCTGGGCAACTGGGCGCCGACCGTCCTCGCCTGCGACGTGCACCTCGTCGCCGAATGGCACAACCTCGACCACGGCAACACCGGCTCGGTGACCCACTTCATCCCGGCCGGGCGCACGAGCACCTACCCCACGATCTTCCTCGCCGATACCGGCCCGGGCCGGGTGCAGCTGACCGTACGCACCGACCGGCCGAACCTGCCGCAGTCGGTCGAGGTCTTCGTGCCGTAGTCGGGCCGAGCTGGTCGCGGCACGGCCGTGACCACGGGTGGCGGCTGCCCGGGAGGTACGAAAATCAGTTGCGGAGTCCTCGGGCCTGGGACAAAGTCGAGGTCGAACGTTGGAGAGGAGGTGGATGTCCGTGAGCACACACGTGTGGATTGCCGTGCCCGGTCGGCGTGCTTGTGCACCCGCCCTGGTTGCTCCGGACATCACCTCACCTCGCTGAATCCGCTCGTTCGGGTTCGGCACCCGACGAAGGATTCCCCATCATGGTCGACTACGACCGTCTCGTCCCTTACGGCTGGACCGAAGCCGTAGCCAACGAATACCTCCCCCAGCTCGCCCCCGAACGCGTACCGGCCAGGATCGTCCGGATGGACCGCAGCGAATGCGATGTGGTGACACCGAGCGGACCGGCCAGAGCCACCTGTACCCGCGACCTCCCCGGTCTGTGTACCGGGGACTGGGTCGGCCTCGACGCCGAAGGCACTGTGCGACAGCTGTTGCCACGACGCTCGGCGATCGTGCGGTCCTCGGCGTCGGGGCGTTCGGTCGCCCAGGTGCTGGCCGCCAATGTCGACACCGTGCTGATCTGCACCGCCGCCGACGGCGATGTGGACCTGGGTCGGATCGAACGGATGCTCGCCCTCGCCTGGGAGAGCAACGCCCAGCCGATCGTGGTGCTCACCAAAGCCGATGCGGCCGAGCACATCCCGCTCGACGTGGTGCGCGCGATCGCGCCGGGTGCGGCGGTACTCGCGGTGAGCGCCGCCGCCGAGGTGGGGCTGGATGTGCTGACCGCGTTGCTCGACGGCACCGTCGTGCTGATCGGTCCGTCCGGCGCGGGCAAGTCGACCCTCGCCAACGCGCTGCTCGGCGCGGAAGTGTTCGCCACCCATGCGGTGCGGGCGGTCGACGGCAAGGGCCGCCACACCACCGTGCACCGCGAATTGCGGGCGCTGCCCGGGGGCGGCACGCTGATCGACACGCCGGGTCTGCGCGGAATCGGCCTCTACGACGCCGCCGAGGGCCTCAGCAAGACCTTCAGCGATATCGAATCCCTCACCGCCGATTGCCGTTTCGCCGACTGCGCGCACGAGTCCGAACCCGGCTGCGCGGTCCTGGCCGCCGTCGACAACGGCACGCTGCCCGAACGCCGCCTGGCCAGCTACCGCAAACTCGCCAAGGAGAACGAGTACCAAGCAGCCAAAACCGACAAACGCCTGGCCGCCGAACGCGAGAAGGTCTGGCGCGACATCACCAAGTTCCAACGCCGCCACTACCGAGCCCGCGGCCACCGCTGACCGGGCGAGTGATCACCACGCTCTGGTGGCGGCAACGGCCGCGAGCCGACGCCA
>JACIXH010000365.1 GCA_014360565.1 Nocardia sp.
CCTCGACATCTTTGAAGGCACTCAGCAGATCCAGCAGCTGATCGTGGCCCGTCGCGTCCTCGGAAAGACCAGCTCCGAACTGAAGTGACCTGGTAGACAACAGAAATCCGGTGCGAGTCGACTGCTGACTCGCACCGGATTTCTTGTTTCCGGAAGCCGTCCGATTCGAGCTCACGGGCTCTCAGGCCGGGAACGGCACCAGCTGCGTCCATTTGGGGCATCGGTCAGGTCGGCGCGCCGGGCAACGGCAATCGTGAGTGGTGCATCACCGACCGTTGACCTGAAGCCAGGTCGAGGTTGCAGAGTGGCGTCATGAGCAACGACATCGCCACCGTGACCGGACAGACCCCCGATGATCTCGACAGAGAACTGGCCGCCATCCGCGCCGTCGTCGAGTCCGTCGAGCACGCCCAGGCCAACGAACTGGCCACCGAATTCAGTGCGCTCTTCCGCGCCGACGCGATCTGGACCACCGGCGACGGCCGCCGCCTTTTCGGCCGCCCGGCCATCGCCGAGTTCACCGCCCAGGTACTGCCCGGTGCCAGCACACGAGGCAGAGCGACCTATGAGGTCGAGCACGTGCTGTTCCTGCGGCCGGATGTCGCCGCGGTGAAGGTCCGGCAGAGCGGTTTCACCCTCGACGGCGAGCTGTGGGGCCAGGGGACGCCGATGTATGTGATGACCAAAGAAGACGGCGCCTGGATGCTCACCGCCAATCAGAACACCGCCGTAGCGACAGACTGACCTACACCGGCGGTTTCTCCGGTCTTCCCGGATATCCCGTGCCTGCGATCGTGGTCCGCCGGGTCCTCGGAAAGACCGGTTCCGAACTGAAGTGACCTGGTAGACAAACAACCGGTGCGAGTCATCCGATTCGCGTCGGTTGTTCCGCGTTGTCACCAACATCGCCGGACGAACGGCAGACGATGTTGAGGGGATTCGGGCGTTGAAGATCGATACGACGTTGACCGGTGGGCTCGCCACGATGGGTAAGGATGCCGCGGGCGCCTAGAGCGCGGGGTACGCGGGCATCTGGACGTTCGAAGGGGCGCACGACCCGTTTCTGCCGCTGCTGCTCGCCGCCGAGCACACCGAGCGGGTGGAGATCGGTACGTCGATCGCGGTGGCGTTCGCCCGGAATCCGTTGTTGCTCGCCACCATCGCCTGGGATCTGCAGGCGTTCTCGCGCGGGCGCTTCGTGCTCGGTCTCGGTAGCCAGATCCGCGCGCACATCACCCGGCGCTATTCGATGCCGTGGAGCCGACCGGCCGACCGGATGCGCGACATGGTGCTGGCGGTACGGGCGATCTGGGCGAGCTGGGAGCAGGGCGGGCGGCTCGATTACCAGGGTGAGTTCTATCAGCACACCTTGATGCCGCCACTGTTTCGGCCTGCGGCCTCCGAGGTGGACGGGTTCGGCCCGCCGCCGATCTATCTCGCGGGCGTGGGGCCGGCAATGACCGCGGTCGCGGGCGAGGTCGCCGACGGATTCATGTCGCACCCGTTCTGCACCCCGAGGTTCTTGCGCGAGGTGACCATGCCCGCCCTGGCGCAGGGCGCGGCACGCGTGGGGAAACCCGTGGGCGACATCGTTATCCACCATTCGGCGATGGTCGCGACGGGTAGATCCGCGAGCGAACTCGCCACCGCGAGGCAGGCGATCCGCAAGCAGTTGGCGTTCTACGGATCGACACCGGCCTACTGGCCGATTCTCGAGCTCCACGACCGGGCCGAACTCGGGCCCCGGCTGAAAGCGATGTCCAAGAGCGGGGAATGGGATCGGATGGCCGATCTCATCGACGACGATTTCCTCGACGCCGTGGCGATCACAGCCACCGACCCCGCCCGCGCGGCAGCGCAACTGCACGAGCGCTACGACGGGATGGTCGAGCGGCTGGGCTTCAACACTCCCTATCGGGTCGACCCCACGCTGCTGACAGAACTGTTGCGGGAGATGTGACTTCGCCGGCGTCAGAGCGCGGTGGTGTCATCGAGGTGTAGTCGCCGGTCGAGGCGGTGTGGATCGACCTCGAGCAGCGAGCGGTCCCAACCGGCGAGGTCGGCGGCGGAAGCGTAGGTGGTGTCGAGAAAGTGCAGGAGGGTGGCATCGGGGTCGGGGGACTTACGAACGACGTCGTAGGGCAGCACGAATTCACCGAGCGTGGTGTCCCATTGCGCGCCGTCGGGACCCGCGGGCCGGTCCGCGTAGCCGTCGGGTGCCGGGTAAGAGTAGGCGTAGAAGGTGCCTTCGGTGCCGCCGGGCCAGAAGCCCGCGCTGGCGCATTCGCGGGAGTAGGCCTCTTCCATCACCCAATCGGCGCAGTTGGGCGCGCCGCCGGGGTGCAACGGCGCGGGGCGGCCGGAGAATCGGGTGCAGGCCAGGTCGAAGGAGCCCCAGAAGAAGTGCACCGGGCTGGTCTTCCCGGCGAACCCGGCGCGCCAGCGTTGGAACACTCGCTCGATCTGGACGAGCTGTTGCCAGAACAGGTGGACGGCGTCCGCGTCGTAGGAATGGTGGGTGGTGTCCTCGGCGAAGGGAATGGCCGGGTCGACCTCGTTGGGTGAGGCCTCGATGTCGACCACGATGTCGAGGCGGCCGAGCACGTGGCCGAGTTCGGCGTAGAAGTCGGCCACGGTGCGCGGGCGCAGGGCGATCGTGGCATGGCGGCCGTCGCTGCTGCGCAAGACGAGTTCGTGGTCGACGAAGTCGAATTCGATGTCGAGCAGGCGACCGTCGACGGAAATCGCACCGGTCGACATCCCGCGCGCGCTGACCGCGAACGTGACATTCCACCAGTGGTTGACCAGCGGTGTCCCCGCCATCGTCAGCTTGCCGATGATCTGCGACCACATGTGCAGTGTGTCGCGCGTTTCGGACCAGGAATCAACGCGCAGTGCTGGCCAGACGGCCTTGGCTGGGGTCGAACGAACCATCGGATTCCTCGCTCTCTCGGTGCGTGACCCCCGTGGGATCGCGCCCGTTCACAGCCAGGTGCGCTGGCTGACTGGTCAACCGTTGGGCGTGTCCTGCGACGCTTCATCGTACGTCGGTGCTGGTAGATCGCGCAGAGAGTGCTACTTCAGCCCCGTCGAGTTGTATGAGACTCAAAGTCTCATATAAAGTGGGAGGCGCGCCATACCTAAGGAGACACCGCTGATGCTGTCGACGATCAAGAACACCGCCACCGATCCCGAATACCACGAGATCTTGCGCAATCTGTCCGAAGGCTCGGTCAACCGGCACTTCGACCCGTATGTCGACATCGACTGGGAATCACCGGAATTCGCCGTGCACAGCGGCGACCCGCGCTGGATCATGCCCGAGGAGGACCCGCTGGGTCGTCACCCCTGGTACAAGGCGCAGCCGATCGAGAAGCAGATCGCCATCGGCATGTGGCGCCAGGCAGGCATCGCCAAGGTGGGCCTGGATTTCGAGCAGCTGCTGATCCGCGGGCTGATGCAGTATCTGGTATCGGTCCCCAACGGTGACCCGGAATTCCGCTACATCACCCACGAGGCTGCCGAAGAGTGCAACCACACGATGATGTTCCAGGAGATGATCAACCGCATCGGCTATCGCGATGTGGTCGGCATGGGCACCATCGATCGCAAGCTCACGATGGCCATCTGGCCCGCGGTGAAGTACTTCCCCGAGCTCTTCTTCACGATGATCCTCGGCGGCGAGGAGCCCATCGATCACCTGCAGAAGTCGCTGCTGCGCGCCGGCGTCGATCTGCACCCGATGGTGCAGCGCGTCATGCAGATCCACGTGGCCGAGGAGGCCAGGCACATCTCCTTCGCCCACGAATACCTGCGACGGAACGTGCCCGGCATGAACCCGATCGCCAAAGCGGTGCTGTCGGTGGCTTTCCCGATCGCGATGCGGGTGATGCTCGACATGATCATGACGCCGCCGAAGGAATTCGTCGAGAAGTTCGACATCCCGGCCGAGGTCATGCGCGATGCCTACTGGAGCAGCGACGAATCGCAGACCACGATGCGCAACATCTTCGGTGACGTGCGCGCGCTGGCCACCAACAGTGGCCTGATGAACCCGGTCGCCAAGCTGACCTGGCGCCTGCTCGGCATCAACGGCCCGGTCACCCGCTATCGCAGCGAACCGGCCCGCAAAGTCGCCTGAGTGATCAGGTGAGCACGACGCCCCGCCGGACTACCGTTCCGGCGGGGCGTCGGCGTCGCGGACCTAC